>DASQRX010000041.1:0-28738 GCA_035642635.1 Xanthobacteraceae bacterium
GAAAAATGGAAACAGCCTGAGCCAAGAGATGCTGGGCCGGCTGCATAAATCCTTCCATAGGGAAGGCATGATGGAGCGTCATAAGGCGACGCGCGCACTGGCGTATTTGGTCGGCTACCTAGCTGAGCAATGCGATATCAAGATCAAAGAACACGACAAAGAATTTCACTGGAATACTGATGCGACCGTATTCGAGGCGTTTCGGCTAGCCCTTGCAATGTCTCTTGAACAGCTGCGGCCGAAAGAAAATAAACTTCAAGAACATCTGGAAAAGGCAGCCGTGCACGAAACTTGGCGCGAATTTCTGTCGTCACCTGACGAGATGTCTAAACATGTGTTTCGCGATGTTTGGAGTTACATCCAAGATGTCCAACCGATCTCTGCCGCCCAGGCCAGGGCGACAGGAGATTTCCTGGATGATCCGTCGCTTGCATTGGAGTGGTTGCGCGAGTCCTACGCATTAAGCGATGTCAGACGAGACCTCGGTATCAAGGAGAGAAAGCAATGAAGGGCCATGTACGCGAACGCGGTAAGGGCAACTGGTATGCGGTGCTTTCTGTGCGTGATCCGGCCACCGGCAAGCGCAAGGTCAAATGGATTTCGCTGCCCAAATGCAAAGGTAAAAGGGCGGCAGAGAATGAATGCGGCAAAATCGTTCAGCAAATGAATGGCGGCAATTATATCGACTCATCGAAAATTACTGTCGCCGATTTTTTGGATAAATGGATGCTCGACTATGCCGCCCCGAACGTTTCCCCCAAGACCCGCGAACGATACGGGCAGCTAATCAAAAATCAAATCAAACCGGGTATCGGCCAAGTTGAATTGCAGAAGCTTCGGCCGGTTCATCTGACGGGTCTCTATGCAAAGCTGCTTGGCGATGAACAGACAGCCGAGACCCCCGCAACTCTGAAAGGAGCGGAACGGGGCGGTCTATCAGCCCGGACAGTCAATCACGTGCATCGACTCTTGCATATTGCGCTTGGCCATGCCGGTACATGGGAACTGGTCAAGCAGAACATTGCTGCATTTGTGAGCCCACCGAAGGTCGATGACGTTGAGATCGTCATCCTGACACCGGAACAGATCGGACGGGTTCTCATCCGCGTTCAAGGAATAACATTGAAGCCAATTGTTGAACTAGCTCTCGCGACTGGTGCTCGAAGGGGTGAACTTCTGGCGCTTCGCCTTGGCGACTTTGATCCTACAGCCCGGACGATGCGGATTGAGCGGGCGCTGGAACAAACTAAAGCGGGGTTACGCATCAAGCCGCCCAAGACAAGGCACGGGCGGCGAACCATATCCCTGCCCCCGACTGTCGCGAACGAGCTGCGCGCACATATCGCGCGAGTGCAGGAACGGCGGCTAGCTTTGGGGATGGGCCGCGCCGGTGACGACGATCTCTTATTCCCGCGCTTTGACGGGCAGATTCGATCGCCTCGTTGGCTCACTAAAAAATTCGCAATGCTCATGCAAGCGCTGAAGATCGATGGCGTCACATTCCATAGCCTCCGCCATACCCATGCGTCACAATTGATTGCATCGGGAATGGATGTCTTGACCATCAGCCGGCGCTTGGGCCACGGGTCGCCTACTATTACGTTGAAGGTCTACGGCCATTTATTCGGGAACACCGACGCGAGGGCGGCAGAAATTATGGAAGCAACTTTCTCTGGCTTGCGAACAGAATGAGCACACCAGACCCACTTTTCGCTAGCAAAATGCTAGCAGCGGTGGCAGTAGAGGCGCAGAAATCCCAATAAAGCCGGGTTAGATCAGCGGGAGGGTGACGGATGACTAAACCGGGACCCGCACATTCGCCCGCAGCCCCCCAAGCGGACTGTCGCCAAGTGTTATGTCGCCGCCATGCGAACGGGCGATGTCACGGGCGATGGCGAGGCCAAGCCCGGTGCCGCCCTCGTCCTGATTGCGCGCGTCGTCAAGGCGCAGGAACGGCTTGAACACGTCGTCGCGCATTTGCGCTGGGATGCCGGGCCCGTCGTCGTCCACCGTGACCGTGAGCCAGCGATGATCGCGGTGGCCGGTAATGGCGACGGTCGAACCGAAGCGCCCGGCATTGCTGACCAGATTGGCGAGGCAGCGCTTGAATGCCGCCGGCCGCACTGTGACGTCCGGCGGGCCGTAGAAACTGACGCTGGCGCGATGGCCGTGGCGATCGGTCTCGAGCTTGAGCTCTTCGAGCAAGGCGGCCATGTCTGTCGGCGCCGACTGCTCGCCCATGTCGCCGCGCGCGAAGGCGAGATAGGCCTCGAGCATCCCCGCCATCTCGTCGACGTCTTTCTTCATGGCGTCGATTTCCGGCGTCTCGCCAAGGAGCGCGAGTTCGAGCTTAAAGCGCGTCAGGATCGTACGCAGATCATGCGATACGCCGGCCAGCATCGTGGTGCGCTGTTCGATGGCGCGCTCGACGCGGCCTTTCATTTCGAGAAACGCGGCCGCGGCACGGCGCACTTCGCGGGCGCCGCGCGGCCGGAAATTCTGCGCCTCGCGGCCCTTGCCGAAAGCTTCGGCAGCGTCGGCGAGCCGCACGATCGGCCTGATCTGATTGCGCAGGAAGGCAATGGCGATGGCGAGCACCACGAGCGACGTCGCCACCATCCAGACCAAGAAAATCCAGGAATTGGGATCGTAAACGTCGGCGCGCCGGGCAAAGACGCGCATGATCGTGTCGTCAAGCTTGATGCGGATTTCGACGATCGAGGAGCGGCCGACGGTGTCGATCCAGAACGGCAGGCCGATCTGTTTGCTGATCTGCTCCGACAGCGCCTCGTCAAGCTGCGAGAAGAACGGCTTCGGTCCGGGCGGCGGCAATTGCGCGCCCGGCAGGAAATCAACGACGAGGCCGAGGCGATCCTGCGCGATGCGGCGCAGCTGCGCATGATCGGGATCCCGCGGATAGGTCTTATAGACGTCGATGAGGGTCGCGATCTCCTGCGTCACCGCCGACGACAAATAGGTCGTCACCAGATTCCAATGCCGCTCCATGAACAAAAAAGCGACCACAGATTGCAGCACCACCATCGGCACGATGATGATCAACAGCGAACGGGCATAGAGTCCTTTCGGCATCATCGATTTGACGAAGCGGCCGAAGCGGTCCCAAGGTCCCGTAATTGGGCCGAGGACCGGACGCACGGCGGTGGCGAAGACGCCGGCCACGGCATTGGCGGCGTCGGCCAATTGGCCGGCGGCATTGCGCAAGCGTCCGATGCCGTCGTCTAAGCTTGCCATTTGAAGCTCGCCATGATGCCGCTCAGGCGGTCGCGACCAGCCGGTAACCGACGCCGCGCACGGTTTGCACGATCAACGGATTACTCGGATCTCGTTCGATCTTGCGGCGCAGCCGGTTCACCTGCACGTCGACTGTGCGCTCGCTGACGGCTTCGCCGGTGCCGGCAAGCGCCTGGCGCGGCACGGTCTCGCCAACGCTCGTGGTCAGGACGCGCAGCATGTCGCGCTCGCGGTCGGTGAGCCGGATCACCTCTTCGCCCTTGCGCAATTCGCCGCGCTGGAGGTGATAGACGAACGGTCCGAACCGCACCGATTCCACGGGCTGCGCCAGCGGCGGCCGGGCGCGCTTGAGAATATTGGCGACGCGCAACGCGAGTTCGCGCGGCTCGAACGGTTTCGCCAGATAATCATCGGCTCCGATTTCGAGCCCCTTGATCCGGTTTTCCTTTTCGTCGCGCGCGGTCAGCATCAGGATCGGCACCGTGGAGGCGGCGCGAATGGTGCGGGCGAAATCAAAGCCGCTCTCGCCCGGCATCATGACGTCGAGAATGAGCAGATCGAATTTCAGACCGGCAAGTTTGGCTCTGGCGTCAGCCGCCGTCTCCGCGGTCGAGACGCGATAACCTTCGCCGAGCAAAAAACGCGACAACAGCGCACGAATGCGGCGGTCGTCATCGACGACAAGAATGTGCGGTGCGTCGTCCGCGGGATTCGGCGTGGCGCTTTCGGCGTCCTTTACATCCGCGCTGGTCATGACACGTCGTCTTTGCCGTGCGCATGCACCCGGCGGGCAGAAGAATCAGCATGCGCGATCAGGCGGAGCACGCGTTCGCGATCTTCGGCGTCGATCATGCCGGCGAGAAAGCGCCGTGCCGCCTCGCGCGTATCAGGGCCGAGCTCGGCGAGCACGCGCTTGATCCGCGCGGCCTGCAAGCCGGCAAGCTTCTTGGCCAGCGCTTCGCCCGCGGCACTGGCATAGAGCAGCCGCTGCCGCCGGTCATTGGCGGGCGCTTTCTGCACCACATAGCCTTCGTCGAGGAGTTGCTTGAGCACGCGGCCGAGCGATTGCTTGGTGATCTTCAAGACGTCGAGCAGTTCGGCGACTTTCATCCCGGGATTGCGATTGACGAAATGCAGCACGCGATGGTGGGCGCGGCCGAAACCGAGCTTGGCCAAGACCTCGTCGGGATCGCCGACGAAGTCGCGATAGGCGAAAAACAACAGCTCGATAAGGTCGAAATAGGGTTCGGCCGCCTCTTGGGCGGGTTCGATATCCGCTGCGGCTGAACGAGGTGTGCTCACGATGGTGATGTCGGCCATTTAGGTCAGCTATATTGACATATTTCGATTTGGTTGTTAACCTCCGAGGACGATATCGTTTCGTAACCGGGCCGCCCCGGACGTTGCGCAGAGCGCCGTAGCGCGTTCTGATGTCGCGTCTTTAGGAGTAGCCCAGACCATAACGGGAGTCCGCTCCCGACGCAAAAGCGCAAGGCCTACCGCGCATTGCCGGTTTGGTGCATCGTTACCGGCAAGATTTGCAGCGAATCGGCCACTCAAGGGAGCCCCGCGAGGGAGGCATGCCATGGCAGGTACGACGGCTGTGCCGTTTGACGAACGCCCCGACCTGATCTGGTTCGATGGCAAGCTCATTCCGACGGCGGACTGCAAGATCAGCCTGCTCACCCACGGCCTGCATTACGCCAGCGCCGTGTTCGAGGGCGAGCGCGCCTATGGGGGCACTATTTTCCACAGCACCGAGCATTCGGCGCGGCTGAAGAATTCGGCAAAGATCCTCGACTTCGAAATTCCCTATAGCGTCGCCGAGATCGACGCCGCCAAGCGCCTGGTTCTGGAAAAGAACAACCAGAAAGACGCCTATGTGCGGCCGATCGCCTGGCGCGGCTCCGAGGCGCTCGGCGTTTCGGCGCAGAACAACAAGATCCATCTCGCGATAGCGACCTGGGAATGGCCGAGCTATTTCGACCCGGCCTTGCGCCTAAAGGGATTGAGGCTCGATCTCGCCGAATATCGCCGTCCCGATCCGAAGACGGCGCCCTGCCTCGCCAAGGCGGCGGGCCTCTACATGATCTGCACCATCTCCAAGCATCGCGCCGAGCAGCGCGGCTATGCCGACGCGATGATGCTCGACTGGCAGGGCCGCGTCGCCGAATGCACCGGCGCCAATATCTTCTTCGTCAAGAACGGCAAGATCCACACGCCGATCGCCGACTGCTTCCTCGCCGGCATCACGCGCGCAACCGCGATGGAGCTGGCGCGCCGGCGCAATATCGAAGTGATCGAGCGCCGCATCATGCCGGAAGAACTGTCGGGCTTTTCGGAGTGCTTCATCACCGGCAGCGCCGCCGAAGTGACAGCGGTCGCCGAAATCGCCGACTGGAAATTCGCGCCCGGCCGCATCACCAAGCAGCTGATGGACGCTTACACCGCCGAAGTGCAGCCGAAGGGCAAAGCGGCGGCGGCGTAAGTCTCGCCGCTTCAGCTCAGTTACACTTCTTCCCGGGCTGGCACCTTGGTCGCGACGCCGCGGCCATGGGAAAAATCGCCTTTTCGCAATCACCGCCCGGTTTCGGTGCGTCGTTGATCATACGACAGCCACCGAATGCATTTAAGCTAGTCCCAATAGAATTTGGAACTCCCGCCGCTATCGGACTCACCGGCAAAGGACCGACGGCTGAGCCCAAGAGCGGCCGTCAAAGGTTCCTACCCGCGCCAAAACGGCTTGTTCGCCTCGCTGTAGGCCTCGTAACGCGACAGCCCGATGTCGCGCAGCGAGCGCTCGCACAGGCCGGCGAGTTCGCGCCGGTCTTGCACGCGGCGACGCCACTCGGCGATGACGGCGATGAGGCCGAATAAGCCACGGCGCTCCCGTCCGTGCGAGGCGTGGTCGATCCAATGCAGCGTGCTCATGTTTTTGTTCCTTGTTTCGATCTAGTCTTGCGTCAGCTGTCGCCGCCGCCGATCAGCCAACTGCGGTGACAGCTATCGGCAATCGCTCCGATCAGGTCACGGTGACGTTAAGCGAGCCCAAGTCGACGATGGCGGGCGCGAAGGCGAAGAAAAACGCCGTGCCGACAAGGACGACCGCCAGCAACAACCCAGCGGCAATCAGCAATTCGTGGTTCGCGCCCGAGCGGCCGCCGCGACCGGAATCGCGGTACCTGACCGCAGGGACCGAGGTTATTGTGTGTGCAGAGCTCATAGCCCGCTCCTTTTGTTCGTGAGCGCCATCATCGCGCATAAGCAGGAACTTACGCTTCGGGCGTGGCCGAATAATCAGGCTTGTGGTAATCTCATCTATCACTTCTAGTGATGGATTGCGGACCATGCCGGACCTGCGGACTTTGGCGATTTTCGTGAAAGTGGCGGAACGCAAGAGCTTTGTCCGCGCCGCCGCCGATCTCGGCATCACCCAGTCGGGTGTAAGCAACGCCATCAAGCGGCTGGAGGACCAGGTCGGCACCCTTCTCCTCGTCCGCACCACCCGCCGCGTCAGCCTGACCGAAGATGGGGCGGCTTTCTTCGAGCGCTGCCGCCAGGCGCTGGCCGCGATCGACGAGGCCGAGCTCGTCCTCAAGCGCGCGCAGATCAAGCCGTCCGGAACCTTGCGCGTGGATGTGCCTTTGTCGTTCGGGCGGCTCAAGCTCGTGCCGCTCCTCGGCGCGTTCCAGGCCGAATACCCCGACGTGCGGCTGCGCATGACGTTCACCGACCGCTATATCGATCTGATCGAGGAAGGCGTCGACGTCAGCGTGCGCTTCGGCGCGCTGCAGGATTCAAGCTTAATCGCGCGCCGGCTGACGACCACGCAATTCAATGTGGTGGGCTCGCCGCGTTACTTCGCCAAACATGGGCAGCCGAAAACGCTCAAGGATCTCGCCGATCACAATTGCCTCGCTTTCGCCTCGCGCGACACCCGGCAGATTCGGGATTGGCGTTTTGCGACTGCCGACGGCGAAACGACGCTGACGCCGAACGGCACCATGACGCTGACCGACGGCGCCTCGATGTGCGATGCCGCCGCCTCAGGCTACGGTCTCGCCCAGCTCCACACCTATTATCTCGACAGTGCCATCGCGCAGAAACGCCTCGTTCGGGTCCTGCCTCAGTTCAATCCGCGCGCCGACCCGATCTCGCTTGTTTACCCGCAGACCCGGCACCTGACGCCGAACGTGCGCGCCTTCGTCGACTTCATGGTGGCGCGATTTAAGCCTTCGGCCAAGAACAACGCCTAGCTAACGCCGCGTAATCATTTTGCCGCTTCGCGCCGCGGCACAGGCGCTGACCAGCGTTCGGCCGCGGCATCGTCGGCGTTCTTGGCCTCGACCCACGTCGTGCCGCTCACCTTCTCGACCTGCTTCCAGAACGGCGCGCGGGTCTTCAGATAGTCCATCAGGAATTCCGCCGCGGCGAAGGCCGCCTGGCGATGGCTCGATGCGGTCGCCACCATCACGATGTCCTCGCCCGGCGCGATCCGCCCGAAACGGTGGATCACCGTAACGCCGAGGACCGGCCAGCGCGATTGCGCTTCTTTCACGTGGCGCGCGATCTCGGCTTCGGCCATGTCCGGATAGTGTTCGAGCGTCAGCGCCGCGATCGGCTCGCCGTTCTCGTCGGCGCGGCAAATGCCGGTAAAGGTCACCACCGCGCCGATATCGGTGCGCCCGCCAGTGAGCTTCTTAGCCTCGGCTGAGACGTCGAAGGCTTCGCGCTGCAAGCGGATGATCGTGTCCATCGTCGTGAAGGAATCAGCCGCCGGTCATGGGCGGGAAAAATGCGATTTCGCTTGCGCCGGCGATCCGCGCATCGGCGCGCACATGAGTTTTATTGATTGCGGCGCGGATCACTTTGGGATTCTCGAAGGCGTAAGCGTAGCCCTCGCCTCTTTTGGTCAGCCACGCCACCAGATCGGCGACCGTCGCGATGCCGGAGGGTGGATCGACATCTTCTTCCGCCAGACCGACGCGTTCGCGCACCCAGGCGAAGTAGCGGACCTTCACGCATCCTCCTGATAGAGATGGTGCAGACCCGCATACAAATAATCCCAGCCGGTATAGAGCGTCAGCAGCGCGGACGCCCATAACAGCACGATGCCGATCTGCGTCACCACCGGCACGATGGCGTCGCCGGCCTCGCCGCAGATGAGAAAGCCGACGGCGACAAGCTGCAACGTGGTTTTCCATTTGGCGAGTCGCGTCACCGGCACGCTGACGCGCAACTCGGCGAGATATTCGCGCAAGCCCGATACCAGAATTTCACGGCAGAGAATGACCACGGCGGCCCAGAGCGACCAGCCGTGAATGGTCTTCTCGGCGCCCAGCATCAGCAAACACGAAGCGACCAGAAGCTTGTCGGCGATCGGGTCGAGCATGCGGCCGAGCGAGGATTGCTGTTCCCAGATGCGGGCAAAATAGCCGTCGAGGAAGTCGGACACGCCGGCGGCGATGAAGATACCGAGCGCAACCCAGCGCAGCCACAGCCCGCCGTGCAAAATGTTTTCCCAGAACATGCAGCCGACCACGAGCGGAACCGCGACGATGCGCCCATAGGTCAGAATATTGGGCAGCGCCAGCGGATGGGCGCGCAACCGCCCAGTTTCCGGTGTTGCCGCCACGGGTGTTGCGGTCCCTGGCGTCGTCGTTGTTGACGAGTTCATCTCACCACCATAGCGCCACGGCATCGGAACCGACAGAGCCAAGCCGCGCATCTGCCTGTTACACACGTCATTGTTAACGCCGAACTTATGCCCATAGTGCTTATTCGACGGTCACTTCGGCCTTTTGCTAACACTCGGCCGCATGAACGCCCACCGGCGGCCGGCATTCTTGCGGGACGGGGTCCAAATCGTCACTCCGCCGGAGCCTCGTGAAAAAACTCGTAAATCCGGCGCGCCGTTTCGGCACTGATTCCGTCGACCTGCATCAGGTCGGTGACTGCGGCGCGCTCAATCGCCTTGAGCGTGCCGAAGTGATGCAACAGCGCACGCTTGCGGGTCGGCCCAATGCCGGCGATCTCCTGCAGGCCCGACTCGCGCAAGTCCCGCGTCCGCCGCGCCCGGTGCGAGCCGATGGCAAAACGATGCGCCTCGTCGCGCAGCCGCTCGACGAAATAAAGCACAGGATCGCGCGGCGGCAGCTTGAACGAGTCGCGGCGGGGAAGAAAGAAGGTTTCCCGCCCCGCATCGCGGTCCGGCCCCTTGGCAATGGCGACCAGTGGGACTTCGACGCCCAGCGCGCCAAGCACGTCGCGCGCGGCGGTGAGCTGGCCCTGCCCGCCGTCGATCAGTACCAGATCGGGCCAGGGTGAAACGGCGTCATCATTGTTCTTGTCGTTCTCGATGCCCTTTTGCTCCTGCGTCTCGCCCGGCACGGGAGAAGACGACGTGCGCGGCGCCTCGGCGATGAGCCGCTTGAAGCGGCGCTCCAGCACTTCGCGCATCATGGCGAAATCGTCGCCGGGGGTGAGCGAGGCCGAGCGAATGTTGAATTTGCGGTATTGGCCTTTCTGAAAACCTTCGACGCCGGCGACGATCATGGCGCCCACCGCATTCGAACCTTGGATATGGCTGTTGTCATAGACCTCGATGCGGCGCGGCACCCGCGGCAATCCAAAAGTCTCCGCAAGTTGATTGAGAAGTTTTTGCTGCGAACTGGTCTCGGCAAGCTTCCGCCCCAAAGCCTCGCGCGCATTGGCGAGCGCATGCTCGACCAGATCCTTCTTCTCGCCGCGCTGCGGCTGCGAGATCTCGACCTTGTGGCCGGATTTTGTGCCGAGCGCTTCGGCGAGGAGCGCGCGGTCCTCGATGTCATGCGAGATCAGGATCAGCCGCGGCGGCGGTTTGTCGTCGTAGAACTGCGCGAGAAACGCCGAGAGGACTTCTTGCGGCCCGAGCGAACGATCGGCCTTGGGAAAATACGCGCGGTTGCCCCAGTTCTGCCCGGTGCGGAAGAAGAAGACTTCGACGCAGGAAAACCCGCCCTGCTGATGCAACGCGAATACGTCGGCCTCCTCGACGCCGCGCGGGTTGACACCCTGGTGCGATTGGATCGCCGACAGTGCCGCCAAGCGGTCGCGATAGATCGCGGCGCGCTCGAAGTCGAGCGCCACCGACGCTTTTTCCATTTCCTCCGCCATCTCGTCCTTCACCGCCTTGCTGCGGCCGGACAGAAAAGCATTCGCCTCGCGCACCAGGACCGCATAATTCTGAAAGTCGATTTCCTTGGTGCACGGTGCCGAGCAACGCTTGATCTGATGGAGCAAGCAGGGCCGCGTGCGGCTCTCGAAGAATGGATCGCTGCATGAGCGCAGCAAGAACGCGCGCTGCAGCGCATTGACGGTGCGGTTGACTGCCCACACCGAAGCGAATGGCCCATAATACTGGCCGGGCCGCGCGCGCGCGCCGCGGTGCTTGAGAATCTGCGGCGCCCAGTGATCGGAGGTGATCACGATATAGGGAAAGGATTTGTCGTCGCGCAGCGTGACATTGAAACGCGGCCGCAGCCGTTTGATGAGGTTGGCCTCAAGCAGCAGCGCCTCGGTCTCGGTGCGGGTGACGACGAATTCGAGCGTGCGGGTGAGTGCGATCATGCGCTCGATGCGGGTATCGAGGCCGGTCGGGCGCGCGTAGGCGGCGATGCGCTTCTTGATGTTCTTCGCCTTGCCGACATAGAGCACGTCGCTGCGCGCATCGATCATGCGGTAGACGCCCGGCCGCGATGGCGCGAGCTTGAGGTGCGCAACGATAGCGGCGCGGCCGGCGGCGAGCGAACCCGGCTCCTCATCGAAGCCAAGCTTTGAAGCGTCATCATCCGGCTGCGGCAGCGATTGCTCGTCGTCGTTGTCCTCGACGGGCTCGACCTCGGGCGCAATCTCGGGCTTCGGACCACTCATATTTCGAAAATCCGCGATGGCGGGTTGGCAAACGCGCCAAGCACAGCGCTTTGTCAAATATACAGTTTCTTAACGATATCAACTTGGAACTACTTAAGGATTCAGAACTGTTTAACTGAAAAATCGCGATAAATTCTTCAGATCGGACAAACGGCCTTCAGAGCTTTCTTTGACGCCGCAAAGCGTTTCTTGCGCACCACGGCGTCGCGCGTTTCGCCCGATTGCAGTTTGGGAAGCCAAGATGAAGCAGACATTTCGCGACGCAGCTGTTGGCACGGCACTCTTGCTGGCGACGACAGGCGCCGCGGCGGCGGCAGACCTTCCCGCCTATCAATATTACACGGCGCCTGCGCCGCTCGCCTATAGCTGGGCCGGCCCCTATCTCGGCGCCACGCTCGGCTACGAATGGGGCACGGTGGACAACAACCCGACGCGGCCGACCGGCGTCACCGGCGGCGCCGAAGCCGGTTTCAACTGGCAGCATGGCAATTTCGTCTACGGGCTTGAGACCGACATCAACTTGTCCGGAGCCGAAGACACGTTCGCGCCGTGGCAGTTCTCCAATCCGTGGTTTGGAACTTTCCGCGGCCGCGCCGGCGTCGCGATCAACAATGTCCTCGTCTACGGCACTGCCGGCATCGCCTATGGCGGCCTGACCGCGGAGACGTCAGGCAACTCGTCGGAGAGCCATACGAGCTTCGCCTGGACCGCCGGCATCGGCGCCGAAGTCGGCTTCACGCCGCATTGGTCGGCAAAAGCCGAGTGGCTCTATCTCGACTTTAGCGATCGCAGCTATTCGGTGACCGGCACCAATAACGGGCTTGCCGCCAATCTGGTGCGGCTCGGCGTCAACTACCACTTCTGATCCGGACTTTTCGCAAAAACCGGCACCAGGCGGGCTGACGCAGCGCTTTCGCGCAGTCAAGTTCCAGCATTATGTTATTCATTAACAGTTCATTCATCGTATTCTCGCCGATCTTAGAACATAATTAGTAATAAAAGTGACGATGCGAAGTCTATTTTCGCCACAATACGATCATGATGAAGAATAGTTATGTGTCTTTTCTACACTAGCGGAAAATTTCCTCCTGAATACTATGCGCCGAGCTACGCCACGGTTTGCGTTTTTGGAGGACTACGATGAAGCGTTTGTGCCTTGCGTTGATCGGCCTGATGGCGCTGGCGGGTTCGGCTGCTGCGGCCGACCTGGCGCGCCGGGCGCCGGCTCCCTTCTACCCGCCCGCTCCAGCTTACGTTGCCTATAACTGGACCGGCTTTTACGTCGGCTTGAACGGCGGCGGCGCGTTCGGCAATTCGGCCTGGGACTCGACCGGCAGCCGTAACATCTCCGGCGGCCTCGTCGGCGGCACCGCCGGCTACAACTATCAATGGGGCCAGGCCGTGTTCGGCGTCGAAGGCGACATCGATTGGGCCAGCATCAGCGGCTCGACCACCAATCTGTGCCCGGCCGGCTGTAAGACGAGCGACACTTGGCTGTCGACAGTGCGCGGCCGGATCGGTTATGCGGCCGATCGCTTCATGCCGTTCGTCACCGGCGGCGCGGCGTTCGGCGACATCCGCGCTTCGACGCCGGGCTTTGCCACGGCGAGCTCGACCAATGCCGGCTGGACGCTCGGCGGCGGCCTCGAAATGGCGGTCACCCAGAATTGGACGGCCAAGGTCGAATATCTCTATGTCGATCTCGGCAAGTTCAACTGCGGCCTGAATTGCGGCGCGGGTCTCGTCACGGACAATGTCTCGTTCAAGAGCAACATTCTCCGCGCCGGCGTGAACTACAAGTTCTGATCATTGCCGATAACTCGGCGTCAAACGCCCCGGGGCTTCATCACCCCGGGGTTTTGCTTTTTGTGTCCCAGAGCATGATCCCGAAAGGTGGAAATCGGTTTTCGGAAAAGATCATGCTCAAACAAGAACCTAAACAGTCGGCGTCTCGCCGCGCAGGACCTTTTCCAGCATCGGCATATCGATATTGCCGCCAGAGAAAACGAGTCCGACGCGCTTGCCGGCGTAGCGGCTCTTTTCCTTCATCAGCGCCGCAAGCGGAGCAGCGCCCGCGCCTTCGGCGAGATTGTGGGTTGTCGTGAAGTAGAGACGGATCGCGTCCGCGATTTCGTCCTCGCTGACGCGCACCACGCGGCTGGCGCCGGCGCGGATGATCTCGAGCGCTTGCGCCGGCGGGTCGCGCGTCGCCACACCGTCAGCGAAGGTCGCCGCCGAATTGGTTTGCACCGGGTGCCCGGCTTCGAACGATAAAGCAAAGGCCGGCGCATTGTCGGCGACCACGCCGATAATCTCGATCGAAAGCCCCAAAAGATCGCGCACCGTGATCAGGCCGCAAATTCCTGACCCCATGCCGATCGGAACGTAAACGGCGTCGAGAGCGGCATGCGCGGTGAACAGTTCGTGCGCATAGGTCGCGACGCCCTTCACCAGATCGCGGTGAAAGGACGGCACGAAATGATAACCGCGCTGGCGTTGGATCTCGGCAGCGATGGCGCGGCTTTCGTCAAAATCCTTGCCGCCGGTGATGATCTCGCCGCCGAACGCCGCCATCGCGGCATTTTTCTCGGCCGAATTGCCCTGCGGCACGACAATCGCCACCGGGATGCCGTTGCGCGTCGCCGCAGCCGCAATCGACTGGCCGTGATTGCCGCGCGTCGCGGTGACCAGGCCCTGGGGCTTTTGCCCGCCGCGCACCAGCGCGTCGACATAGACCAATCCGCCGCGCGCCTTGAACGAACCGATCGGCGTGTGGTTCTCGTGCTTGACGACGACCGCGGCGCCGGTCGCGGCGACCAGGAGCGGCCAAGCATGCGCCGGCGTCGGCGGCACAAAGGCGCGGACGGTCGCAGCGGCGCTCTCAAGTTCGGCGAGCGTGAAAAGCGGCATTGCATGCTTTCTTTCGCCACAAGCGACGTGAGCCTTTAGGCGTCAGCTTTAGCCAATCCGAGGATTTGCCTTGCGTCCATGGGTGTCGCGACGTGGTCGCCCAGAACCTCGATGATCTTTGCCGCCTTCTCGACCAGGGCTGCGTTGCTGGGCGCGAGCTTGCCCTTTTCAAGATAGATGTTGTCCTCTAATCCGACGCGCGGATGTCCGCCGAGCAGAATAGTCTGAGCCACCATGGGGAATTGGTGCAGCGAAATGCCGAACGCGAACCAAGGGGAATCCGGCGGCAGCAGGTTTCGCATATAGGCCATGGCCTCGGTGGTTGCCGGCTGGCCCCAGGAAATGCCGAGGCAAATCTGGAACATGCCGGGCGGCTTGACATAGCCATTCTCGATGAAGCGCTTGGCGAGCAACAAATGACCGGTCTCGAACACCTCAAGCTCCGGCATGACGCCGGCATCCTTGATCGCCGCCGCCATCGCCTGCAGGTGCTGGGGCGTGTTGACGAACACGCGGTCGCCCATATTGAGGCTGCCCATGTCGAGGCTGCAAATGTCGGGCTTGAGTTCCGTCACGTGGCGCACGCGGTCCGCGGGGGATTTGAGCACGCTGTCGGGGCCGGGTTTCGAGGGATCGCTGTCGTCGTGCACGAAGCGCGCGCCTGGCCCGGTGGTGAGATTGATGAGCACATCGGTGCCGCTTGCTCTGATCCGCTCGACTACCTCGCGGTAATGCGCCGTATCCATGCTCGGCTTGGTGGTTTTCGGGTCGCGCACATGGATGTGCACGATGGCGGCGCCCGCTTTGGCGGCATCGATCGCCGAATCGGCGATCTCTTGGGGCGTCACCGGCACCGCCGGGTTGCGGCCGGGCGTGTCGGCCGAGCCGGTGACCGCGCACGAGATCATCACCTTGCGCTGCATAGCTTCACCACATGCTGTTCCTAGAAATCGAATTCACTCTAGTTTTCGAGTTTGATATTGGCGTCGCGAATGACCTTGCCCCACTTGTCATTTTCGCTCGCGATGAATTTGGCGAACTGCGCGGGTGTCATTCGCATCGGCTCGACGCCCAAGTCGGCAAGGCGCGCCTTCGCCGCAGGCTCGGCGAGGGCGGCATTGATCGCCCTGTTGAGCGTGCCGACGATCTCAACGGGCGTGTCTTTTGGCGCGCCGATCCCGTACCAGCCGATGGCCTCGTAGCCCGGCACGAATTGGCCGGCGGTAGGGAGATCGGGAAGCGCGCCGAGGCGTGTCGTGGTGGTCACCGCGAGCGCGCGGACCTTGCCGGCTTTGACAAACTCCATCGACTGCGGAATGGGATTGATCACCACCTGGACCTGCCCGCTGATCAGGTCCGACATGTAATTGGTGCGATAAGGGACATGAACCATCTCGATCCCCGCCATCGTCATGAACAGCGCGCCAAAAATGTGGGACGAGGTGCCGATGCCGCCCGAGGCCATATTGATCTTGCCCGGATTGGCCTTGGCGTAGGCGATGAACTCCGGAACGGTTTTGACCGGCAATGAATTTGTGATCAAGATCACGTAGGGAGCATTTGCCACCGGCGATACGGGGGCAATGTCATGCATGAAATCGAAACTGAGATTTTGATAAAGCGACGTGTTGAGCACATTGGTCAGCACGTCGGCCAGAATTGTGTAACCGTCGGGCTGCGCCTTCACCACGAGTTCGGTGCCGATATTGCTGCCTGCGCCCGGCCGGTTTTCAATGACGCATTGTTGGCCAAGCTGCTCCGATAGCCACTGCGCCGCAAGCCGCGCGACAATGTCGGGCGCGCTGCCGGCCGGGAAGCCAACGATCATCTGCAGCGGCCGCGTCGGATAGTCGAGCGCGAACGCGGCGCGCGCGACAACCCGCAGGGCGGCGGCACTCGCGGCCAGACGCAGAAATTGTCTGCGGAGAAGTCTCATCGTGCAGTCCTCCCGGTATCAAAGTTATCTACTCGGCTTTGATGCCCGCCGCGCGAATGACGTTGCTCCACTTTTCTGTCTCGTCGGCGGCAAGCTTGCCGAAGTCGGCGGGCGACCCGGCGAGCGGCATCGCGCCCATATTGGCGAGCCGCGCAGCGATCGTGGGATCGGCCAGCCCGGCATTGGTTTCGCGGTTGAGAATTTCGATAATTTCGGCAGACGTCCCGTGCGGCGCGCCGATGCCAAACCACGAACTCGTCTCGTAGCCCGGCACGAATTCGCTGACGCTCGGCAGGTCGGGCATTACATCTGAGCGCTTGAACGTTGTCACCGCCAGCGGCCGCAGCTGACCGGCGCGGATATGTTCAATCGACGCAATCATCGTCGCGAATGCGATTGGGACCTGGCCGGCGATGAGATCGGCCATTGCCGGCCCATCGCCGCGATAAGGAATATGCTGAAGCTTGACGCCGGCCATCGTATTGAACAACTGGCCGGCCAAATGGCTCGGCGTCCCGATGCCGGCCGAGGCATAGCTGCATTTGCCGGGATTTTCCTTGGCATACGCGATCAGTTCAGGAATGGTTTTCACCGGAAAGGCCGGATGAACCTCGGCGACGTTGGGTACGCGCACCACGCCGGCGATCGGCGCGATGTCGTTGAGGAAATTAAAATTGAGATGCTCGTAGAGCGCGGCATTGGCTGCGACCGCCGGCGGGACCATGAGCAGCGTATAGCCGTCGGCCGTGGCCTTCGCGACCGTTTCGGCACCTATATTGCCGGCCGCGCCCGGCCGGTTCTCGATGACGAATTGTTGGCCGAGCCGTTGCGACAGCCATTGCGCCATCAGGCGCGCGAGGATGTCAGTCGTGCTCCCGGCAGCGAAGCCGACGATGATCTGCACCGGGTGGGTCGGATAGCTCTGCGCCCAAGAAAAGCGCGAGATCGCCGGGAGCGTGGCGACGCCGGCCAGATGCAGGAATTGTCTGCGGGGAAGTTTCATGGTGCGCCCCGGTGCAACGCCAAAGGCTATCCCAATTTCTGCTCATCAAGAAGGGGCCATGAAGAAGGAGCCATGACGTCCGCTTCTGGCACAAAGCGGACGCCGCAAGCGCGCCGATTATTGTCTGCTTTTGGGGAATAGCGGAGACGCCACGGACATGATGGAATGTCGCTGCCGTTCCACGGCGCCCAAATAGCGCCCAAGACATTTTGGGGATGCGACATGCATACCGTCAAAATCTACCTGCCTCCGCTCGCCCGCCTGTTGATGTCGAGCCTCTTCATCTGGGACGGCGTTCTCCAGTTGCGCGATCCGGCCGGCACCGTTGAGTATTTCGCCAGCCTCAACGTGCCGGTTCCCAACGTGGCGATTTGGATTTCGATCGCCACCCATCTTCTTGGCGGTGCCGCCGTCCTGATAGGCTTCAAAATCCGCTGGGCGGCCGCCGCGCTCGTCCTGCTGTGTCTAGGCACCGCCTTTGGCATACACCTGCCGGCAGGCGACACCGACAACATGATCGAGTTCTACAAGAACCTGGTGATGACGGGCGGCTTCCTTTACGTGATCGTCTACGGTGCCGGTATCATGAGCATCGATGGTGCGGACAAAGCCTAGACACTCGGATCAAAGCAATGGCGGTGAATCCGAAGCTTGACGAAATCCGATCGCGCTTTCGTCAATTCACCGGTCCGACCCTGAACGCCGATACATGGCGCGCCTATAATGTCTATCTCTCCGCCTTGCTGATTTTCGCGGCGTCCCGTCTTGTCGTTATCGCCGGCATCAATTTCGGCAAGATGCTGCCCCCGCAATACCCGGCGAAATTTACCGTTGCGCCGCTTTGGTATGAACGGCTGTTGCGATGGGATGGCGAATGGTATGCCGCCATCGTCAGTCAAGGCTATCAATACAGCGACAATCCCACGGTCGAGAGCTCGACGGTTTTCTATCCGCTCTACCCCGCGTTGAGCTACGCGACAAAATCGCTGTTCGGCATCGACCAATCCATAGCGCTGCTCGTTGTCGCGAATGTCGCCGCGCTCTTGGCGGCGCTGTTACTGACCAAGTTCGTCAAGGACGAACTGGGGGACGAGACCGCGCTGTTGTCGCTTTCTTTTTTTTGCTTCTTCCCGTCATCGCTGTTCCTATCCGCGGGATATTCCGAGTCGTTGTTCCTGGTATTCGTATTGCTCAGTTTCATCTTTATGGCCGAGGAGAAATTCGCGCTCGCTGCGGCCTGCGCCGGGATTTCACTCGGCACCCGGTCGATCGGCATCGTAATGATCCCCGTGATCCTTTGCGCGATGGCGCGCCGGAGCACCCTGCCGTGGCCGCGCCTCCTGCCCAGGATGGCCCTGTGCGGCCTATTGGCGGCATCCGGCTTGCTCGGTTACTCAGCCTATCTCGGATTGAAGTTCGGGCACCCCTTGGCCTTCGCCACAAGCCAAGCCGCCTGGCATAACGGAACGTTCTTCGATCGGTTCGTTTCGGCGGTGACGTTCACGACCTTCCAAGATTCGAATGTGTGGGCTGCCGGCTGGTTTCTGGGTTTTCTGGCGCTATCGATTTGGTCATTCCTGCGCTTGCGGTTTGCCGTGGCGCTTTACGGGCTTGGGGCTCTCGCCGTGCCCTATCTGACACTCGGCATCACCGACTCGATGTCTCGTTATGAACTAGTGTGCTTTCCCGCATTCATGAGCATGGGCATCCTGTGCAGGGGACGCCCTGGGCTCGCCGTCGCGCTGATCGGAATTTTCGCGGCGCTGCTTCTGCAAACCGCGGCGCTGTTTTCACAGTGGTACTGGGTCGCCTGAACGGTCAGTAACCGGATAAATGCCGCCGGCGCAGTGAAATATCACGCTGTCACTTTGGTCGCGGCGTAGGCCGGCACGCGTGCTGCGAACTTGTCGAGCCAGGCGACGAGGCGCGGATGATCGGCGCGCCAGCCCTCGCCGAAACGCAGATCGCGATAGCCAAGTGCACAAGCGAGCGAAATCTGCCCGACATTCGGCAAAGGTTGCGGCAGCGCCTTCGCATCGGCGTCGAGCTCGGGCGGCGCGGCTTCAAGCGCGTTCAGGCCGCGCGTCACCTTGCCGATCTGATGCGCGACCCATTTCTCGACGTGATGCTCGGCCGGACGCCACCGCGCCTCATAGACCGTCAGGATCGACGCATCGAGGATGCCATCGCACAAAGCCTGCAGACGCAGCGTCACAAGCCGCGCCTTGGCGTCGCGCGGCACGATCTTGCCGCCGCCCGCGCGGTCGTCGAGATAATCGAGGATCACGCGGGAATCGTAATAGGCCGTGCCGTCCTCGGCGATCAGCACCGGAATCTTGCCAAGCGGATTTTGCCGGCGGACGCTGTCGTTGGCATCGGTCGGATCGGCGGCCTCGATTTTCACCTCGCCGTCAAAACCCAAAAGCGAAATGGCGATCCGTGCCTTGCGACCGAACGGCGATGGCGGCGACGTACGAAGTATCATCATTGCGGCACCACATTTGCGATGTTCGGATTCGCCATTGGCGAAACCGCGGTTTTGGATTTGAGATTTCCGGAAAGAAGCCCGTGGCAAGAGCGACAAAGAGTGCCGAGCATAGCCGCTTGAATTGGCCGGAGCAAATTTGTGGAATAGCTAGACACACTGCGGCTCACGGCGTTCCCGCCCGCTTCTTCCATATTGCAGCGTCCTTGTTTGAACGCCGCGACTAGTCGCCATCGCGCCGTCTCAGCCGGTGACGACGAGATTTACGGCCTTGGGACCCTTACCCTTTTTGTCGGGTTCCACGTCGAAGCTGATGCGCTGCCCCTCAACAAGCGATTTCAGTCCCGCACGTTCAACAGCGGTGATGTGAACGAACACATCGCGGCCCCCGTCGTCAGGCTTGATAAAGCCGTAGCCGCGTTCCCCGTTGAAGAATTTGACCGTACCGGTCATTGCCATTGACTCACTCCCCAGTGGTTCGTTCGCCGCCACTCCCACGGTGCGGCGGCCAGGCCAAACATTCCACACGGGTAAAGAGTCTTTGAGCCGCAGATGGCCCAAGTCACTCCGCCGGCCCCCACAGGAGGCGGAACGTCCAAGCTCAGCATTGAGTCAATTAAACTAATTTGGTCGCGTGGAGAAGTGGGGAACTATCAAAGAGATGTGCGACTTCCGGCGCAACCAACAAAGGGATCCAAAATTATCCGTTGCTATCCCTCATTGGCCGTTCTGGGCTGTATTTGGTCGTTCTTGGACCAGCCAGTCGAGCCGGTGCGTTGCATCCGGCAGCAACAAATTCGCGAGTGCGGGAAGAATAATGCGCATGTCGCGTTCCAAAATATGGGGCGGATTGACCACAACTAGCCCGGAACCGACGAGACCGGCATCCGCGCGCGGCGCACCTAACATCATTTCGCAGCGCAATATTTTCGGTATGGCCAGCTTGTGCAGCCGGCGGAGGAACGCGTCCGGCGCATCACGCTCCTTAATGGGATACCATAAGAGATAGGTTCCGGTCGGCCATTTGCGGTGCGCCGCGGCAAAAGTGGCCGATAATCGGGTGAAATCGGAACCTTCCTCAAAGGGCGGATCGACGACGACGACGCCCCGGCGCTCCTTCGGCGGCACATTGGCGTTGAGCGCCAGCCAACCGTCGATCGCGAGCACTTTGGCCCGGGCGTCGCCCTTCAATGCGGTTTTCAGCAAACCCGCCGCTCGCGGCTCAAGCTCGCAGGCGATGAGCCGATCCTGCCGCCGCATCAGCCCAAGAGCGATCAGCGGCGAACCCGGATAGATCCGAACTTCGCCGCCAGGATTAAGCTCGGCGATAATGTCGAGGTAAGGCGAAAGCAGTGCTTGCGCCTCGTCCTTCGGCGCCACTTTTTGATGATGTACTGCACCAAAGATGCGCCCAATGCCACCGCGCCACTCCTCGGAGCGCATCGCTTCCGGTCCAAACAAATCGTAACGGCCGGCGCCAGCATGGGTATCGATCACGCGAAAGGCCGACGGCTTCTGCCGCAAATGCTCGAGGATGCGCGCCAACACGACATGCTTGTGCACATCGGCGAAATTGCCGGCATGAAAGGCGTGCTGATAGTTCATTTGCCGAGATTTAGAACATGATCCGGAAAAGTGGAAACCGGTTTTCCGAAAAGATCATGCTCCATCAAGAAGCAGTGATCGCTCTAGCCGCCGCGCACCGGCGGCATGACCAGTTGATCGCGATGGCAACTGCGCTTGGCAACTTCGGGACAATCGCGAAATTTCAGATCCTTCGACAGGCACAGCCTGACTTCGCTCATCCGGTTTCGCGAGCATTCCACCGCGATGCCGTTTGGCGTCAGCCCGGGATTAGCTTTGACGAAAGCATCCTCGACGGCGCCCGGCGTCACGGTGAGCGGCTCTTTCAGGTCATTATACTCCGGCGGAATATTCACAGCCCCGCGCGCCTTGCGAACTGTGTCGAAATAGGACTGCGCCGACAGGCCCGAACAGGTGCCGTGCTTGTCCCACTCATTATAGATGAGGCGCGGC
This sequence comes from Xanthobacteraceae bacterium, assembly GCA_035642635.1. Lineage (GTDB taxonomy): Bacteria > Pseudomonadota > Alphaproteobacteria > Rhizobiales > Xanthobacteraceae > BOG-931. The sequence continues at coordinate 21,535 of DASQRX010000041.1, forward strand.
GCCGGCATCAGATCGAGCATGGACGAGACGATGCCGTGATAGAGCCGCGGCGACGAGTTCTGGCAATATTCCGGGAAGCCTCTATCGTATTGCGGCCAGAGCCCGTGCACCACAAACGAAAATGGCCGCGCGCCACATTGCGGCCCGGCGTAATTGTTGCGGTCGGCCGCGGCAGCGCAGAACGATGGCGACCAGGACAACGACAGCACGTAAAAGTCGAACTGCCCGGGCTGGTCCTGACCCGGGCTTTGCGCCAGCGTCGGCGCGGCGAAAGCACCGAGACCGCACGCAACCAGCACGGCGCAACGTACGCCAAACCGAACGCCAAACCGAACGCCATGTGCAAACCGAAGTGCAAATCGGATCAGATCGAGCATTGGAACTCCCCCTGCGCCGGCAGCAATGGAACTTTGCCGTATTGAGACCGCGATCCAAATCGAGACAAAGGTAGAACCCGGTCGCGAAAAGCGGCGATCATGTCGCCGCTTCAAGATTACATCAAGGGTCGCAGGAATTTGAGTTTTGCGCAGCTAGAAATGGGCGCGGTGCGGCATATAGCTTGAAGGTCGGCGTTACAATTGCGTCGATCGTTGTCGATCATTAAAGTCAGCTTTCGGAAAGGCAGATCGCGAAAGGCACGGCATGGCCGTTTACCACCTGTTCAAGAACCAAGCGTTCGAGCCGGAAGCGATCTCGACGATGACGCGCACTTATGCCGAGGTGTGCCGAACGCTCGGCTTAGGCGACAGTGATGGTTCGGCAACGGATGGCGACACCGAGACGACGGTGGCCAAGACAATCGTGGCGAAGACCGTGATCGAATACGCGCAACGCGGCGCGCGCGATCACGCGCGGCTACGCGACTGTGTGTTGCAGGCGTTGCGACAATAAGCCGATTACGGCTTCGCCGCGCGGCATCGCGGACTATAGGCGTCGTTGCGATCGAGCCCGACGACGCAGAAATTGACTCCCCAATCCATGCCGATCATGCCGGTATCTTCGGCGATCGAGTAATACATCGGGTGTCTGGCGCCATCATTGATGACGGCGGTACCGTTGCAAAAGCGGCGCGGAATGGACTGCGCCGCCCACGGCATCTCGGCGGTTTCCTTGATGTCTTCGACGCCGATGATGCGCAGTTCCGAATTCCAGAAGCCGAATTCCTTGGTGCGGAATTGCGCAATGATGCGATCAAGGGCCGCCGGATAATCGCACGCCGGCATCACCCGCTCGTAGCGCGGGCCCGACATCCAGAAGGTCTTTTCCCACCAGCTCGCCGCGCGCACCGGCGAGAGCGTCACAAAGCTGAGCACTAGGCCAAAAACCAGGCTCAACGCGACGCACACCGACCGCCCCGACGCCAGGCTCAACAAAGCCTTCGGCAACGCCCTCGACATAGCCGTCAACATGGCTGCCTGGCCCCTTTCCGACCGTACCCACTCTAACCGTGCCGCGCCGGCCGCCGCCGGTCAAGACCACGTCAGTTATATCGCGCCTATGTGGCTTCCATGCCGCGCATTGCCGGGTCGTTCTAATGTCATTGCCCGGTCATGAGCCGGGTAATGGGCCGGGTAAAGGTATGGACCCGGGGGGCCTCGCCCGATCCCGCTGGGCGGTACCAAGGGCCGCGTCGCCCTGCGGCCACTGCAGAAAAACCCAGTCTAACGATACCGCCGTCGCCACAGGTTTTTCAGTTCGTCCTGACAAACAAAACGCGCACGTTTTTTTGTTGTGGTAACACTCTTCAGTTCGTTGCTTTTGATTCGTTATGTCAGCGTTGTGTCGCTGGAAAAAAGCCGCACTGCCGGGGCGTCCCGATTCGGTTCACCGTAAAAAGTCTCTTGTCACCGTAAAGCGTTTGGGGTTCCGGCACGTAGCAAGCGTGTCAGACACGTCGACCAACGAGGACATTTTGGGGGAGATTGCGATGGGAGAGGTGCACCAGCTGCAAACACCTCAAGCAGCATTCGGTCTTCAAGCCGCGGGACGGCTCATGACCGAGGTGTTCGCGCCCTGGGTCCAGGATTTGGCCTTATTGGTTGAAAGCGTCGAAGCCGCGCGTCCCGCCGGCGCCCAACCGGATTGGCAGCCCGGCGCCATCGTGCGGCTCCCGTTTTCCAAGAAGGCCTGTTGCGACGGCGCCGTGGTGTGCAGCCAGGCGCTGATGGCGCTGGCCGATACCGCCATGGTCATCGCCTGCTCGGCGGCCTGGAACGGCTACCGGCCGATGAGTACGATCGACCAGACCACCCACTTCCTGCGGCCGGTGAATTTCGACATCGTCGCCGACGCCCGCGTCGTGCGCATCGGCCGCAATACCAGTTTCGGCCGCGTCATGCTGCTGAACGCCGCCGATAAACGGCCGGTTGGCATGGTCGCCAGCGCCTATTCAATGCTGTGACGTTTTCGCTACGCGCCGGCCAATAACGCTGTTCCCTGGCGAGGCTTGCCGCGGAGCGGGTTCCAACATGGCCGCTCATGCTCTAAGCTCTACGCCATCCGGTGGGGCGGGAGGCTCGTTGCCATGGTGCGGAAGGTCTTGATAGCGCTGGGCATCGTATTTGGGGCCGGCGGCATGTTCGCCACGAGCGACATGGCTTTTTCCAATGGCGGCCGATTCGCCGGACCCGGCATCGGGATCACCGGCAACGACACCGGCGGCATCTTCCCTTATACGCCCGACGTCGCGGCGGCCTATGAGCAGATCGCGTCGGATTATTGCGCGCGCTGGGGCCGGCTGTCGTACGTTACCAGCGTGCATCGTAACTATGGCGATTACGTCAGCTTCGTCTGCATCGACAAGCCCTGGATGATCCACTGATTTGTTCCCGTCACCCTGAGGTGACCGCGCAGCGGCGCGATCAAGTCGCATAGTGCGGGCACGCGTCCTTACCGCCAGTCCCCAAGTACTGACTGAACTACAGCCAGCGCCGCCACAGCCGCAGTATCGGCGCGCAAAATGCGCGGGCCGAGCGACACCCGCGCTATGTTCGGCTGTCGGAGCAAGATGGCGCGCTCATCCTCGGCAAATCCGCCTTCCGGCCCGACGAGGACCGCAAGGGGCGACTGCTCTGGCACGTTCTTGAGTGCCGTCAGGGGATTGGCCGTCTCGGCAGCCTCGTCGCAGAACACCAGCCAGCGTCCGGGGTCGCGTTGCGCAAGCACGCTGCTCAGAGCCACGGGCGGCGCGATATCGGGAAGCGAAAGTATCCCGCACTGCTCCGCCGCTTCGACAGCATTGGCCTGCATGCGTTCGATATTGACCCGCGCCACCTGGCCGTGGCGGGTTAGAACCGGCTGCAGCCGCGAGACGCCCATCTCGACGGCCTTTTGCACCATATAGTCGAGGCGGGCGGATTTGAGCGGGACGAACAGGTAGTGCAGGTCGGCTGGCGCGGTCTGCGGGCGGGTCCGCGCGACGACGCCAAGCGTGGCCGAACGCTTGCCGCCTTCCGCGAGGCTCGCACTCCATTCGCCGTCACGGCCATTGAAGACCAGCACCCGCTCGCCTGCTTTGAGCCGGAGCACATGGCTGAGGTAGTGCGCCTGGGCACGGTCGAGCACGACATTCCCGCCGGCCTTGAGCGGGGCCTTCAGGTAAAGCCGCGGGCTCTTGAAGTCATAGCCTGACATCGCCGTCGCCAAATCCGCATTATTGCCGGCTTCCGGCCGCTTTGGCCTGCCGTCAACCCCTTAGAGCATGATCCGAAAAAGTCGAATCCGGCGGGCGGTGGCTGCCTCATTTGGCCCGACGATGAGCGCCAAGGTCGCACCCTTGCGATTTCGTGGCGCTCTGCCGCCATGTCGCCGAATTCAGCGAGTCTTTAATACCGACCGAATTTCAGGCAATGTCTGCCGCCCGGTGCAGGTCCTTAAGAATAGGTCCTGAGAGCGGGAAGTTGGGTAAGGGGACCTGACATACTGGTTCTTGGGAGAGGGCTTGTCATGACGCGCGGGCTGACCATCGCACTGGCGCTGTTTGCCCTGAACACAGGGTTCTGGAACACAGGGTTCTGGACGTCGTCCGCTTGGGCGCAAGGCGCGCCGCAATGCGCCGACTTTCCGCGCCTGAGCGCGGATACGAAGAAAAAGGCCGACGCGGTGCAAGCCGCCATGAAAGCAAAAGTCGACCGCAAGCAGGTCTGCACGCTGATGACGAGCTTTGTGGCGAGCGAAGCCGTTGTGGTCAAATTCCTCGATGACAATAAAACATGGTGCGGCGTGCCCGATCAGGCGATCGCGATCTCGAAAACCAATCACGAAAAGTCGGTCAAATTTCGCAACGCCGCTTGCGCCGACGACGCCGGCCCTGTCGTGAAGCCGCCGTCGCTCAGCGACGCAATCAAGACACCGACCGTCGATTCGGCGACGAACACCAAGACCGGCCGCGGCACTTTCGACACCTTGACCGGCAATCCGCTGGCGCGATGAGGCCGGCCGCAACGACGCGGATAAACCCACCACACGCGATTGGTTCGGTCGCGGACGCGACCGGCAATTGGGTCGATACCATCGCGCCGGGCTGGTTGCGGCCGTATTTGCGGCTGGCGCGGCTCGATCGTCCGATCGGATCTTGGCTCCTGCTCCTGCCATGCTGGTGGTCATCGGCGTTGGCCGCGGTCGCGGCCCATGCGCGGAGCCCCAGCCTCTGGCATATCGGGCTGTTCTTCATCGGCGCCTTCGCAATGCGCGGCGCCGGCTGCACCTGGAACGACATCGTCGACCGCGATCTTGACGGCTGTGTCGAGCGCACGTGCTCGCGGCCAATTCCTTCGGGCCAGGTCAGCGTCGCGCAAGCCGTGCTGTTTCTGGTCCTGCAGGCGCTCGTCGGCTTGGCGGTGCTTTTAAACTTCAACAGTTTCACCATCGGGCTTGGCATCGCCTCGCTGGCGATCGTTATGGTCTATCCGTTCATGAAGCGGATCACCTATTGGCCGCAGATCGTGCTCGGCCTGGCGTTTTCCTGGGGCGCGCTGATGGGCTGGGCCGCCGCTTTCGGGCGGCTCGATCCGCCGGCGATATTGCTTTACGCCGGGTCGATTTCCTGGGTGATCGGCTACGACACGATTTACGCCCATCAGGATCGCGACGACGACGCGCTGATCGGGGTGAAATCGACCGCTCTGCTATTCGGTGAGCGAACCAAGCCGATGCTCGCGCTGTTCTACGGCGCCGCCGTTATACTGATCGGGGCCGCCGGCTATACGGCCGATGCCGGCGCCGTTTTCGCCCTCGGTCTCGCCGGTTTTGCCGCCCATCTCGGCTGGCAGGTCGTGCGTCTCGACATTTCCGATCCCGACAATTGCCTTACTCTATTCAAATCCGATCGCGACGCCGGTTTGATCCTGTTCGCCGGCCTCCTCCTCGACGCGGCCGTCCGGCGCTTCTTCTGAGCGACGCTTGGCGTCGCCTGACCGTCGCCCGGCGCATCCCCACCCTGCCCGGATGGGCCTTGTGCGGCCATGGATCGCGGGCGCAACATAGCCTCGACTCTGCACGCGAAACGAACGCAGAGAAAAAACGAAAGACGTTAGGGAGCGGGCAATGAAATTAGTCGTCATGCTAAGCTTGACCGCGCTCGCGGTCGTGCTGGCGGAAGGCGTATCGTCAGGGGCGCGCGCGGACGATCAAGCACCAGCTGCAATTACCGGACAAGTCTCGTCCGAAGCGGAAGGCGCCATGGAAGGCGTCGTCGTCACCGCGCACAAAGACGGGTCCATCGTTTCGGTCAGCGTGACCAGCGATGCCCAAGGCCATTATGCCTTCCCGGAGAACCGGCTGGAGCCGGGCCACTATTCGCTTGCCATCCGCGCCGTCGGCTACGACCTCAGCGCGCCGGCGGCCAGCGACGTCGTCGCCGAGAAGACGGCGAATGTCGATCTCAAACTGCAAAAAACCAAAAATCTCGCCGGCCAGCTCACCAACGCCGAATGGATGATGAGCATGCCCGGCACCGAGGAACAGAAGGCGTTTTTGCTCAACTGCGTCGGCTGCCACACCTTGGAACGCGTCGCGCGTTCGACCCATACGGTCGACGAGTGGATGCAGGTGGTCTCGCGCATGATGGGCTATGGCGCCGTGAGCCAGCCGGTCAAGCCGCAACCCATGCTCGACCGCTCGCGCGCCGGTAACCCGGAGCAGTACCGCCAGGCCGCCGAATATCTTGCCACCATCAATCTGAGCGCGGTTGACAAATGGGCCTACGAGCTCAAGACGCTGCCGCGCCCGACCGGCCGCGCGACGCGCGCCCTCGTCACCGAATACAGCATGGGGCGCAACACGACCGAGCCGCACGACGTGCAGGTCAGTAAGGACGGCAATATCTGGTACACGGATTTCGGCGAATTGTTCATCTCGAAATTCGATCCGAAGACGCTCAAGCTCACCGAATATCCGATCAAGAAGTTCAAACCCGACGCGCCGGTCGGCCTGCTTTCGCTCGAACCCGACACGGCGGGCAAGTACTGGTTCGATACGATGTACCAGGGCTCGCTCGGCAATCTCGATCCGAAGACCGGCGAGATCGCCTACTATCCGCTGGCGCCGCAGTTCAACGACGTCCGCGTGCAGTTGAACTTCGTCGGCCTGCGCCACGACGTCGACGGCAAGGTGTGGACCAAGAGCGTTGGCACCCAGGACATCTTCCGGCTCGATCTGGCGAGCGGCAATTGGGAGAAATTCCATCCGACCGACGCGCTGCCGCCCGGCCGCCATTACGGCATCTATCAGGTGATTTCGGACTCCCACAACAATCTGTGGATGGCCGAATTCGACGACGGCCATCTCGGCAAGATCGACGCCAAGACCCTGCAGGTGACGTGGTACACGCCGCCGACGCTGCATTCGCGCATGCGGCGCCTGGAGATCGACGACCAGGATCGCATCACGATCGCCGAATATCGCGCCAACAAGGTTGCGGTGTTCGATCCCAAGACCGAGCAGTTCACCGAATACGGCCTGCCGCCCTATACGTTCCCGTACCGGGCGCAGTTCGACAAGAACGGCGAACTCTGGGCCTCGACCATGAGCACCGATCGCGTGGTGCGGCTCGACCCGAAGAGTGGAACCAGCGTCGAATATCTGATGCCGAGCGACACCAATATGCGCACGGTGGCGTTCGACAATTCGACCAATCCGGTGACGTTCTGGGTCGGCAGCAACCACGACCATTCGCTGGTGAGGGTCGAACCGCTCGACTGATTGA
>DASQRX010000042.1:0-23735 GCA_035642635.1 Xanthobacteraceae bacterium
GGCACGCTGACGCCGGCCGATCTCGCTGCACCATGGCATGGGCCGCGCGCGGAAGTGGAAATGAAGTGACCCACCTGAGGCACCTGGGCTGGGATGGTCTTGGATGAGCCGGCGGTCCCACTGGCAAAGTGCGCCACGTACGTGATACCTTTATTTTCATCACACCGCCGGCGCGGGAGGAAGTCGTCGGCCTGTTGGCGGTGCATCGTTGCACGCCGGCGCCTTCTCGCAGGATACCGTCGGCGAGCTTCTCGGTCTGAACCACGCGGTCTCGCGCGTCCGGACCCTTGACGAGGTCGCGCTTCCCAAACGCGCCCTCATACAGGGACCAGGATGGCCCGCATCGCCGGATAGACTAGCCAAACGATTTGAACAAACATTCAGCGGTCGAATTCCTATCGTCCCTGTTGAATCTAAAGCCGCTTCTCACTTGATTAAAATGATCGCTAACTTTTCGCCAGACTTAAGCAGTTGTTCCCATCGTTATTGTTTCAATTGCGACCATCAAAAGCGACTTAAGCTCAACGTCTCTCCCTTATGTACATCAAAGGTCCAGAACCGTTAGATGCAGTGGCTGAACGTCTGGTTGTGGTGGAGGAGTTGATGCCGCGTTTCTATTTTCACCTGACGTCCAAGGAAAGCCGTATCCCCGATGACAGCGGAAACGAGTTTGATACTTTGAATGACGCCTATGAGCACGCGCGTAAGCTCATTGAAAAGATACTGTTTTATGTCGGGTACGATGATGCGAACGAGTGGAAAGTTATTATTTCGAACGATCAACATGACGCTCAGATAATCGTTCCATTCCCTGTATCTTATTCCTTCCGGCTCAACGCGAAACCCAAAAACTGCAATCAAATTCCGGTCTGAGTTTTCGATAGGCACAAATCGCCGTACTGGCCTGCACCCGATGCCGTTGCGCAATTCGATCTCCTGGCGCGTCACTGACCTCTATGACGGTTTCGTCACCAGTGCGCTTAACGACGCGGCCATGATGCACGGCGATGGTTGGATCGATCAGGTCACTGCGGAGCGCGCGCACAGGGACGCGTCGCGATGTCTGCTTTTGACCGATACTGTTGAAAAAGGGCTCGTGATTATCCGCACAGCATGATTCCCTGTGGCTTGATTCGTTCGGCGACGGAGGCGGGTCATGATGGGGCGGCGCCCGGCGAACCGCAAGGGCAAAGTCTCGATGACCATCGGCGACGGAACGACCAGCATGGTACTGAAGGGCGAGATCAATGTGCCGCCGACCAATACCCACTTTGAGGAAGGCGGGCCTACGACTGCGGTACCGAAGACCGGCCATAACATCCCGGCGCAATTCGCCCAGTGGAATCTCGGCTACAGCAAGCAGGATCCCGGGCTGTTCGGCAAAGCGTGGCACGCGCTCGAAGATCAGCTGTTCGACCTGCTCGATTCCGGAAAGCCGCTGACGATCGCGGCCGAGGGCAAGAGCTACGTCCTTCCGACGATCGATGCGCCGGACTGGAAGGCGCGTTTCAAGAAATATTGCTGAAAAAATTTTCGCGTATTCGCACAGATTGGCCGCGATCAAGATCATTTCCCCCGATCGCGCATCGTCATAGGCTTCCGGGCATTGCCGCCGGCAAGGAGCGTGCGATGACCGGATCGAGTCTCGAGCCTGATCGCGAGCGCGCCGCGGCTGACAGCGAATTCCTGTTTGATCCGCGCCAAGGCGACGTCGAGGACGATTCGGCAAGCCCGAAGCAGCGATCACTGCTCGCCATCGCCGGCAGTCTGCTGGTCGAAGTGAGTCTGCCGAAGCTCGCGTTTGCCTGGACCGTCTCCATCCTGCTGCCTGCGGTCCTCCTCGGGGCGGCACCGTTGGTCGCGACGGCGTGGCTCACCAAAGTGTCGCAGACCGCCGCCCAAGTGACGGAACTCGGCGCCGTGTTGATTCTCGTTGCCGCCGTCGGATTGGGATGGATCGGCTGGCGGCCATTGTGGCGGACCGCCGAGGTCAATTTTTGGTCGCTGAATGCGCTGGCAGTACAGCCGGGTTACGCATTCTGCCGTGAGGCGCTGCGCTATTTGACCGAGTCCATGCTCGGCAAGAATTCGAGCGCCGCCGCGCGGGCGCGGCTGCGGGCGATCAGTTCCGCCGGAGCGGCCGTCATTCTTTGCGCCTGCGGCGTGCTGATCGCATTCCTCGCTTGGCCGGCCACGCGCTGGGTGGGGACGATGACGGACGTGTTGTCGCTGCACAGCCTGCTGCTGCCGACGCTCGCCAACGCGATCGTCGTCGTCTCGGCCTATCTCGCGATCGCTTCGCTCGTTTGGGGCTTCGCCGATGCGCGGATGGATCAGCCGATGGATCTCGCCGCCTTCGATGCCGCACCTGATGGGTCACCTGCCGGCGCGACGTGGCGCGTCGCCCATCTCTCGGACCTCCATATGGTCGGCGAGCGCTATGGGTTTCGCATCGAAAGCGGGCGCAATGGACCGCGCGGCAACGGCCGCATCGCTGCGATCATGGCCCGGATCGAAGCCATCCATAACGCCCGGCCGCTCGATCTTGTTCTCGTCAGCGGCGACATGACCGATGCCGGCCGCGCCGCCGAATGGGCGGAATTCATCGACGCGGTAGAACGCCATCCCGGTGTCGCGCAACGCATGCTCATTCTTCCCGGCAATCACGATCTCAATATTGTCGACCGTCTCAATCCGGCCCGGCTCGATCTGCCGTTTAGCCCGGGCAAGCGGCTGCGGCAGATGCGGGCGCTGTCGGCGATCGCGGCCGTGCAGGGCCATCGGGTCTATGCGGTCGATCCGAGCTCGGGGAAACTTGAGCGCACGCTTGCGCAGGCGCTGGCGCCGCATCGCGAGCGGATCGCGGCTTTCGCTGATTCAGGCGGCCTGCGGCTGTCGATCGGACTCGCGAGTGTTTGGGACGATCAGTTTCCGATGATCCTGCCGCCCGCAGCGGACAACGGTTTAGGCGTAGCCATTCTTAACTCCAATGCGGAAACGCATTTCTCCTTCACCAATGCGCTTGGCATGGTCTCGGTCGAACAGGCGCGCCGGCTCAAGGCGGTGGTTGACCAATTTCCGCAGGCGCGCTGGATCGTCGCGCTGCATCACCATCTCATCGAATACCCGACGTCGGGGGCGGCGTTCGCCGAACGCATCGGAACGGCGCTGATCAATGGCAGCTGGTTCGTTCGCGGGCTCGCGTCATTCGCGCCGCGCACCGTCGTCATGCACGGCCATCGTCATATCGACTGGATCGGCACCTGCGGCCGGCTGAAGATCATCTCGGCGCCGTCACCGGTGATGGGCGCGAAGAACGACGCGTCGACCTATTTTCATATCCATACGCTCGCCGCCGGCCCGGACGGGCAGCTGAATTTGCTGCCGCCGGAACGCGTCGATGTCGCGGGCGCGAACGCGCGAGCGAATTAGACCCGCGGCTCTATCTCTTTAAGCTCGCCGCGCACCGGTCCGCCAAATAGATCGGCAAGCCACCGACTGGCCGGATGTTGACCGCAGAAGGTGAGGATCGCCAGCGTGATCGGAACCCCGATGAAGCTGCCGAACAGGCCCCAGAGGAAGGTCCAGAAGAACACCGAGAACAGCACGACAAACGGCGAAATGGACAGCAAGCTTCCGGAGACGCGCGGCTCGACATAACTGCCGACCACGAACTGAATGATGTTCAGGCAGATAAAGATGCCGAGAACGGCCTGCCAGCTCTCGAACTGCGTCATCGCCAAGAGCGTCGGAAACAGCGTCGCGATGAATGGGCCGATGAAGGGAATGTAGTTGAGAACGAAGGCGATCACGCCCCACTCGACCGCGAATTGCAGTCCCGTGATCCAGGCGAAGCATCCGACCAGCAGACCGGTCACGGCGCTCATCAGCGTCCTGACCAGGATATAGCGTCGGAACTTGGCTGCGGTTGCCGCGCTGCCGTCCAATAAGACGCGCGCCGCGTCGCGATTATCGAGCGTCGCGATCTTGCGGCGGAAGTCGTCGACCTCTAGAAGCCCGAGGACGACATAGACGAGTGCGATGATCCAGAAGCTCAGCGTGGTGTTGATGCGGCCGGTGATGTGCTGCGCCGCGCGCAACAGCCATCCGACATTGAATTGTTCGGCCAACTGTCCGGCGACCGAGATGCCGTGACTGTCGAGCCACGTCACCAAACTGGCATAAAGCGCCTGATAACGCGCCGCGTCAGCAACGAGGGCGCGCCCCACCCGGCCGAAGCCCCAGGCGGCGAGCGACGCGAAAACAAGGCACACCGCAATCGTGACAATGATGGTGGTCGCCAATGCGGCGAGCTTCGGTAGACGCGACTGCAGCCAGTTTTGCAGCGGCCAGACGATGGCAATGATGAAGAGCGCGAGGACAAGCGGCGCGAAGACGCTCGCTGCCAGATAGGTGGCGGTTGCGACTGCCACCGCAGCCACGATCCCGGCCGTGATCTTCAATTCCGGATCGGCAGCCATTCGCAAGCTCCCTTCAGGATCCTCGGCGGCTGGAGCAAGAATCCCGAGATGGGCTCTTCTAGAACGACCCGAATGCGGTCTCCGGCGAGATGACTTGCACTGACGAATGTCCGCTCTCGGGGGGGACAAGCGGATGTCTCGCGGGCGTTGCGGGATGGCCGCCAAGTGGACATGTGCTGCTATTCGGTCGCCGATACAATCATTTAGATGACCTTTGGCCGGAAACGCGGGAGGCTCACAGGTTCACGCGCTTGTCATGTTCTGACCACGACGCCTGGCGATATTGTAGCATGTGGCGCTACCATCTTCGTCGCGCTGGACTACGAAGAGAAGGGTCAAGCCATGTTGGCATGCCTCGGCCATGCGAAGTCAACGTGGGGCGTGCCGCGAACGGCGTTGCTGGCATTAGCGCTGTCGGTGCTCCTTGCCGCCTGTCAGCGCGAGTCGGAAACGGCAGCGCCGCAGCCTCGTCCGGTCCGGACGGTGACCGTCGTGAAGCGCGACATCGGTGAGACCGTTTCATTTACCGGGCGCATTGAAGCCGAAAACGAGACCCGCCTGTCATTTCGCATCGGCGGACGGATGGTCGAACGCCGCCCCAATGTCGGCGACCAAGTCGAGCCCGGGCAGGTGCTGGCCAAGCTTGAACCGCAAAACGAGTTGAACGCTTTGCGGTCGGCCCAGGCAGCTGTCGCGGCGGTCCAGGCGCAACTCAACGAAGCCCAAAGCAATTACGACCGTCAGAGCTTTCTTCTGGCGCGAGATGTCGCCTCACGCGCTCAGTACGAGCGCGCCGAGCAGACCCTGAAGACCGCGCAGGCCCAGCTCGATTCTGCCGTGGCGCAACTGAAAGCCGCCGAAGATCAGGTCAGCGATACCGAGCTGAAAGCGGATGCCGGAGGCGTGGTGATCGCCACCGCCGCAGAGCCTGGCGAAGTTGTCCAGGCCGGGCAATTGATCATCCGCGTGGCCCCGAAGGGCGGGCGCGACGCGGTGTTCGATGTGCCGGGCCAAGTGCTGCGGTCGGCGCCGCACGATCCGCTCATCGACGTGAGCCTCACCGACGATCCGAATGTGACTGCCGTCGGGCGTGTCCGCGAGGTAGCGCCGCAGGCCGATCCGGTCACCAGGACCTTCGAGGTCAAGGTCGGACTGACCGATCCGCCCGCGGCCATGCTTCTCGGCGCGACCGTTGCCGGACGCATGCAACTCGATACTGCGCCGACCATCGAGATTCCCGCAGCTGCTCTCACTGAACACGATCGCCGGCCCGCCGTCTGGGTGGTCGACCCATCGGCGCTGACGGTCTCGCTGCGAAACGTCGATGTGCTGCGGCAAAACCCCGCGACCGTGGCGATTTCCAGTGGGCTTAATTCGGGAGACATCGTTGTGACTGCGGGCGCCCAAGCGCTCTACCCGGGTCAGAAAACCCGCCTGCTGGGATCGGCGCAGTGACCCAATTCAATCTCTCCGAATGGGCCCTCAAGCATCGCTCCTTCGTCATCTATTGCATGCTCGTCACCTTCGCCGCGGGCTTGATGTCGTATCTTGGCCTCGGCCGCAATGAAGATCCGGCCTTCACCTTCCGGACCATGATCGTGCAGGCCGCGTGGCCGGGCGCAACGCTCGCCGACACGCTCGATCAGGTGACCGACCGCATCGAGCGAACGCTCAAGGAGACGCCGAATCTCGACTTTCTGCGCAGTTTCACGCGGGCCGGCTCCACGACCATATTTGTGAACCTCAAAGGCAGCACGCCGCCGAGGGAGGTGCCGGATATCTGGTATCATGTCCGCAAGAGCGTGGGCGACATCCGCCACACCTTGCCTTCAGGCGTCGTCGGTCCCGGGTTCAACGACGAGTTCGGCGACACTTTCGGTATCATCTACGGCTTCACCGCGGACGGTTTTACGCACCGGGAACTTCGCGACTATGTCGAGGAAATCCGCACCGAGCTGCTGCGCATCCCCGACGTCTCCAAGATCGAGATTCTCGGTGCCCAGGACGAACAGATCATTATCGAGTTTGCAACCGAGAAACTCGCGGGGCTAGGCATCGACCGCGCCGCCTTGGTCGCGGCGGTTCAAGCGCAGAATGCTGTCAGTCCAAGTGGCACCCTGGAAACCGGCAATGAAAGGCTCCTGCTTCGCGTTTCGGGCGCCTTCACGTCCGAGTCGGATCTTTCCGCCATCAATATCGCCGTGAACGGCCGGCTGCTTCGCCTGAGCGATATCGCCGACATCAGGCGGGCCTTCGTCGATCCGCCGCAGCCGATTTTCCGCATCAATGGGACTCCCGGCATCGGGCTTGCCATCGCGATGCGGGACGGCGGGGACATTTTGGCGCTGGGGCGAAATATTCGGCAGACCATGGACGGGATCATCGCCGATCTGCCTATCGGCATCGAGCCGAGCCTGGTGGCGGATCAATCGTCCGTCGTGCAAAGCGCCATCGGCGAGTTCATGGAATCGTTGTGGCAGGCGATCGCCATCATCATGGCGGTGAGCGTCGTCAGCCTCGGACTGCGGGCCGGCGCCATCGTCGCGTTTTCAATTCCGCTGACGCTCGCGGTGGTTTTTCCGGTGATGGCATCCGCCAGCATCGATCTGCAGCGCATATCGCTTGGCGCGCTGATCATCGCGTTGACGCTCCTTGTCGATGACGCGATGAGCACGATCGACGCCATGACGATGCGACTCGCGGCGGGCGACGAAAAGGAACAGGCGGCAACATTCGCCTACCGGACGTTGGCGTTTCCGATGCTGACCGGATCCTTCGTCACCATGGCCGGATTCGTGCCGATCGGTTTTGCCAGGAGCAGCGCCGGCGAATACACATTTTCGATCTTCGCGGTCGTCGGCATTGCCGTACTGGCGTCGTGGCTGGTCGCGGTTATCTTCATTCCGCTTCTTGGCGTTGCGTTCTTGGCCAAGCCAAAGGCCGCGCAGTCAACCGGGCCTGGTCGGGTGCTGCGCGCCTTCCGCGGCTTGCTCGTCTGGGCCATGCGCAGGCGATGGCTCACCATTCTGGCCACGCTCGCCTGTTTCGGCATAGCGCTATTGGCCGTGCCCTCGCTCCCCAGGCAGTTCTTCCCCGCCTCCGACCGGCCGGAATTGCTGGTCGATCTGAGGCTGCCGCAAAACGCTTCGATTTACGCGAGCAGCGATGCTGCAGCAAAGCTCGATGCGATCCTCAAGAACGATCCCGACGTCGAACGCTGGAGCACCAATGTGGGGCGCGGCGCCGTCCGCTTCTATCTGCCGCTGAGCGTTGAGTTGCCCAATGATTTCTTCAGCCAATTCGTCGTCATCGCCAAGGACATCGCCGCCCGCGAACGCCTTCGCGCCAAGCTCGAGCGCGTGCTGCAGGAGGATTTCCCGGACGCCGTGAGCAGAATTGCTCCGCTGGAACTTGGGCCGCCGGTCGGCTGGCCGGTGCAATATCGGGTCAGCGGCCCGGACCTCAACCAAGTCCGCGATATCGCCCTTCAGCTCGCCCAGATCGTCGGCTCGGACGGCCGCGCCCAACGGATCAATTTCGACTGGATGGAACCGGCCCGGCAGGTCCGCATTCGTATCGATCAGGATCAGGCGCGGCTCCTGGGCTTGAGCTCGGATTCCATCGCGGCAAAGCTCAACACCGTGATGTCTGGCTTGGCGGTGACGCAGGTGCGGGACGGCATCTATCTGGTCGATGTCGTCATGCGCGCAACTGACGCGGAACGCGTTTCGTTGTCCACCTTGCGCAACTTGCAGTTCCCGCTGGCAAACGGCCGGACCGTCCCGCTTGGGCAGTTCGCGACCTTGGATTTCGAACAGGAGTTTCCGCTGATTTGGCGTCGTGACGGCTTCCCGACCTTGACGATCCAGGCGGACGTGACGCCGGGGGCGTCGCCCGAGGCCGTGGTCGCCGAGCTTGCGCCTGCCATAGCGAAACTCGACGCCGGACTGCCCAAATCATATCATATCGCCGCCGGCGGCACCGTCGAGGAGAGCGCAAAATCCCAGGCCTCGGTCTATGCGGTGGTTCCCTTGATGCTGCTCATCACAATGACGTTCCTGATGATGCAGCTGCAAAGCTTCAGCCGCCTATTTCTGGTGCTAAGCGTCGTTCCGATGGGTCTGATCGGCGTGGTCGCAGCTCTCCTCATCTTTCATAAACCCCTCGGCTTCGTGGCGATGCTCGGGATCTTGGCGCTGTTGGGAATGATTGCGCGCAATGCCGTGATCCTCATCGACCAAATCGAGGCAGAGCGGGCGGAGGGCAGGGCCGTATGGGACGCGGTGGTCGAGGCCGCGATGTCCCGCTTCCGCCCCATCATGTTGACGGCGATCTCAACGGTGCTCGGCATGATACCAATTGCCGTCACCATTTTTTGGGGGCCGATGGCCTACGCGATTATGGGCGGATTGCTGGTTGCCACCATTCTCACGCTGGTCTTCCTTCCGGCGCTGTATGTGGCGTGGTTTCGGGCAAAGGAAAGCGTGCCCGATCCTCAGCCGAATTTGACATGAGTGCCGGGCCGCGACGCGCGTAGCTACTTTCAGGTCAGCAGCGCCGCACCGAAGAGGATCGCCAGCACCAGGACGGCAAGCGCAGCCGCCGGCCATTGCCGGAGCACGCCGTCGATCGCCTCAATCGTTCCGCCCAAGCCAAGGGCCGCGTGACGGGCCGGGCCGACGATCGCGACAAGAAATTTGCCGAAACGTATGCGCGTCAGCCGATCTCCCCAGCGCCCCAGCAAGACCGCCAGCACGCCGCCACCTACGATCGGCCAGAGCATGCTCAGCGCCGCCTTGAGCGAGAGCATGTCCGACGGGCTTGGACTGCCCGCCGGCACGGAAAGATAGGCGCCCCAGGGAAATAGCCCAAGCAATAGCGAACATATCGCGAGCGCCAGCGCTGTCGTTTCCCCGACGCGTGACACCGGGACACGCAATGTGACCGGTTCGTCTGCTGGCGCCAGCGCCTGGACAAGCACCAGCACCACGTAGCCGCTGGTGAAAAACGCGCCGGCCT
This sequence comes from Xanthobacteraceae bacterium, assembly GCA_035642635.1. Classification (GTDB taxonomy): domain Bacteria; phylum Pseudomonadota; class Alphaproteobacteria; order Rhizobiales; family Xanthobacteraceae; genus BOG-931. The sequence goes on from DASQRX010000042.1 coordinate 9,501, forward strand.
GGATCACGACCGTCCACCACCATTGCTCCGTTTCGGCTGCGGCTTGGAGCAAGAGGCTCTTGGCCAAATAGACGCCGCTTGGCGGCAGGCCAATCAGCGCCACGCCGCTCAGGCCGAAAGCGAGCACGCTCATCGGCAAGGCCCGCCCGACGCCGTTTAGCCGCGTGATGCGATCGTGGCCCAGCGCCGCGTAGATCAATCCGGCGGCCATGAACATGGCGGCCTTCGCGGTGGCATGCGAAATCGTCTGCACAAGACCGCCCGTCAATGCGCCGCTCTGAAGCGGCGGCGCCCCGCCGCCGAACGCCAGCGGAAACATCAGGAACAGGTAGCCGATCTGCGCCAGTGTCGAATAGGCGATCAGAAGTTTTAGCCGCTGCTGTCGCAGCGCGATGACGCTGCCGAACACAATCGCCGCTGCGCCGAGCACCGCGAGCAACTGAGCGCCGCCGCGGATCACCAGACCCGGCATTACGTCGAACCAGAGCCGGACGACGATGAAAAAGGATCCCTTCACCACCAGCGCCGAGAGGACTGCGCTGGCGGCAGCCGGCGCGCCGGCATGCGCGGGCGGCAGCCAGAGGTGGAGCGGGAAGAGCGCGGTCTTGGCGAGGAGTCCGACCGTCATCAGCGCGGCGGCGACGAGCGTCGCCGGCTCGACGCGGATCCGGTGCGACAGCAGTACCATGTCGAGCGTGCCATAGGCACCGTAAAGGAGCGCCGTGCCGACGAGGTAGAGGGCTGAGCCGAACAACGCGAACAGCAGATATCGCAGCGCAGCCTGCAGCGTCTCGGCGCGGCCATCGAGGCAGACCAGCGGGACCGCGGCGAAGGTCAGTAGTTCCAGCGCGACATAGAGCGTGAAGAGATCGCCGCCGAGGAAGACCGTGTTCAGCGCGCTCCATACCGCCAAGAGCAACATCCAGAACGCGGACGGCGCGCGGGTCTGCCCGGCGGGGGTGCGGAAATCCGCGTAAGCATATACGCCGACTGCGCAGATCACCGCCGCCGTGGTCATCATCATGACCGCCGACAATCCGTCGGCCCGCAGCGCCACGCCGAGCGGTGGCGCCCAGCCACCGAGCAGATAGACCAGCGGACCGCCGGTCCGCCGCAGAGCAAATAAGATCGCGATGGCAATCGCGAAGCCGAGCGGCATGGTCGCGAAAGCGATCCGTTCGCCGCGGCGTCCGCCGGCGACGAAGGCCAACAGTACGCCCGCAATCGGCACGACGAGCGATAGGACGAGCAGAAATCCGTCCGTCGTCGCCGCCGTGTCCAAGACGGGGGCTGAATACGGCATCAAGCACCGGTGGTCGGATCGGTGCCGGGGCTGCCCGACGCGTCAGTGCTCAGGGTGGCCGAGCCGGCGACCTCGAACAGCCGCAGCAAGAGCGCGATCGCCAGAGCCGTGGCGGAAAAGGCGACGACGATGCCGGTGATGACGAGCGCTTGCGGGATCGGATCGCCGCCGAAACCCGCCGCCGCACCTCGGCGCGCGACGACGCCGAAGAACAAAAATGCGCCGCCGCCGAGCAGATTGAAGGCGAGGACCTTGCGCAGCGGTTGGGGACTGGCAATCAGGCCGTAGAGCCCGAGCCCTACTACCGCCGCAGCGCACAGCCCGAATACGGTCGCGGTGCTCATCGCTCGGCACCTCGTTCCGGCGCACCGGCGAGCAAGCCGAGCGTCGCCGCGATCGTCAGCGTCATCGCGCATTCGATCACCAGGATCAGCGGCTTGGCGAAGGCCACCGGATAAGCGAGGAACGCGGAGCCGAGCCAAAGTCCGCCAAGACCGACGATGAGGAAGACCGCGGGCCCGGCGACGAGTACCAGCCGCAGCCACCGGCGGCTCAGCGGCGGCGGATCCGCCAGCCCCGCCATCAATACCAAGAGCCACATTGCGGCGAGGATCGTGCCGGCCTGGAACGCGCCGCCGGGATTGTTGGCGCCAGCCAATAAGATGTAGAGGCCGACGACGATGCCGACCGGCGGCAACAGCCGCGCCAGGAAGACGAGCATGTCGTCGCGATCGGTTGGTCGGCGCGGCCCATTGCGTTCGACCGAGACGCGTTCGTCCCAGAGGCGGTCGGGCGCAAGCGACCAGACACCGATCAGGGCCAAGAGGAGCACCACCTTCTCCAGCATGGTGTCCATGGCGCGAAAGGCCATCAGCACATTCGTGATCGGATTGCCGAGGCCGGTCGCTACGGCGTTCGCGGCAGCCGCCGGTGCGAGCGTGGGGGCAGGATCGGGCAGGAACAGCACGACACCCGCGAGTGCCACAGCGACAATCGCCGAAAGCAACGCGGCGCCGACGCGCAGGCTCTTGCTCGGACGTTCCACTGCCGGCGCTGCAATGGTGCGCAGGCGCGCCGCCGCGCCGAGCAACAACACGCCGGTCAAGCCGCTGCCGATCGTAGCCTCGGTCAGCGCGATGTCGACGGCGGAAAGATCCACCCAGACGATCGCCAACAGCAAGCCGTAGATGACGAATACGACGACGGCTGTGAAAGCGTCGCGGGCCGTAATGGTCCAGGCGGCAATTGCCAAGAGCAGCGCGGCAAGACCGATCTCGAAAGCGAGCGCGACTGTCATGCGTGTGGCCCGCTTTGTCGCACCTTGCCCGCAATGAGCTGGGCGACGATCGCGCCGGACAATTGGACGAGCAACCAGACGCTGACCAGCTTCAGCACGCCGAGCGATCCTCCGGCATGCGGCGACAAACCCAGGACGATGAGACCGAGACCAAGATTGTCGACCTTGGTCAAGGCGTGGAGGCGTGTCAGCGTATCGGGGAAGCGTAGCAACCCGATCGTCCCCGCCATGAAGAAGAACGCACCGGCCGAGACCGCGACGACGGTCAATATGTCGAGTGCGAGATTCATCGGGGGTCTGGTGCCTCGCGGTCTTCTGTCGCCGCGCCGGACGCGCTTCTGACGAATGCAATCAACGCAAAGGCGGCGAGCAGGGCCAGTATCAAAGCAACATCGATAGTGGACGGCGTTGCGGTGGCGACGCTCATCAGCAACAGTACGGCAACGCCGCCGGTGCCGACCAGCTGCGCCGCCATCATGCGGTCGGCCTCACCCGGACCATAAAGAATCCGAAACAAGCCGAGCGCCACCATCGCCAGCACAAATGTCGCGGACGCGAACAGGAAGTTAGCCATCGCGGGACCCACCTCCTAGGGCCTGCACCAATGCGGCTTCCTGCGCCGCCAATTCCTCCGCCACGGCTTGGGACGTATCGAGACAATGGATGACAAGACTTCCGCTCTGATCGGTTCCGCACGGGAGCGTGCCGGGTAGCAGGCTTGTCATGGTGCAGAAAGCATTTCGCGTCGGACCCGGCGGAAGATGCGGCCGGTAGATCACAAAACCGGGCCGCAGCGGCAATCGGGGATCGAGCGCGCGCCATGCAACATCGATTCCCGCGCTAATCGATTGACGCAAAAAGGAGAGAGTGAGTCGTGTCAGCGCGATAGGACGGAAGTTCCACAGTCCCGCCGGCAACAGGCGCAGGCTTACCCGTGCTGCAATGGCGGCGGCCAATATGCCGACGAGAGACGCCGCGGGGTTGCGACCGAAAAGGATCAGCCAAAATGCAAAGAAGCCCGCCGTTCGCAGCAACGAACTGCGCAGCAGATTGCCGGAAGCATCGCCGTTGCGGTTCATGAAGCGCAACCTCAGAACGATCCGAACGCCGTCCCCAATCCAATCACCGCCGCCAGAGCAATGATTGCACCGACGATCGCCACCATCACGATATCCAAATAGCTCTCGCGGTGCGTCGATCCGCAGACCGCAAGCAGCGTCACCACGGCGCCGTTATGCGGCAGGCTATCGAGCGTGCCGGAACTGATCACCGCCACGCGGTGCAACAGCGCCGGACTGATACCGTGCTCTGCGGCGAGGTGCATATAGGTATCGCCGAGCGCATCGAGCGCAATCGTCAGACCGCCCGAGGCCGAGCCGGTCAAAGCGGCCAGCACATTGGTCGAGACCGCGAGCGAGACCAGCGGCCCGCCTTCGATGGAGAGAACCCAATCGCGCACCGTGACGAAGGCCGGCAATCCGGCGACGACCGCGCCGAAGCCGACCAGGCTCGCAACACTGAGTGCCGGCAGGACTGACGCATTGGCGCCGGCGTCCATGCTTTGGCGCAATTGCGGCAGCCGGTTCCAGTTGAAGATGATGGCGACCGTGATCGCCGTGGCGAGCGCGACCACGACGGACCAAACGCCCGCCACCGCCGATATCGACGTGCTGCCCCAGCGTTCTTCGGCGAGGAATGAAAAGTCGAGCCGCGGCAAAACAAAGAGCGACATCGACAGATTGACCAAGACGACCACGGCGAGCGGCAGTGCGGCGACAAGGACGGACGGCGCCGTGTCGCTGCGGTGGCCATGATGAATTTCGGCCGGGTCGAACTCGCGTGCGGTGGTGGCGCGCTCGCGCAGCATTTCATTATCGGCCGCGGTATCGGCAGGCGCCGCCGCTTCCGTGCCAAAGCCTTCGCCCGCGCGGCGTGCCGAAGTCTCCGCCCGTGAAAGCCACCACAGGCCGAAGCCGAGCATGATCAGCGAGGCGACGACGCCGAGACCGGGAGCGGCGAAAGGCGTGGTGCCGAAGAACGGCATCGGGATCGCGTTCTGGATCGCCGGTGTGCCCGGCAAGGCCGACATGGTGAAGGTCGAGGTCCCGAGCGCGATCGCAGCCGGCATCAGCCGGCGGGGAATGTCCGCGGTGCGAAATAGCGCCTGCGCCATCGGACCAAGCACGAAGAAAGCCACGAACAGGCTGACGCCCCCATAGGTGACCAGCGCACCCGCGAGCACGACGGCGAGCATCACGCGGCGCTCGCCCAAGGTTTTGGTCATGAAATCGCCGACTGCCGTCACCGAGCTGCTGTCCTCCATCAGCTTGCCGAACACCGCGCCGAGCAGGAACAGCGGAAAAAACTGGGTCAGAAAGCGGGCCGCGCTGCCCATGAACACCTGCGTCCAGTTGGCGAGCAGCGGTTCGCCGCCGAACAGCGCGGCGACGAGCGCTGCCGCCGGCGCTAACAGCAGCACGCTCCAACTGCGAAAGGCGAGCCAGACCAGAAGACCCAGCCCGACAAGAATTCCCAAGAGACCCATGTTTCAGAAGCTCATGTTTCAGAAGCTCATGTGTCAGAAGCTCATGTGTCGGAAGCTCATGTGTCGGAAGCTCATGTGTCGGCGGCCCATATTTCAGCACTCCGCTAGCAGCACATCCAAATCAGCGGTGGAGCGATGGCCGAGGTCGTTGCCGTTTGCGTCCAGCCATTCGCTCGCGGCCCGGCGCCCTTCTTTTTTCAGCATTGCCACGAAGTCCCACTCGGCGTTGAGCTTCGAGGAGGCGCCGAATTGCGTCAGCATATCGCTCTTGATTCGATGCGTGCGCATCTGCGCCCAGCGGGCGCCTTCACCGGTTCCCGGATCGGCGACTTGGCGCAACAGCGCGATCATGCGGAGTTCCTTAGTCAGCGGCGAATTGAACGAAATCTCATTGAGCCGATCGAGGATCTCCGCGGCCGTGCGCGGCATGTCGGGCCGCTCGCTCGGATTGATTTGCACCAGGATCGCGTCGTGGGCGTCGGTTTCGCGGACCAGCGGCGTGATGGTGGGATTGCCGGCATAGCCGCCGTCCCAGTAAGCCTCGCCGTCAATTTCGATGGCGCGGAACATTGTCGGCAGGCAGGCCGAAGCGAGCAGCACATCGGCCGTTATCTCGCCGTTGCGGAAGATGCGGCCGCGGCCGGTCCGCACGCGCGTCGCGGTGATGAACAGTTTGATCGGCGAGCGGGCGAGCCGCTCGAAATCGATGCTCTCGGCGAGGATACTGCGCAGCGGATGCAAGTTCAGCGGATTGAGATCGTAAGGCGACAATAGCCGCGACATCAGATCCATGGCGACATAGGCCGGCGAGGTATCGAGCGTCCAGCGACCCATGACACGGTCGAGGGGAGAGCGTTGCAGCGGGCTGAACGTCGCGGCGCGCGACACGCGCTGCCAGTACTTGTCGAGCGCTTCGCGCGCGCCTTGAGCTCCGCCTTCGACCCATCCGTCGGCCAGCACCGCGGCGTTCATCGCTCCCGCCGACGTGCCGGAGATCGCCGCGATCTCAAGCCACGGTTCCTCGATCAGGCGATCGAGCACGCCCCAGGTGAACGCCCCGTGCGAGCCGCCGCCTTGCAGCGCAAGATCGATCAGAACAGGGTCACGATCCATTTTGCACCGATCTCAATCTGGCTTGGCTCAACGAGCCTATTTCACCGTCAAGACGTCCTCATTACGAACTTTCGACCGGCCGCATCAGCGCAAAGCCGAGTATTGATACCATGATGTTGAAGGACAAATGCGCCCAAGCTACGGCCATGCCGGGGTCAGCGACACTCCGAAACCGCCCTCAAGCGATTAGGGCCGCACGATTATTTCCCGTTGTCGGGAGCATCGAAGTGCCGCACCTGCGCCCAAGGGTCGGTAGGCGCCGGCGGCGTTTTGATCTTGTTCAGTGCGGCCCTGTGCGCGGCATCAATTTCCAACTGCTTCCTGTGATCCTTGGCGGCGTGTTTCTTTGCGAGGAAACTGTATCTGGCAACGGTCGCGCGCGAATTGTCTGAAGGCTCTAAGTAATGGGAAGCTGCGGCGCCGGTCAGGAACAGGAGCGCGCACAATGATATTGCGAGAGTTTTCATCAGCGCCTTGCCGGTTGTACCGATCCGAGGCGGACACTGATCCGAAACCGGACCCGTTCCATTGTGCGGGGCCGTTGCCACAGGGGCAAGCGGCCTTATCTCGTGCAAGGAAAAGCGGGCGCGAAAATGAAGGGTCCTGATTGGTACTAGCTAGGCGGCTCGTCGCAGGCCGAGACCGAAGCCGATCCAACTCGCCCCGGCAAAGACCAGATCGACGCCGAGGAAGAGCCCGAGAATGTAGAGTCCCGAGACCGGCCAGTGAACCAGAATGACGACGCCGAGGAGCAGCGTGATCGCGCCGGACAGCAGCACCCAGACCCACGGCGTTTCGCCCCGCATACTGAACGCCAGCACGATCCGCATGAGTCCCGAGGCAACCAGCGCGAATCCCAGCATCAGCGTGAGCAGCGCCGCGGCGAGCAGCGGATTCTCGAAAGTGACGAATCCGGCGACGATGTAGAGGGCGCCGAGCAGGAGCCAAAACAGGAATTTGCCCCAGTTCTTGATCTGGAACGCATTGATCACTTCGGCCACACCGGCGATCAGCATCATGATGCCAACCACGAACACGGTCGCAACCGTCGCCAAAACGACGCTGCCAAGCGCGATAAATCCGGCAATGACGTAAACAATTCCGAGCGCGACGATCCAACCCGATTTGGCGCGCAGCGGCGCGAGTCCCGACGTGGTGTCAAAGGATGTTGCTGCTGCTGTTGAGTTCGACATGTGTTTGCTCCCGGCTATGTGCATCGTGCCACCGGCATGGTGGTCCCATATCGCAGGAATTTCTCACTTCCGCGGCTCAGTGCCGAGAGGACGATAGTTCCAAAGGAACGATGGTTCTAAAGAGACGACGGTTCCAAAGGAGGGCGGTTCCAAAAATCGAATCGAGCCAAACACGGCATGCCTAAGCTTGCCGGCATCGCGCTTCCACCGTGTCAGCGGCCAGCGTAGCTCGCGAACAAGACCATTTGCTAGGGCGTTGAGGAACACACGCGAATGTGAACGGCGCGGTGGGGGACGCCGGTCATCGCGGACTTCGCGAGTGTCGCGATGGCGGCCCGCGAAATAAATGTCCGCGGGCTTGCCTTTGCTTTGTAGACGTGCTTACTTTGCATCACAAAGCATATGCGAGATTAAGACGCGATGCCTGATCTCGACAAGGCGCTGGCCGATATTCTTGCGATCCGCAGCCAAATCGCTGCCGGCACTGCGTTTCAAGGCTATGGACCGACGGCCGTCGCGGCCACGTCCGCCGTGGCTTTGATCACCGCGCTGTTGCAGGCGTTGTTGCTCGACGATCCAACCGGACATCCGCTGATGTTCTTCTTGAGCTGGGCCGCGGCCGCCATCATAGCGGCGGCCATGATCGGGATTGAGATGCGGGCGCGGTCGCGCCGTCATCATTCGGGTCTCGCCGACGCCATGGTGCAGCAGGCGGTCGAGCAGTTTCTGCCGGCAGGCGTCGCCGGCGTCTTGCTCGCCATGATGCTGTGGAAGTTCGCGCCGGAGACGCTGTGGCTATTGCCCGGGCTGTGGCAAGTGCTGGTGAGTCTCGGACTCTTTGCCTCGGTCCGTTCACTGCCGCGCAGCATCGCACTGGTCGGCGCCTGGTATTTCGTTGCTGGATTTGCCGTCTTGCTGCTCGGCAGCTCCAGTCACGCGCTTTCGTCGTGGACCATGGGCCTGCCGTTCGTGATCGGCCAATTGCTGATGGCCGCCCTGTTGCACATTGCGTCCGAGGACACCGATGCCGAACACTGACACCACCAACGCGCCGTTTGCCTATGAGGGTCTTGACCGCGTCATCCACGAGAAGGCGAGGCTCGGTTTGCTGACGTCGCTGATGGCGCATCCCAAGGGCTTGTCGTTCGCCGATCTCAAGCAGCTCTGCGGACTGACTGACGGCAATCTCAGCCGCCATCTGCAAGTGCTGCAGGAAGCTGGCCTCGTCGACGTCATCAAAGGTTACGAGGGCAACCGGCCGCATACGACGTGCCGCCTGACCAAAGCCGGCCGCCGGCGCTTTCTCGATTATCTCGCAATCCTCGAGCAGCTGGTGCGCGACGCGGCGAAGGCCGCGGGCAAAGACGCCAAGCAAGATGCCAAACACGACACGCCCGGCGCCCGCCTGGGAATCCTCCCCGCCTGATTTTTTTGCCAGGAGACTTTGCAATGCAAAAGCACTCTCTCGTCTGAACTTATGTCCAAGGTTCATGTCGGCATCATCATGGACGGCAACGGCCGGTGGGCCAAACGTCGGCACCTGCCGCGCGTCGCCGGCCACGAAGCCGGCGTCGAAGCGATCCGGCGCGTGGTCGAAGCGGCACCCCCGCAGGGCGTCGGCACGCTGACCCTCTACGCGTTTTCGAGCGACAATTGGCGGCGGCCGCCGGCCGAAGTCACGGCGCTGATGGCGCTGCTGCGCCGCTATCTGGCGAACGAGATCGAAAGCCTCGCCCGCAATCGGGTCCGCCTCAAAGTGATCGGACGCCGCGACCGTCTTCCCGACGGCATCGCGGCAGCGATTGCGCAGGCCGAAGCCGCCACCGCGCATGGCCACGCGCTCAATCTGCGCATCGCCATCGACTATTCGGCGCGCGACGCCATTCTCAATGCCGCAATCCACGCAGCCGGCATGCGCACGCTCACTCGCGAAATCTTTTCGCAGCTGGTCACCGGCGAAGCCGAGTGTCGCGACGTCGATCTCATTATTCGCACCAGCGGCGAGAAGCGGCTGTCCGATTTTCTGCTCTGGGAGAGCGCTTATGCGGAATTCTATTTCACCGAGCGGATGTGGCCGGATTTTGCCGCGGAAGATCTCGCCGACGCCTTGAACGCGTTTGCGCGACGCGAACGCCGGTTCGGCGGCTTGCAATCGGACGCCGCTGCGCCGGCCCTGAGCCCGTCGTGAGGAGGAGCCGTCATGCGCTCCTCCTTGTCAACGTGCCGCATCCGGCGATCGGCAGCCGCATCCCTGACGATCACTTGCCGCCGCTCGCTCTGCTCTCGATCGGCGGCCCGCTCATCGACGATGGCCACACGGTCCGGCTGATTGACGGCGAGTTCGGTCCGATGCCGACGCACGCCCTTGTCGCCGGCGGTCAACAGATCGTTAGCGGCCGTTAACCCATAGTTCGGTCGAAGGCACGACGGTCCGTAAACCCTTTGTTTGGTAGAGCTACGGCGCGGCGTCATCCGTGCGCCGGTATCGAGCTGTTCATGAACAAAGATCGAAAAGACGACGACAATCGCCGATTGGTGCAGCGCACCCGCATCATGCGCAACGCCAAAATCATTGCGGCGAATCGCGCGTCGATCGTGCATTGCACCGTGCAAGACATCACGAGCGGCGGCGCCTGCCTCAAATTGGCGAATACCTACGGTTTGCCGATGACGTTCGAATTGACCTTCGAGCATGGCCGCACGCGCCGCCTCTGCCGCGTGGTCTGGTGCACCAATGATATGCTCGGCATGGCGTTCGAGGAGGAAGCGGCGGCGGCCGCGAGTTAAAACTCGGCGACGGCTTGAATGAGCCGCTCGATATCTTCCGGGCGCGACAGGCGGTGATCGCCGTCCTTGATCAGCGTCAGCACGACATCGTCGCAGGCGAGCCGCGCCACCAGCGCCTTGGCGTGCTGCCACGGCACATCGGGATCTTCGACGCCTTGCAGGATGCGCACCGGGCAGCCGGTTTCGATCATATCGCCGAGGAGGAGATGATTGCGGCCTTCCTCGATCAATTGCCGGGTCACGAGATAAGGCTCCGCGGAATATTCCGACGGCCGTTTCCAGACGCCGGTTTCGGTAAGCTCGCGCTTGATCTCGGGCGTGAAGCGTTTCCACATCAGTTCTTCGGTGAAATCCAGCGCGGGCGCGATCAGCACCACGCCCGTGACACTTGCTGATCCTGCCTTTTCGCGCCGCCGCAACTCCCGGATCAGCAGCAATGCGAGCCAGCCGCCCATCGACGAGCCGATCAAAATCTGTGGTCCGCGGCTTGAGGCGTCGAACACCATGAGACTCTCGGCGAGCCAGCGGCCGATGGTGCCATCGGTGAAGGCGCCACCCGACTCGCCGTGACCCGAATAGTCGAAACGCAGGCAAGCGCGGCCTTTGCCCGCGGCCCAATCGGCCAGCCCCTCCGCCTTGGTGCCCGTCATGTCGGACTTGTAGCCGCCGAGCCAGACCAGGCCGGGGGAAGCGCCGGGCGTCGCGCGCACGGCGATGGCGCGGCGGTCGCTTCCGTCACCGATGTGCAGGAATTTCAGGCTTTTATCGTCGGTCACAGCGGTGGTCATGGGGCCGGTTATGGGTCGCGCTGGCAGGTCGCGGTGAGGGAACATAAATCATGTCGGTGAGGTTAGCCCAACCGCTTATGCCGCCAGCGGCACGTGTATTGACATTGACTTGCGCCGAAAAACGCTCGATTCTCGGCGCCATCGTCCGGCATCGCCGATTGTTGAGCATTGTATCGTGCGATGTGCTTATCGTGCGATGTGGACTAGTAATGCGTTACGTGTAAGCCGAAAGCCTTCGTCGCAACCACCTAAGGAGATCGTACCCATTCGTCGCCCCATCAGACTGCCGCAGCCCGCCACCAAGGACGGGCCGCGCATCAACGAGGACATCCGCGTTCGCGAGGTCCAGCTCATCGACAAAGACGGTGCCAACAAAGGCGTTACCGAGATTAACGCAGCCATTGCCATGGCGCAGGAAGCCGGACTCGATCTGGTCGAGATCGCGCCGAATTCGGTACCGCCGGTCTGCAAGATTCTCGACTTCGGCAAGTACAAATATCAGGCCCAGAAGAAAGCCGCCGAAGCGCGCAAGAAGCAGAAAGTCGTCGAGATCAAGGAGATCAAGCTCCGGCCGATGATCGACGATCATGATTACGACGTGAAAATGCGCTCGATGCAGCGGTTCTTCGAGGAGGGCGACAAGGTCAAGGTGACGTTGCGATTCCGCGGCCGCGAAATGGCGCACCAGGAGCTTGGCTACAAGCTCCTCGACCGCGTCAAAGGCGATACTCTCAAGATCGCCAAGATCGAGCAGGAGCCCCGCTTCGAGGGCCGCCAAGTCGTCATGGTTTTGGCGCCGCGCTAGAGCATGATCCGGAAAAGTGGAACCCGGTTTTCCGAAAAGATCATGCTCCAACGAAAAAGCTAGATCATGATCCGATCAAGTTGAATCGGATCATGGTTTGAGCGCGCTGGGGTTTTCACTCGCGCATCGAATTAAGACGATCTCGCCGCGCTGGCCGCTTCGGCCGCGCGGCGTTTCAGCAAATCATGTTCGCGCTTGTTGCCGGTCAGCGCTGCCGCCGCTTCGAAGGCGGCGCGCGCTTCCTCGTGGCGGCCGAGCTTGTGCAGGAGGTCGCCGCGCACGGTTGGCAACAGGTGATAAGTTTTGAGCACGGGCTCGTGCACCAGCCGATCCACTATCGCCAGCGCCGCTTCCGGGCCTTCGGCCATGCCGACGGCCACCGCGCGGTTGAGTTCGACGATCGGCGAGGGCGCGATGGCTGCGAGGTCCGCATAAAGCGCGGCGATGCGCGGCCAATCGGTAGCGTCCGCCGTGCCGGCGCGAGCGTGGCAGGCGATGATCGCCGCCTGCAGCGCGTAAGCGCCACCCGCGCCGCCCAGTTCGCGCGCGCGGCCGAGCGCCAGTATGCCGCGCTGGATCTGAAACTGATTCCAGAGCCCGCGGTTCTGTTCCAGCAGCAAAATCGGCTCGCCTTGCGCGTCGGTGCGGGCCGCCGTGCGCGACGCGTTCAGCTCCATCAAGGCGAGTAGCCCAAAAGCCTCGGGCTCGTGCGGCGCGATGGCGGTGAGGACGCGGCCCAAGCGCAGCGCTTCATTGCAAAGCTGCGGGCGGAGCCAGTACTCGCCGAGCGCCGCGGTATAGCCTTCGTTAAAGATAAGATAGACGACCTCCAGCACGGACAAGAGCCGCGCGGAAAGCTCGTCGCCGCGCGGGGTTTCGTAACCGAGCCCCGATTCCGAGAGCGTGCGTTTGGCGCGCACGATGCGCTGCGCGATGGTCGCCGCCGGCTGCAGGAAGGCGCGCGCGATCTCCTCGGTGGTCAGGCCGCAGACCATCCGCAGCGCCAAGGCCGCGCGCGCCTCGCGCGACAACAGTGGGTGGCAGGCGGTGAAGATAAGGCGAAGCATCTCATCGCCGATATCGTCGTCGAGCGCGGAATCGAAGTCGGGCACGGCCTGCTGCTCCTCCTCCAAGTCGGCTGCGATGACATCGTGCTTGCGCGCCAGCATCCGGCCGCGGCGCAAGTGATCCACGGCGCGGTTCTTGGCGCTCGCCATCAGCCAGGCGCCGGGTTTTTCCGGAACGCCGGTCGCCGGCCAGTGCTCGAGCGCGGCCACCAAAGCTTCCTGGGTCAAATCCTCGGCCAGCGGCACATCGCGCAGCATCCGGGCCAGGCTGGTGATCAGCCGGGGCTGTTCGATCCGCCACACGGCGAGGATCGCGCGATGGGTATCGGCGGCCGTCATGACCGCCGATCAAATTTCGCCGCGGCCCGGTTCAAGAGTGCTTGCCTCAAGACATCTTCATGGCGAAGGCGCGCAATTCGCAAATGCCTTCCCAGCCCGGCATCAGATCCTTGTGGAGTTGCATGAACTCCTTCGCGGAGGCCAAGGCCTCTTCCTTGCCGGGCAATTCGAAGATCGCATAGCCGCCGACGACCTCTTTGGCCTCGACGAACGGGCCGTCGATGACGCTGAGCTTGCCGTCGGCCACCTGGACCTGCGCGCCAGTGGCGAGCGGCATCAACCCGCCATTGTCGAGCATGCGGCCGGCCTTGATCTCCCGGTCGGCGAGCTTGTGCATCGCCTCCATGAGTTCCGGTGTCGGCGGTCCGGAATGGACGGATTTGACGATGAACATGAAACGCATGTGAGAACTCCTCTTGGGGCGAGCCGCGCGCGCCTTCGCCGCAGAACTGTCTCGCTCGACTAAGAAGACGAACCAGTCTGCTGCAGATCGACATGCGCCTGGTAAAAAATCCCGGCAAAAAATCGCGCCAAGTTCTAAGCCGCCGCTCCAGGGACGGCTATTCGCCAATTTTGAGGGGCAGTAAGGTGCTGCAATTAACATAAGAATCGATCCGGTCGTGACGCGGCTCGGTCAAGCCGAGGCTGCTTCTGCGGTTGCGTTTAGCGGCGCTCTCTGCCATAAACCCGCCCTTCCCACCGCCCGGCTGATTAAGGGCTGCCGTGGCGGCGGTGAAGTGCTCATCAGCACGCGATCATTAACGATCGCCGGCGCTGCCCTCACCCGACCCTCTCCCGCGAACCGGAGAGGGTGGGGTGAGGGTGGCGCACATTTATCAGGAGAGCCAAATGCCCAAGATGAAGACCAAGTCGGGCGCCAAAAAGCGCTTCAAGGTGACGGGGACCGGCAAGGTCCTCTACGCACAATCGGGCAAACGCCACGGCATGATCAAGCGCACCAAGAAGCAGATCCGCCAATTGCGCGGGACCAACGTGCT
>DASQRX010000043.1:0-2151 GCA_035642635.1 Xanthobacteraceae bacterium
GCCACGTCCGGGACGCGCGATTACTGGCCCGGCGGCTTCATCGGCGGCCGGCCGACGGCGCGCGCAGTGCCCTCTGGCGCGCAGCGCACATAGACGCCGGTGCCGTAGCGGCCGGCGACTTCCGGATCCATCCAGCGCAGCACCATGGTGCGGCCGTCGAACGACACGATCTGGCGATCCTGCGCGCCGCCGGCGTCGCCGGGCGGGCCGACATAATCCCTGCCGTCGCCCGAGCCCTTGAGCTGCAATTCCTGCAACTGCGCGCTGTCGGCGAGATACATCATGACGCCGCCGTTTGGGCCGCGGGTGATCTCGACCGGCTGGCCGCATTGGCCGCGCGCGGCGCCGGCGGTCCGTGCCAGATCTTCGTCCTTGTGGAAAGCGCCGTAGCCCCAGCGGCCGACCACCTCTTCGGGCCGGTAGCGCGAGGCGATCGCGGGCTGCGTCATCGGCGGCGCCGCGGCCTCCGGTGGGGCACCCTGATTTGTGGTGCAGGCCGACAGCGCCAGCGCCCCGAGCGCCGCACCGAAAGCCAAACGCACAGACAATCCGCTCATAAAGGGTCTCCCCCAAAACTTGCCCCAAGCGGGCAAAACCGAGAAACGGCGTGCAAACCTGAAACGACCCGCGCCGCAACCCAATCCCGCAGGAAATCTAGCCGCTCGATCTTTAGACTTTGTTTCAAAACCTTCCCCAAGACGTTTCCTAAAGACCCCACAAGCGACCGTCCGCGAAGATTACGGCCCGGTTTTGGCGGTTGCGCCGCCATTACGGCGGGCGGAATGGCTCCGGCGCGCATGAGCCGCAGGTTTTGCGGCGCCAGATTTTGCGGCGCCGGCTTTCGGCCGTGGATCGCGGAGCGGCGCCGATTTGTGAATGCTTAAGCTCCGCATCGCTTCCGGATCGTCGAAGAAATCGCTGTCGGCGCGCAGCCCCGCGGCATGGATGCCGGCGATGGCGCAGATATCGTCCATCTCATTGGCGTCGCCGGTGACGCCGATCGCGGCGATCACTTCGCCGTCCTTCGCGCGGATCAATTGGCCGCCGCCTTCCAGAAATAGCGGATAATCGGCGAGGTTCTCGATCGATTGCATGAACAGCGGCTTTTCGTTGGCCTTCTGCAGCACGAGCTTCGACGGCCGCCCCAAAGCCAACGAGGCATAGGCCTTGCCGTAGCAGACCTCAAAGCGGAGCATCGAGGCATTGTCCTGCTTTTGAAACGCTTTGACCCGGCCGCCGGCGTCGAGAACGATGGCGGTCATCGGACGGCACTTATGTTTCTTGGCCGCGGCAAAGGTCGCCGCGATGATGGTGTTGGCCTCGTCAAGGCTGAGCCCGCGCATTTCCAGTGTTTCCCCTTCTCGATTTCAGCCGGGTCCCCCGGCCCCGTGAAATGAGAATAGCAGTATTAGGCTCACCGAGGCGAACCCGTCTTCGCAGCGCCCGCGGCCCGGCACGGACGGCGCCCCGCCTTGACTCCTTAGCCGCGACATCTTATTTCCGCAGCGCTAATCTGGCACTCAGCTTTAACGAGTGCTAAGACACTGCAAAATAAACGCTTTTTTCCAACGCCAAAGCCGCCATACGCAAGTCGGGAGCGGCAGTGAGGGTAATCATGGCGAAACTGAAGTTCCGGCCGCTGCATGACCGCGTGGTCGTCAAGCGGATCGACGCCGAGGCGAAGTCCAAGGGCGGCATCATCATTCCCGATACCGCCAAAGAGAAGCCGCAAGAGGGCGAAGTGGTCGCCGTCGGCCCCGGCGGGCGTGACGAAGCCGGCAAGCTGATCGCGATCGACGTCAAGGCCGGCGACCGCGTGCTGTTCGGCAAGTGGTCGGGCACCGAAGTGAAGCTCGACGGCGACGAACTCCTGATCATGAAGGAGTCCGACATCATGGGCGTGATTGCCTAAGAACTCGTTCCGTCACCCCGAGGTGCTCGTCGCGAAGCGACGAGCCTCGAAGGGCGACGGCCCCGGCGCCTCGGCCGCTCATCCTTCGAGGCTCGCTACGCTCGCACCTCAGGATGACGGTTCAATAAACAGAACCCCCAGGAGAGAACTAAAATGTCCGCGAAAGACGTAAAATTTTCGACCGACGCGCGCGACCGCATGTTGCGCGGCGTCGAGACCTTGGCCAATGCGGTGAAAGT
>DASQRX010000044.1:0-9718 GCA_035642635.1 Xanthobacteraceae bacterium
GCGCCGGGTAGCGGTAAGCGGGATCGCACGGCCCGGCCTGGGTGCGGATCGACACGCTCCATAACCCATCATAGGCGCTCGATCGTCCGCGCTTCGCCGCCTCCGACGGCGTACCTGCCACGGCAACAAGCACGCCGGCCAACGCAACTGCCGTCAGAATGCTCAGCTTCCTCATTTGCTCGCTCCCGGATCGGTTGATTGGGTTGTATCGCTGACATTTGTTTGAATTGTGGAACCGCCTGGATAGGGCGGCGGCCGGTCGGCGAAGGCCTTGCCGCTCTTGCCGAGATCGAAGCCGGTTTGAAACAGCGCCTTCATGTAACTGGGATCGAAAGCACCGCGGCTCGGCGCGCTGAAATCGGGCGGAATACTGGCGGCGTAAAAGCCGATGCCGCTGTTCTTGGCCGCGACAAAAACGCGGTCGAGCATCAGCCGGATATCGACCTTGACCGCCATGCCGACCGATTGGGCGAGAATCGACGGCGTCGAGCGGTCGACGACCTGAAAGTCCGGCTGCAATCCGCTATTGACCACGACATAAAGCTGCGTCGCCGGAATCTTGTAGCCGCTGGTGCTTTCCATCAAAGCCGGCGGCGCGACAAAAAACTGTCCGCCGACGCCGCCGTCGACATGCATTTCCGAGAAGCGCTTGCCGCCTCCCTCGACGTCGATCTGCACGGGCGGAAACGCGCCCGGAATGCTGCCGGAGGCAAGGAGCACGCTGCGGAACAGACTGAGCGCTAAGCCGCCATCGTCCTTGCTGTGGTCGGTGGCGTGAGCCGCAATGGCGCCCATGTTCCAAACCACGGAGCGCTCGGCGTCGAGATCGGTGGTGATGACGAACAGCCGCCGGCCGTTCTTATAAGCCGTGGCGATGTCGGCGAGGAGCTCCGGCGTGATTTGTTTCTTGATCAGGTCGCGCAGCGGCCAAGTGTCGAGAAAGCTTTCGCCGGTCGAGCCGACTTCGAAAATATCCGCAGCCGACGTCTGAGTATAAAGCGCTTGCAGGGTCGCGTCGTATTTCGGGCCGGCGAACATGAACGGCGCCATCAACGCGCCGGCGCTGACGCCGATGACGACGGAGTAGTCCGGCCGGTGTCCGCCGGCGCTCAAACCCGTGACGAGGCCAGCGCCAAAGGCACCATCAGCGCCGCCGGTCGAGAGAATGAGCCACGGCCCGGGCTGCGCCGGCAGGGCTTTGTTGAAGTCGGTTTCCGAGTCAGCCCAAAAGCGCGCGTCCGGCATGCCGGGGATCGTGGCCGCGGCATCATCGGCGGCGGTAAATGGCGTGCGCGGCGGAAATTTGGGCGCCTGGGCGCCTGCCGCGGGAGCCTGCGGGGTACCCTGACCGGGTGCCGCTTTGGCGTGCGTGCCGGATGACTTCTGCTTTGCGCTTGCGCTCTGCGCATAGGCCGTTCCGCCGGCAAAAGGCGGCGTCAATTGCAACGTTAAGAACGCCGCGAACAGAGCGGCGGCGCACGTGAAGATATTCCGGCCCCGGGGCTTGTTCATCATCTCGATCATTATGGTGTGAGTGTCCCGAAGTCGCTGGAAGGTTCGGATTCGGTACGCGTTTCAGACGTAAGACGGGCAGGCATTCGACAGCAAATATGACCGGCCCCGGCGAACTTCAATCGGCAGAATTTAACGCGACACACCGCGGCAAAAGCGCCTTTCAGCGCCGCAATTCAACGACATAGAACATCAATTCCCACGCATCTGTAACGGTGCTGCGACGTATCGGCTCAGGCAGCCATTAAAAGACGCGAGGTATTGGGGTCACGCGCGCCGGTCGGCGACGAATCGCGCACCCTCGACGAGTATTGCCGCGGCGGGGCCAAAAGTCGCGAGCGCATTTTCGGCATCCGCGACGAGCTGCCGGAGCCGCGCCTTGGCGCCCGGAATACCGAGCACGCTGACGAATGTCGCCTTGCCGGCCGCCGCATCCTTGCCGGTCTGTTTGCCGACCAGCGCCGTCTCGCCCTCGACGTCCAAAAGATCGTCGGCAATCTGAAACGCTTCGCCGACCGCCGAGCCGTAGCGTTCGAGCGCCTCGCGCTGCGGCGGATTGGCCGACGCCAGAATGCCGCCGGCCTCGCAGCCGAAGCGCAGCAGCGCCCCGGTCTTCATCGCCTGCAACATGCGCACGTCGGCCTCGCCGCGGTTTTGCACGCCAAAGCGGCCTTCTGCCGCGAGATCGAGCATCTGGCCGCCCGCCATGCCGCCGACGCCCGCGGCGCGCGCCAGCGCACGGACGAGCTCGATACGGACGGCCGGGTCGGTATGCGTCTCCGGGCGCGACAGAATATCAAAGGCGAAGGTCAGAAGGCTGTCGCCGGCCAGGATCGCGGTGGCCTCGTCGAATTTCCGGTGCGCCGTCGGCTGGCCGCGCCGCAGCTCGTCATTATCCATGGCCGGCAGGTCGTCATGCACCAGCGAGTAGCAGTGCACGCATTCGAGCGCCGCGCCCGCCATGAGTGCGTTCTGCCGTGATACCCCGAATAGGGCTGCGGATTCGACGACCAGGAAGGGCCGGAAGCGCTTACCGCCGCCGAGGCTCGAATAGCGCATGGCTTCGATCAGGCGCGCGGGGCGGCTGGTTTCGCCTTTGGCGGGCTTTTTGGCCAGGAGCTGGTCGAGGAGCGCCTCGGTGTCCGCGGCAACCGCGTCGAGGCGGGTCAGAAAGGGGCTGTTTGTGGCATCCATTGGGAGGTCGTTACCCGGCGTTTAATCGTCGCTGCGGGGTCCTATATCAGGTCCTGCATTTAGGGGATAAGGGGCTGCCGGCTGCCCGGGTTAGCCGCAAAGGGTGGGTCAGGGGCCGGTATCCGCCCGGAGTTAAGGACTATCTGTGGTCATCGATCTTATAGCGTCAATGGTGCTCGTGATCTGGCTTTACCTCATTGCGGCCCGTGGCGGCTTCTGGCGCGCGGCCGACCGCGATGACCCAAGCCCCGGCGTGGTTTCCGGCGGCTGGCCTTCGGTGACCGCCGTCATCCCGGCCCGCGACGAGGCCGACTGCGTCGGCCAGACGGTAGCCTCGCTGCTCCGTCAGAATTATCCGGGCGAATTCAATGTCGTCCTGATCGACGACCAGAGCCGGGACGCCACTGCCCTTGTGGCTCGCGATGCCGCGGTGGCTTTGGGCGCCGGCGGCCGGCTGACGGTGCTGTCGGGCCGCGCCTTGCCGGCCGGTTGGACCGGGAAATTGTGGGCGCAGCAGCAGGGCGTCGAGGGTTGCGAAACTACGCCGCGGCCGCCGGACTATATCCTCTTCACCGATGCCGATATCGTCTATGCACCGGATGCGCTGCAAATGCTCGCGGCCCGCGCCCATGCGGGTGATCTCGTGCTTACTTCGCTCATGGCAAAATTGCGCTGCAAGAGTTTTGCCGAGCGCATGTTCGTGCCGGCCTTCATCTTTTTCTTTCAGATGCTCTATCCGTTCGCCTGGGCGAGCGATCCGCGCCGCGCGACCGCGGCCGCTGCCGGCGGCTGCATGCTGGTGAAGCGCGAAACGCTGCGCGATGCCGGCGGCCTCGCCGCGATCCGTGATGCCTTGATTGACGATTGCGCGCTGGCAAAGCTCCTCAAGGCTCACGGGCCGATCTCGATCGCGCTGACCGACCGCGTGCACTCTATCCGCGCTTATCCGGAGATTGACGACATCCGCCGCATGGTGTCGCGCACCGCTTATGCGCAGCTCCGCTATTCGCCGCTCATGCTCATCGGAACGGTGCTCGGCCTTGCGCTCACTTATCTGGCGCCGGTTGGGCTTGCGCTGCTTGCAACCGGCGTGCCGCAATTCATCGGCATTTTCGTCTGGCTTCTGATGGCATTGGCATTCCGGCCGGTGCTGCGCTTCTACCGGCTGTCGACGCTCTGGGCGCCGGTGCTGCCGGTCATCGCGGCGATGTATATGGCGTTCACGCTCGATTCCGCCTATCAGCATGCCCGCGGCCGCGGTGGCATGTGGAAGGGCCGGGCGCAGGCGAACGTTGCGGAATTGCGATGAATGACGCGAACATAACTGGCGCTGACGATTTGCGCTCAGGCAAGGGGCATCGGGATGAGAATTTCCCGGTGGCGTCCTTCCTTATTCATCCACGCCATCGCGGCGTCATTCTCGCGTTCTACAATTTCGTCCGTACCGCCGACGACATCGCCGATCACGCGACGCTCAAGCCTGCCGAAAAGCTGGCGCTGCTCGATCGCCTCGAAGCGGGGCTTCTCGGCACCAGTGCCGACGATCCAGTCGCGGCGCGTCTGCGCACAGCGCTGACCGAGCGCAATCTGTCGCCAAAGCATGCGCAGGACCTTATTGCCGCGTTCAAGCTCGACGTCATCAAGCTGCGCTATAAAGACTGGGACGATCTCATCGCCTATTGCTCGCTCTCGGCCATGCCGGTCGGCCGTTTCGTCTGCGACGTGCATGGCGAGAGCCGTTCGGTGTGGCCGAGGAATGACGCGCTCTGCGCGGCGCTGCAGATCATCAATCACTTGCAGGATTGCAAGGAAGACTATCAAAACCTCGATCGCGTCTACGTTCCGCAAGACGCGCTCGCCGCGAGCGGCACCAGTGTCGAAGCGATCGGCGCGCCGCGCGCGACACCGCAACTGCTCGATTGCCTGCACAGACTTGCGCAACGGACCGAGCGCCTGCTCGGCGAGAGCGACGATTTCGCCGCATCGATCAACGACATGCGCCTCGCGCTCGAAGTCTCCGTCATCAATACTTTGGCGCATCGGCTCACCAGCATTCTGATGACGCGAGATCCATTGAGCGAGCGCGTGCATCTCGGTGCGCCGGCCGTCGCCGGCCTAACGCTGCTCGGCGTTTTGCGCGGCACCTCGCGCCGGCTCGGATTTTCCGCTGCAGCACAGAAGCCGCGAGGCGCGTGAGTGAGCAATTCCCCGCAGGCCGCCGCGCGCGCGTCAGGCAGCTCGTTCTATTCCGGGATGCGGATTCTGCCGCGCGCGGAGCGTGAGGCGATGTATGAAATCTATTCGTACTGCCGCGCGGTCGACGATATTGCCGACGATCCAGGTCCGCGCGACGGCCGCCGCGCCGCGCTCGAGAAATGGCGGGCCGATCTCAGCGCGCTCTATGCCGGTTCGCCGCCGCCGCAGCTTTTAGGCTTGGCGCAGGCGGTGCGCGCCTTCGATCTCGAGCACGGCGACTTCCTCGCTGTCATCGCCGGCATGGAAATGGATGTCGTCGCCGATATCCGCGCCCCCGATCGCACCACGCTCGATCTCTATTGCGACCGCGTGGCTTGTGCGGTGGGGCGACTCTCGGTGCGGGTGTTCGGCATGGAGCGCGAAGCGGGTCTTGAGCTCGCGCATCATCTCGGCCGCGCCCTGCAACTGACCAATATCTTGCGCGATCTCGACGAGGACGCAGGCCTCGGACGGCTCTATCTGCCGCGCGAGTTGCTGCGCGATGCCGGGATCATCAGCACCGATCCGGCTGGGGTCGTGGCGAATCCGATGCTGGGTAAGGTTTGCAACACGATCGTCGCGCTGGCGCGGGACGAATTCACGAGCGCACGCTCCATCATGGCGAAAAGCCCGCGCCGCGTGGTGCGCGCGCCGCGCATCATGGGTGAGGCCTATTATCTGATCCTGCAAGGGCTGATCGCGCGCGGTTTCGCGCCGCCGCGCGAGCGCGTTCGCTTGCCGAAGGCAAAATTTCTTTTCATCGTTCTGCGCAATTTCTTTTGATGCTGATATGACGCGCGTGGTGCACATTATCGGTGCCGGCCTCGCCGGATTGTCCGCCGCGATCAAGCTCTGCGGGCGCGGCGAACAAGTCGTCGTGCACGAGGCGACGGCGTTTGCCGGCGGCCGCTGCCGCTCCTATCACGACGCTTCGCTCGGCATGACCATCGACAACGGCAATCATCTCTTGCTGTCGGGCAATCGCGCAGCCCTCGGTTATTTGCATGAGATCGGCGGCGCCGATCGCTTGGCCGGTCCGGATCATGCGGAATTTCCATTTGTCGATCTCAAGAGCAACGAACGCTGGATGCTGCGCTTTAACGACGGCCGCCTGCCGTTGTGGATATTCGATGCCAAGCGCCGCGTGCCAGGAACGCAGGCGCTTGATTACCTCGCGCTGGCACGGCTGCTCTGGGCTGTGCCCGGAGAGCCCGTCGGCAAGGTCATTGCCTGCGATGGTGTGCTCTACAGGCGTCTGGTCGAGCCGCTATTGCTCGCGGCGCTGAATATCGATCCGCCGCTCGGTTCGGCAAAGCTTGCCGGCGCGATCATCCGCGAGACGCTCGCGGCCGGCGGGCTTGCCTGCCGGCCGTTGATCGCGCGCGACGGATTAGGGGAGACGCTGATCGCGCCGGCGCTGGCTACTTTGCAACAGCGCGGTGCGGCAGTGCGGTTCGAGCATCAGCTGCGCGCCATTCAATTCGGCGCCGGGCATATCGACGCGCTTGAATTCGCCGGCGAAACGATCGCGCTTGCGCCTGAGGACGCGGTGATCCTCGCGGTGCCGCCCTATACCGCGGCCGCGCTGGTGCGCGGGCTTGAAGTACCGACCGAATTCCGCGCCATCGTCAATGCGCATTTCCGGATCGAGCCGCCGCCCGGCCAGCCGCGGATCATAGGGGTGCTCAACAGCACCGTGGAATGGCTGTTTGCTTTTCCGGGCCGCCTCTCGGTGACGGTCAGCGCCGGCGACCGCTTGATCGATACGCCGCGCGAGGAATTGGCGAAAACGATCTGGGGCGAAGTCGCGCGCATTGCCGGCGTGCCTGTGGACCCGCTGCCACCGTGGCAGATCGTCCGCGAGCGCCGCGCCACCTTCGCCGCGACGCCCGAACAGGATGCAAAACGCCCGGGCGCAGCGACTTCATGGCGGAATCTTGTCCTCGCCGGCGATTGGACAAATACCGGCTTGCCCGCGACTATCGAAGGTGCCATCCGATCCGGCAACCGCGCGGCCAATTTGGTCGTGTCTTAGTTTGAATTCTAAGACCCAGGCAATGCCGGAAAAGCGCGACCGTATAAGATGCAAGCGGCATGAAAAAATATCATCGGCAGCTGTGGTGGACGGCCAGGATTGCCGCATTACTTTTTGTGCCTACTTTTGCTTATTTCCTTCTGTTAGAAGGCATCTATGAGACCGAGAGAGCCGCGTCCCCAAGACGGGCTGATCGCGTCTTATGTGGTGAAGGGGACAAGGGTCTATGTAACTGAGATCGAGGCGAATACCTCTATCTGGCTTTTTCGCTTTGACATGGGAATGCTAGGCATTCTCGCGGTCTGTGGCGTTCTAGCGGGTGGACTTGATTTGAGCCGCCGAAATTCAAACTGAGACACGACCGCCGATTTCATCGGCCACCGTTAGACAGAACGCATCCGAGCGAGCGCAAATGAATGATGTGAGCGAATTGCAGTGCGGCCAAACGTATTCAAACACGCTCGATCTCGACCGGCATATCGACGCGGCGGCCCAAGCGCTGCTCGCATGCCAGCGTCCCGACGGCCATTGGCTGTTCGAGCTTGAAGCCGACGCCACCATTCCGGCCGAATACGTTCTGCTGCGGCACTATCTCGGCGAGCCGGTCGACGCAAAGCTCGAAGCCGGCATCGGCAATTATCTGCGCCGCATCCAGGGCCAGCACGACGGCTGGCCGCTGTTTAAGGACGGCGCTTTCGACATGAGCGCAACCGTCAAAGCCTATTTTGCGCTCAAGATGATCGGCGATTCAACGCATAGCCCGCATATGCGACGGGCGCGGGAGGCGATCCGCGCCCACGGCGGTGCCGAATGCGCCAACGTGTTCACGCGCTGCCTGCTGGCGCTCTACGGCATCGTGCTGTGGCGCGCGGTGCCGGTGATGCCGGTCGAGATCATGCTGTTGCCGAAATGGTTTCCGTTCCATCTCGACAAGATCTCGTATTGGAGCCGCACCGTGATCGTGCCGCTTCTGGTGCTGATGGCGAAGAAGCCGCGCGCGCGCAACCCGAAAGGCGTGCGGATCAACGAGTTGTTTCTCGATCCGCCGCTTGAGCTTGGGCCGACGCCGAAAGCGCCGCAGCAGAAGGCGTCGTGGTTCTGGTTCTTCCGCGGCGTCGAGAATGTGCTGCGCGCGGCGGAGCCGTTCTTTCCCAAAGGCGCGCGGCAGCGTGCCATCGATCAGGCGCTGGCCTGGGTCGGCGAGCGGCTCAACGGCGAGGACGGGCTCGGCGCAATTTTCCCGGCCATGGCCAACAGCGTAATGATGTATGACGCGCTCGGCTATGGGGAGGATCATCCGCAGCGCGCCATCGCCCGCACATCGATCGAGAAGCTGCTTGCCATTGCCGACGACGAGATTTATTGCCAGCCGTGCGTGTCGCCGATCTGGGACACCGGGCTCGCCGCGCATGCGCTCCTTGAAGCCGGCGGCGAGCGCACCATCGCGCAAGTGAAACGCGGCCTCGATTGGCTGGTGCCGAAGCAGGTGCTCGATGTGCGCGGCGACTGGATCGCGCGCCGGCCCGATCTGCGGCCGGGCGGCTGGGCCTTCCAATACGCCAATCCGCATTATCCCGACGTCGACGATACCGCGGTCGTCGCCATGGCGATGGATCGCATGCAGGGCCTGGTCAATGTCGATTATCAGAGCCAGATCGATCGCGCCCGCGAATGGATCGTCGGCATGCAGAGCAGTAACGGCGCCTGGGGCGCGTTCGATGCCGACAACGAATATCATTATCTCAACAATATCCCGTTCGCCGATCACGGCGCGCTGCTCGATCCGCCGACCGAGGATGTGAGCGCCCGCTGCCTGTCGATGCTGGGGCAGTTCGGCGATACCACAAGCGACACCGTCAAGCGCGGCGTCGACTATCTGCGCCGGGTCCAGCTCGCCGACGGCTCCTGGTACGGCCGCTGGGGCATAAATTACATCTACGGCACTTGGTCGGTGCTGTGCGCGCTCAATGCGGTAGGGATCGGCGGCAACGCGCCGGAAATGCGCAAAGCCGTGGACTGGCTTGCCGCCATTCAGAACCCGGACGGCGGCTGGGGCGAGGACGGCTCAAGCTATAAGCTCGATTATCGCGGCTACGAGCCGGCGCCCTCGACCGCGTCGCAAACCGCGTGGGCGCTGCTCGGCTTCATGGCGGCGGGCGAAGTCGATCATCCGGCCGTTGCCCGCGGCGCCAAATATCTCGCCGATAGCCAAGGCGCGGACGGTTCCTGGAACGAGCCGCGTTACACCGCGACCGGCTTTCCTCGCGTCCTCTATCTGCGCTACCACGGCTATGCGAAATTCTTCCCGCTCTGGGCCCTGGCGCGCTACCGCAATCTCAAAAGCGGCAACGCGCGGCGGATGGCGTTCGGGATGTAAATGTTCGCCATCATCCTGAGGTGGCCGCGAAGCGGCCCTCGAAGGATACGGCCGAGGCGCCGAGGCTGCCGCGCTTGGAGGCTCGCTGCGCTCGCACCTCGGGGTGACGGATAACTTACGCAGCGCTTGCCGAGGTCTGCGCTGCTTTCGCGGCCTTCTCGCGCGCTTCGTTGGCGCGCATCTCGGACAGCGTCAGTTGCACGTTGCTGTCGAAGACGTATTGTGCCGGGCGCTGGTTCTCCATGGCGATTTCCGGTGCCATCTCGCCTTCGGTCTTCACGCCGCGCAGTCCGATCATCAAGGCTTCGATCGGATGATCGATCATGGCGTTGGTGGCGGTAGCTTCGTAGCCGCAATGCGCCATG
>DASQRX010000045.1:0-10428 GCA_035642635.1 Xanthobacteraceae bacterium
GGGATCGGAGAGCCAGCGAAACCTTTTCAGATCGAAATCGCGCTTCTTGCTGCGCGATCGCGCATTCAGCGCGACGATCTCGATTCCGCGGCCGCAGCGCGCCAAAAGCTTGTCGCGTCCCTGGTCGAGGAGATGCACGACAGCACTGCCGACGGTGCCAAGCCCGGCAAGGCCGACTTTCAGCGGTTGCGTCATAACGCGTCGCCCGAATTGGGAGAAACGACGCCCGACTAACGCCGCGTCGCGAGGGGAACGACGTTGTGCAGCATTTCCGGCCCTGTTTCAAGAAAGCGCCGGATATTGCGGGCGGCCTGCCGGATGCGCTGCTCGTTCTCCACAAGCGCGATACGCACATGACCTTCGCCATGCTCGCCAAAGCCCTCGCCCGGCGAGACGGCGACGGAGGCCTTCTCGACAAGAAGCGTGGAGAAATCGATGGTCGAGAGCGTCCGGAACGGCTCGGGAATCGGCGCCCAGGCAAACATCGAGGCCTTCGGCGGCGGCACATGCCAGCCGGCGCGGCTGAAGGAATCGACCAAAGCTTCACGGCGCCGCTTATAAATGGTGCGCATTTCGTGGATGCAATCGTCCGGGCCGTTGAGCGCGGCGGTCGCCGCCACCTGAACCGGCGTGAACGCGCCGTAATCGAGATAAGATTTGACCCGGCTCAGCGCCGCGATGACGCGTTCATTGCCCACCGCAAAACCGATGCGCCAGCCCGGCATCGAATAGGTTTTCGACATCGAGGTGAATTCCACCGCGACATCCATCGCGCCCGGAACCTGCAAAACCGACGGCGGCGGATCATCGAAATAAATCTCGGCATAAGCGAGATCCGACAGCACCAAGAGCGAGTGCTTTTTCGCAAAGGCAATAAGCTCGCGATAAAAGTCGAGACTCGCCACACAGGCCGTCGGGTTCGACGGGTAGCAAACCACGACCGCAATGGGCTTGGGGATCGAGTGCATAACCGCGCGCTCCAGCGCGCCGAAAAATGCATCGTTGGCTTCGACCGGCACCGAGCGGATCGAGCCGCCGGCCATCAGGAAGCCGAAGACATGAATCGGATAAGTCGGATTGGGAACGACGATGATATCGCCCGGCGCGGTAATCGCCTGAGCAACATTGGCGAAACCTTCCTTCGAGCCGAGCGTCGTGACGACCTGCGTCTCGGGATTGAGCTTCACGCCGAAGCGGCGCGCATAATAGGCGGCTTGCGCCTTGCGCAGCCCGGGAATCCCCTTGGAGGCCGAGTAGCGGTCGGTGCGCGACTTGCCAACGACCTCCTTGAGTTTCTCGACCACATGCGCGGGGGCCGGCAGGTCGGGATTGCCCATGCCGAGATCGATAATGTCGGCGCCGGCATTGCGCGCGGCCGCCTTGGCGCGGTTCACCGTCTCAAACACATAAGGCGGCAGCCGACGAACACGATAAAATTCCTCCATGGGAGCCCCCGCGGATCGTCTTTTCGATTGAGGGCCAATTATAGGCCCGATTCAGTGGGTTTAAGGGCAGAAGTGTATCACGGCTTGAGGTCGGCACCAGCGCTTTGAGCGCTGGCGGTGGTAGCCGGGGGTGCGGCAACAGCCTGTTGCGGCAGCGCTTTGTGGGCCGCCGCCTTGTGCGTTGCCGCCTTGTGCGTTGCCGCAGAACTCGCCGCTTGATTGGCAGCCGGCGGCGCTGCGGCGTTGAGATGATCGCGCTCGGTGATCAGATCTTCCGTCGCTTTTTGCACCTGGAGCTGATCCATTGGCGCTTCGGTGCGCGGCGGCGGCATGTCACGCACCGCTGGAAAGAGCGACGGATAGTCGGCGCCGGGCGAGCAACCTGCGGTGAGCAAGCAGGCCGCCGCGGCAAGCGCGAAGCACAATGGCGTCGAGCACTTGGGCGTCGCGCAGTTGGGCGTCGCGCATAGAAGCGCCAATCGCGCAGGCACAAAGCCCGCGCGCCTGCGCGCCTTTATATTTCGCCACCGCCACACTCTAGGTCTCCAATATGCTCTCAGAAAGCGTCCCGCTTCGGCCTGTTTGCTCTTACTTTGGCCGTCAGATCCCGCCTCGCCACCCCTTGTTGCTGCGCACAAGAATTTCAGAAACGCGTATGACCCCAATAATTTACGATAAACAACTCAGAGATCACACAAGCGGTCAAGCTAAAGTGGTAATATGTCGAAACAAGGACCGCGTATGCAACTGCCTTTTTGCGGCGCTATATCTGATCGGCGACAATCCGGCCGGGCGCGGATGGCGAGCGAGTGCGCTGGCGGATGCCACGCAAGTGCTGCAATAGGCGTTGTCTTATGTAGCGGCGAAGTTGATAAGGCCAATTCCGCCGGAGGCAACAAAGCGCTCCGGCCCATGAGGAACGCTCGTGCGAGTTACATCGCAAGAACCGGAAGCTCCTGTCACCGTGACGCAAGAGACGCCGCAAGGAACGGTACAAGAAACGGTACAAGAAACGGTAAAAGAGACGACGATAGCGCCGCCGCAGCTACCGGCGGCGGAAGAGACCGTGCCGGCGCCGGCGCAGCAACCGGTAGTGCCGGAGACGGTGATGACGCCGCCGCAGCTACCGGCGGTGCAAGAATCCGCACGACCGGTGACGCCGGCCGCAGAAAGAACCGACACCAAATCCGGTGTCGATTCCGGCCTCAGATTCGGCGTCGTCGATGTCGAGCGGTTCTCGCGTAATCTCGCGCGCCTCGTCGAACAAGGCGGACGCGCGCTCGCGGCCTATCTGCGGCCCCGCGAGGAAGGCCGCATCAGCGACGAGGTCGCCGCCGAACTTGGCGAAATCGTCAAGACGCTCGGGCACGTTGCGAAATACTGGCTGGAGGACCCGCAACGCGCCGTGGCAGCACAGAACCGGCTCGGCAAGGCCTATCTCGAACTCTGGGCCTCGGCGTCGCGGCGGCTTGCCGGAGAGCCCGTGTCGGACATCATCGCGCCTGCACCGGGCGACAAGAGATTCAGCGATCCCGAATGGACGTCGAATCAGTTCTTCGATTTCCTTAAACAGGGCTATCTGCTCACCTCGGAATGGGCCGACAAATTGGTCGCCGACGCCGCCGACCTTGATCCGCACACACGGCAAAAGGCGGAGTTTTATGTCCGCCAGATCACCAACGCGATCGCACCGACGAATTTCGTCCTGACCAATCCGGAGCTGTTGCGCGAGACGTTCGCCTCGGGCGCGGAGAACTTGGTGCGCGGCATGAGCATGCTGGCCGAGGATATCGAAGCCGGCCACGGCGAACTCAAAATCCGCCAGTCCGATGCTTCGATGTTCGAGGTCGGACGCAACCTCGCGGTCACGCCCGGCAAAGTCATCTTCCAGAACGAGATGATGCAGCTGATCCAGTACGCGCCGACGACCGAAATGGTGCTCAAGCGTCCGCTGTTGATCGTGCCGCCGTGGATCAACAAGTTCTACGTGCTCGATCTGACGCCGGAAAAATCCTTCATCAAATGGTGCGTCGATCAGGGGATCACCGTGTTCTGCGTCTCCTGGGTCAATCCTGACGTCCATCTCGCGCAAAAAACCTTCGAGGACTATGTCCGCCAAGGCCCGCTCGCTGCGCTCGACGCCATCAAAGAAGCGACCGGCGAGGACAAAGTTCATTCCATCGGCTACTGCGTCGGCGGCACGCTGCTCGCGGTGACGCTGGCGGCCATGGCGGCGTGGCACGACGAACGGATTGTTTCGGCGACGCTGTTCGCTGCCCAGGTGGATTTCACCTATGCCGGCGATCTCAAGGTCTTTGTCGACGAGGAGCAGGTTGCCGCGATCGAACAGAAGATGGCGGAGCGCGGCTTTCTCGACTCCGGCGCGATGGCGAGCGTCTTCAACCTGTTGCGCTCGAACGACCTGATCTGGCCCTACGTCATCAACAATTATCTCAAAGGCAAGGCGCCCTTCCCGTTCGATCTGCTCTATTGGAATTCCGACGCCACGCGCCTGCCGGCGGCCAATCATTCTTTCTATCTGCGCAACTGCTATCTCGACAACAAGCTGTCGAAGGGCAAGATGGTGCTGGGCAATACGCCGATCGATCTCAAGGCGATCACGATTCCTATCTACAATCTGGCGACGCGCGAGGACCACATCGCGCCGGCGAAATCGGTGATGGTCGGCTCAAAATCGTTCGGCGGTGACGTGCGGTTCGTCGTATCCGGGTCCGGCCATATCGCCGGCGTCATCAATCCGCCGGCGAAGCGGAAGTACCAGTATTGGACCGGGCCAAAACCGCGCAATGCCGACATCAACAGCTGGCTCGCCAAGGCCAAGGAACATACCGGCTCCTGGTGGCCCGATTGGCTGCTCTGGATCACCCGGCAAAGTCCGACCGAAGTCGCCGCACGCGTGCCCGGCGCCGGCGCGCTGCCGGCCATCGAGGATGCGCCGGGAAGCTACGTCAAGGTCCGCGGCTAATTATTTGGGGACTTTCGACGCTGCTATTCGTCTCCACCCGCAGGATGCCAAATCGCTCTACCTGGGCGGCCTCGCTAAGCACAAAATCGGCGATGCGCCGGCGGCGACACCGACGCCGCCGCCGCCAAGAACCTAAATCCCGACATCGAAAAGCAACTGTGACGCGATTGCGTCGCGTTAAGGAAACAGCGCAACTTGTTCGAGACCCGTAGCTTCGGGAAGCCCGAGCATCACGTTCATGTTCTGCACCGCCTGGCCCGATGCGCCCTTGGTCAGGTTGTCGAGCGCCGAGCCGATTATGGCACGGCCGGGGATGCGGTCGGCGGCGACGCCGATGAACGTCATGTTGGAGCCGCGCACATACCGGGTCTGCGGTGTGGCGCCGAACGGCAGCACGTGGACGAACGGCTCGCTCGCGTAAGACTTTAAAAGGATCGCATGAAGATCTTGCGGTGACGCTTTCGCATCCCGCACATAGATCGTTGAAAAAATGCCGCGATTCATCGGCACGAGATGCGGCGTGAAGCTCACCACCACCTCGCGGCCGGCGGCCTTGGAAAACTCCTGATCGAGCTCGGCCATGTGGCGATGGTGGCCGACCCCATAGGCGTGAAAGCCTTCCGACACTTCCGAGAATAGCATCTCTTCCTTCGCCGCCCGGCCGGCGCCGGTCATGCCCGACTTGGCGTCGATCACGATCTCGTCCGGGTTGATCGCCTTGGCCTTGAGCAGCGGGATCAGGGCGAGCTCGGCGCAGGTCGTATAGCAGCCCGGATTGGCGACAAGCCGCGCCGTTTTGACCTCGGACCGATAGACTTCGGTGAGACCGTAGACGGCCTCCTTTTGCAGCTCCGGCGCAAAATGCTCGTGCCCGTACCAGCGCGCGTAAGCGGCCGGATCGGCCAGGCGGAAATCCGCAGACAGATCGACCACTTTTGTGGCCTGAGCGCGCGCCAGCAAATCCTTGATGACTTTCTGCGTCGTGCCATGCGGCAAGGCGCAGAACGCTAGTTCGAGCCGGAGTGTCGTCCAATCGGCGGCTTCGATCGAGGTCAGCGTCGGCAGTTTGAACGGCGAGAATTGCGGGAATACGTCCGACATCGGCCTACCGGCGCGCCGGTCCGCGGTGAGGAGAACGATTTCCACGTTGGGATGCCGGAGCAAGAGCCGCACCAGTTCGGCGCCGGTATAGCCGGACGCGCCGAGGACGCCGATTTTTGCTTTCGCAGACATGATTCTAACCTTTGACCTCTGTGGGATCAGGCCGAATCCGCAGGCAAGATGTTAGGAAGGGTGCCGCGGAACCGGCGGCACGAATGGGTTTACGCGCGAGCGCGCATCCGTGCCGTGTGACGACGGCGGCGGCGCTTCTTGAATGCAATGCTCGCGAATGAGACGCTCATGGGCCGGCATATAAGGCCCGCGTTTTACGCCGTCAATGCACTCACGTTGCGCTCATGGTTTTGCCGCGCCGGTGGCATAGTCGGACGTTCTGCTGCGATGATTCGTTCACCGTTGCGCGGCGGGGACGGCACGCCACATAAGACGAGGATTTTGGGACAAGCCGTGGGAAAAACTGCGAAATCGTCAAAAACGTCAAAGTCAGCCAAGCCGGCTCCGAGGGCCGCGGCCAAGACCGGCGACTTGTTTGCGGGCGTGTCGGAAACGCGGCGCGGCGGCAGCGCCCGGCGCAGCGCGGCCGCGCCTTCGCGCGGCTCCGCGGCCGAAGCCGGCTACACGGCACGCCATATCGAGGTGCTGGAAGGGCTCGAGCCGGTTCGCCGCCGTCCCGGCATGTATATCGGCGGCACCGACGAGAAGGCGCTGCATCATCTGTTCGCCGAGGTCATCGACAATGCCATGGACGAGGCTTTGGCGGGCCATGCCGACTGGATCGAGGTCGAGCTCGAGGCGGACGGCTTTTTGACCGTCACCGACAACGGCCGCGGCATCCCGGTCGATCCGCATCCGAAATTTCCGAAGAAATCCGCGCTCGAAGTGATCATGTGCACGCTGCACGCCGGCGGCAAATTCGACTCGAACGTCTACGAAACGTCAGGCGGCCTGCACGGCGTCGGCGTCTCGGTCGCGAATGCTTTGTCCGATCGCATGGAAGTCGAAGTCGCGCGCGGCCAAAAGCTCTACCGCATGGCGTTCGAACGCGGCACGCCGAAGAGCAAACTGCAAGACGCCGGCAAAGCGCCAAACCGCCGCGGCACCAAAGTCCGATTCCATCCCGACCCGAAAATCTTCGGCGACAAAGCGCATTTCAAGCCGGAACGCGTGTTCAAGATGACGCGTTCCAAGGCCTATCTGTTCGGCGGCGTCGAAATCCGCTGGTCCTGCGCCAAAGCACTGTTGCACGGTGTCGAGAATGTGCCGGAAAAAGCGACTTTTCATTTTGCCGACGGGCTCAAAGACTATCTGTCGGAGACGCTCGCCAGCGCGACGCTGGTGCATCCCGAGGTTTTCTCTGGCAGCGCGAAAAAGGCCGGCGCCCACGGCGCGACGCAATGGGCGGTGGCCTGGACCGCCGACGCCGACGGTTTTCTCAACTCCTATTGCAACACCATTCCCACTCCCGACGGCGGCACGCATGAATCGGGCCTGCGCGCGGCGCTGACCCGCGGCCTGAAGGATCACGCCGAGCGCGTCGGTCAGGGCAAGCGCGCCGCGGCGATCACGTCGGACGACGTGATGGTCGGCGCCGGTGCCATGCTTTCGGTGTTCATCCGCGAGCCGGAATTCCAGGGCCAGACCAAGGACCGGCTCGCCACCGCCGAAGCGCAAAAGATCATCGAGCAGGCGATCAAGGACCCATTCGACCATTGGCTCGCCGGCAATCCGCTGCAGGCCAACAAGCTGTTCGACTTCGTGGTCGAGCGCGCCGAGGAGCGCATCCGCCGCCGCCAGGAAAAGGACATTGCGCGCAAGAGCGCGGTGAAAAAACTCCGCCTGCCCGGCAAGCTCGCCGACTGCACCAACAGCGCCGCCGATGGTTCGGAAATCTTCGTGGTCGAAGGCGACAGCGCCGGCGGCTCGGCGAAACAGGCCCGTGACCGCGCCTCGCAGGCGATCCTGCCGCTGCGCGGCAAGATCCTCAACGTGGCGTCGGCCGGCAAGGACAAGCTGGCGCAGAACCAGCAGCTGGCCGATCTCGCGCAAGCGCTCGGCTGCGGCACCGGCGTGCATTATCGCGACGAGGATTTGCGCTACGGCAAAGTCATCATCATGACCGACGCCGACGTCGACGGCGCCCATATCGCCGCCCTCCTCATCACCTTCTTCTACCGGCAGATGCCGCAGCTCATCGATCACGGCCACCTTTATCTCGCGGTCCCGCCGCTCTACCGGCTCTCGCACGGCGGCAAGAATTTCTACGCCCGCGACGAAAAGCACCGCGATGAAATCCTGAAAAAGGAATTTCACGCCAACGCCAAGGTGGAAGTCAGCCGCTTCAAGGGCCTCGGCGAGATGATGGCGGCGCAGCTCAAGGAAACGACCATGGACCCGAAGAAGCGCATGCTCCTTCGCGTCATGCTGGTCGCCGATGACCGCAAGGACACCGAAAAATCGGTCGAGCGGCTGATGGGCACGAAGGCCGAAGCGCGCTTCGAATTCATCCAAGAGCGCGCCGAATTCGCCGATGACGACTTGCTGGACGTGTAATGCGCCACTTGCGGGAGGGCGGGTTCACTCTTTCTGGAACAGCTTGTCCGTCGCAGTGATGAAGCCGATGTCCGGATGCGCGGCGCAGTACTCGCCGAGCTTCTTGGTGTTGTCGGCGAACTTCGTGGTGTCGATCACCGGCGGGTCGTCCTCGTCTTTGTAATAGCCGTCGAGCCACGCCAGGATGATGCCGATGTCGTCCTTGTTCGCCGAGACGAATTGCTGGCAGGTCCAGGTCGAAAGGTCGATGTCGTCGGCGCGGACAGGCGTCGTCCACTGCAATAGTATAGCGGCGGCGAGAGCGGCCGCAAAGATTCTCATGGAACATCCTCCGAAACCGGCGCTCCGAATTTGCGCCGCTGCGGCCGCGGAGTAAAGGCGCAGCGCTACTCTTCGAAGTGCAGGTTCGCGGCCTTTATGATGGCAGTATATTTGACGATATCGGCGTCAATCATGCGCCGGAATTCGTCGGGGGAGCCACCGCCGGGATCGACCGCCATGGCCTTGAGCTTGGCCGACACGCCGGGATCGTGGATCGACTCATTCAAAGCTTTTTCGAGCTTGGCAACGGTGGGAGCGGGAGTGCCCGCCGGCGCGAATATACCGCTCCAAAGGTGCACATCGACGCCGGGATAGCCGGCCTCTGCCATGCTCGGCGTGTCCGGCAATTCCGCGGAACGCTCGGAGCCGGTAACGGCTAATGCCTTTACCTTGTCACCCTTGACCTGCGGCACCGTCGGCGGTCCGTCCGCAATGGCGAATGCGGTCTGGCCTTCGATCACACTCAAGATCATCTCATTGCTGCTCTTGTAGGGGATCATCACGCCAGGCATCCCCGCCTTCAATTTCAACTGCTCCGACGGCAGGATGAAGGCCGGCGAGGTCGCGGGATAATTCATCTTATCGGGATGCTGCTTTGCCCATTCGACAAATTCCTTCACGTTATTTGACGGATTGTCCTTGCCGATCACCATGATCAGCGGGAAGCTGCCAATCATGGCGAGTGGCGTCAGCGTCTTGGTCGGGTGATATTTGAGATCGGGATAGATCGCAGCCGCGATCGACATCGCGCCCGAGGCGCCGACAAGGAGGGTATAGCCGTCGGCGGCCTGGTTCGAGACATATTCCCCGGACAGCCGTCCGCCAGCGCCCGGCCGGTTTTCGACGACCACCGATTGGCCGAGCAGAGCGGACGCCTTCTCTGCAACCAGGCGGGCGAAAATGTCGTTGCCGCCGCCGGCGGCGAAACCGACGATCAGCCGGATCGGGCGGTTTGGGAAATCGCTGTCGGCACGCGCCGGCGCAAGCGACGCCGCCAGCATCACCAAAACGGCGAGCGCGGGCGCGACCGCCGCACGCAGGTAATCACGAGAACTCATCGGCTCTTCCTCCCTCATTCAATCGCCACCCTGCCCCGCTTCTGGGGTGGACGGCTTTCGGCCATGGTTAGCACAGCCGTTTCGATTGCGCCTGCCTTGGCTTCTCTGTCCTTGGCCTCACATCTCGACCGCGAAGCTTTCCGCGGGCTCCGCGTTCTGAGAGCGCCGCCACATCTTTGCATAGGCGGCCTCGATATGGCGCGCGAAACGCTTGGTATCGAAAAGCGGCGTGGTGTCGCGGTTTTGTGCGAGCTTCCTCCTGAGCCGCATCGGCGGCCGTGATGTGGGCGTTGTAGGGCGGTGTGTCGAGGAACAGATCGGCTTGCCGGTGCCGCGCTAAATGATCGGCGATCGACGGCACCCTTGGCGCGAAAATGAGCCGGTCGGGTGCGATGCCGCTGACCTGCGCCGCCGCGCGCAAATTCGCCGCCGCGGTCGGGTTTGGACTTGCCAGCCAGAGCACGCTGTTCTCAGCGGCCGCAAGCAGTCGCATCCAGGATTGGAACGTTTCAGGCGTGATCTTGTAGGCGGCATTGAAACAGCAGAACACAAATGCCCCTTCGGGCAAGCCACATTGGGCGTGCGTCGGCGCAGGTTCCGAAATGGGCCGGCGCACATCGCAAACCTGGTAGCTGTCGGGCAGCCAGGCCGCTTTTTCGTTGAAATTGCCAAAATCTTTGCGCGGCAGCACAGTTGCGTCGGCGACGATGTAGTCGATAAAACCCGCACCCATCGTTCCCGGATAGCCGAGAAAACTGACCTGCAGCGGCGCCGGGCGCCGGGCCAAACCTTTTGGTAGCTCGCAATCGCCTCCTCGTAACGGTTGAGGCGGCCGAGCGCGTTGCCATGATTGTGCAGACAAGGCGGCACCGATGCATCGACCGCATTGGCCGCGCGCAGAGACTTTTCGGCTTCCTCGAATTGTCCGCGCTGCGCGCAGACAATTCCG
>DASQRX010000046.1:0-2646 GCA_035642635.1 Xanthobacteraceae bacterium
CCCAGCGCAGCCAGGTCATCGCCCTCCTCGCGCAGCTCGAGCGCCAGCGCGAAGCGAGCAGAGCCGGCGATCGCAATACTTTCCATCAGGCGGACGAGGCCTTTCACGGCGCCATCGCCGAGGCTGCGGGCTATCGGGGAATTTGGACGCTGGTCGAACAGGTCAAGGTTCATGTCGATCGCTTGAGGCGGCTGACGCCGCAGGAGGGCCGCATGACGCGCGCCATCCGCGAGCACGCCGCCATCGCGGCGGCGATCGAATCCCGAGACGGCGCGCGCGCCGCTGTGGCGATGGGCACTCATCTCGACGGGCTTCTGGCCGACATTCCGAACATCCGCCGCCTCAATCCAGACTACTTTGCCGACGAAACGCGGGCGCGCAAACCGCCGGTCAACGGCCGCAAAGCACGGCCTCGCCTCAAGAAGGCCGCCAGGGAGGAAAGCCATGCGGAGCGTGAGGAGCGTCGCTGTTGAATCCGCGCAGTATCGCGCGGCGAACAACTCGGCGTGGTAGGGCCAAGTGTCGCCGAGCGGCGGCTTCGCCGTGCCGAGGGCGATGACGAAAGCTGAGGCCGCGGTTGAGGCCGCCGCGCGCGAGCCGCTTGCTCTGCGCGCGCTCGACCGCCTGGCCGAAACGATTGTCATCGGCGCGCTGCTTGGCGAGCTTCTTCTTGTGCTCGCCAACGTCATGGCGCGCGTCTTCTTCCGCCACTCCTTTCTGTGGTCGGACGAAGTCGCCCGGCTGGTGCTGTCGATCCTTGCGTTCATCGGCGGCGCCGTGGCCTATCGGCGGCGCGACCATGCGCAGGTCCGCCTGTTCCTCAACCTCGTCCCGAGTCGGGTCGAGCGCGCTTGCCTCGCGCTCGCGGACATCGTCGTCTTCTTCGTCAGCGGACTGATCGGCGTCGCCTCGATCGAGTTCATCGCTGCGAGCTGGGCCGAGCGCACGCCGATCCTGCAGGCGCCCGCGGCATTGATCGCCGTCCCGCTTCCGGCCGGCATGGCGCTGATGGCCCTCTATGCGGCGGCGCGCGTCTGGCGCGAGCATGGGAGACTGGCGCTGGTCGTCGCCGCGTTTTTTGTCGCCGCGACGGCGCTGGCCGCGACGACGTATGGGTCCTGGCTGCCGGCACTGGGCGACGATTCCTCGATCATCGCCGCGCTCGTTCTTTTTTTCGCCGCGATATTCGCCGGCGTTCCAGTCGGTTTCGTACTGCTGCTCGCCGCCGCGTCCTATCTCTGGACGAGCAGCGCGGCGCCGCTGCTCGTCCTGCCGCAAACCATGGTCGCCGGCGCAGGGAATTACATTCTCCTCGCCATTCCCTTTTTCATCCTGGCAGGGCTGGTGATGGAGCGCGGCGGGATCAGCGTGCGGCTGATCCACTTCGTCCACACGCTGGTCGGCCATATGCGCGGCGGGCTGCTGCAGGTCGCGGTCGTCAGCATGTATGTGATCTCGGGCCTTTCCGGCTCGAAGCCCGCCGACGTCGCCGCCGTCGGCACGATCATGCGCGACGAAGTCAGCGCCCGCCACGGCGCTCCGGAAGGCGCGGCCGTGCTCGCCGTTTCAGCGATCATGGGCGAGACGGTGCCGCCGAGCATCGCCATGCTGATCGTGGGTTCGATCACCAATGTGTCGGTGGCCGGCATGTTCATCGGCGGCCTGATGCCCGCGGCCGTGATTGCTCTCTGTCTGATGGCGCTGATCGCAATCCGCGCCCGTCGCGCCGGCGCGCCGTCTGCTCCCCGCGCCCCGGCGCGGGTGGTCGCGCGCGCGGGGCTCAACGCAATTCTGCCCCTGCTGATGCCCGGCATGCTGCTCGCCGGGATTCTCCTCGGCCTCGCTACGCCCACTGAGATCGCCGCGCTCGCCGTCGTTTATGGCGTCACTCTCGCCATGTTCGTCTACCGCGAGATGACTGTCGCCGGATTCCTGCGCGCAGTTCAGGATACGGCCGCGCTGACCGGCGTGCTGCTGTTCATCTTTACCGCCGCCTCGGCCTTTTCGTGGGTGCTGACGATCGCCTATCTGCCCCAGCGCCTGGTCGATCTCCTCGCCTCCGGCCACGCGAACGCGACGATCTTCATGATCGGCTCGATCGCGGTGTTGATCTTTGTCGGCGTGCTGCTCGAAGGCTTGCCGTCCCTCAATGTGCTCGCGCCATTGTTGCTGCCGATTGCGGTCAAGCTCGGCTTCAGCGGCCTGCACTTCGCCATCGTCCTGATCATCGCGATGGGCGTCGGCGGCTTCATGCCGCTCGCGGGCGTCGGCTTTTATGTTTGCTGCGCCGTCATGCGATGCGAAATCGAACCCGCTTCGCGCGCCATGCTGCCCTATCTCGCCGTGGTTCTGGCCGGCTTGCTGATCGTCGCCTTCGTACCCTGGTTTGCGCTCGCATTGCCGAACTATTTTGGATTTCACGGCTAAGCCGGCAGCGGGCTTAGGGAAGAAACGTCAAGAAGGGAGGAAATCATGAACCGAAGAGAGCTGCTCGGAACCGGCGCCGTCGCGGCAATGCTGGCCGCGCCCTACGTTGCGCGCGGGGCGTCGCCGCTAACGCTGCGCTTCGCGCATTTCGCGCAGGATGATCATCCGGCCAATATCGCCGCCAAGCAATTCGCCGAGCGCGTCGCCGAGCGCACCGGC
>DASQRX010000047.1:0-18156 GCA_035642635.1 Xanthobacteraceae bacterium
AGACCCGCAGATATTGCGCGTCGGTCAAATCATCCCACAATTCGCCGAGCAGGAATTTATGCGTGAGCACCTTGCCGGCGTGTTGCACCAGAACGCGGAGCAGATCGTATTCTTTCGGCGACAGCTTGACGTCCTTGTCGCCGACCTTGACGATGCGCCGTACCAGGTCGACGGTGAGATCCCCGGTCCGAAACACCGGGCGCTCGCCATGGACCTGCAATTGATGCCGCAGCGCCGCGCGCATGCGGGCGAGCAGTTCATCCATCCCAAATGGTTTTGTCAGGTAATCGTCGGCGCCGAGATCGAGCGCCTGGACCTTGCCGGCCTCGTCGCCGCGGCTCGACAGCACCACGATCGGGACGCTTTCGTTGCGGGCGCGGATGGTGCGCAGCAGGTCGTGGCCTTCAATGTCCGGAAGGCCGAGATCGAGAATGACCAGATCGGGCGATTGAGCCAAAAGCTCGAGCGCGGTCTTGCCGTTGGGCGCTTCGAGAATCTGATAGCCGTGCGCCGATAGACCCATGCGCAGCAGCTTGCGGATCGGCGGCTCATCGTCGACGACGAGGACGCGGAGCGGGGCCGCGCTCATGCGGCGGCGTCCAGCTTTTGCGGTTCGCTGGCGATCGGCAGGCTGATGGTGAACACGGCGCCGCGGCGGTCGGTGCGATTGGCCGCGACGATGGCGCCGTTCATGGCCTCGACAAAGCCGCGCGAGATGGCAAGCCCGAGACCGGTGCCGGGGCGAACCTGGTCGGTCTTTTGCACCCGGTAGAATTTATCGAAGATGTGTTCGAGGTCGTCCTGCGGGATGCCTTCGCCTTCGTCGAGAATCTGCAGGGAGACCGTGGTGCGGTCGCGCCAGGTGCGGATAAAAATGGTGGAGCCGGCCGCAGCATATTTCGCCGCATTGTCGAGAAGATTGAACAGCACCTGCTCGAACAGAACGGCGTCGAGCGACACCATGGGCATATCGGTCGCAAGGTCGAGCTGCACCGAATGATGCCGCAGAATCTTGACGGTTCGCTGCAAAGTCGAGCCGATAATCTCCGACAGATCGTACGGCGCGAGCTTTGGCGTCACGGCGCCGGATTCGAGCTTGGTCATATCGAGAAGGTTGGCGATGAACCGATTGAGCCGCTCGGATTCATCGATGACCGTCGCCAGAAGCTCGGCTTTCTCGCTGTCGGTCAATCTGTCGGCGAGGTCGCGCAGCGTGCCGGCCGAGCCGAGCACGGAGGCGAGTGGCGTCTTGAGATCGTGCGAAATCGAGGTGAGGAGCGCCGAGCGCAGGCGCTCGGTCTCGGCGGTGCGCTCGATCTGCTCCATATTCTCGACGAGCTGGACGCGCTCGATGGCGAGCGCGCCCTGGTCCATCAAGGCGTCGAGGAGCCGCCGTTGATCGGGCGTGAGCAGCGGGCCTGATTTGTCGCTGTCGATGCCGACGACGCCGATGGCGCCGCGCCCGGTATGCATCGGCAGGAACAGGCGCTTGGCGCCGGGCAGCGTGTCGGAGCCGCGGCCGGCGGGGCGGTCGTTTTCAAAGGACCACTTCGCGGCGGCGATGTCAGCGTCGCCGAGCGTATCCTCGGGCGGATAGCCCGCTTTCACCGTGATCGAGCCGTTGCTCGGCAACAGCAGCACGACCCGCACCTTCAACATCAAGGCCGTCTGATAGGCCGTCGCCCACAGAACGTCGTCGAGCGTGCCGGCGCCGGCGAGCTTGCGGCTGAACGAATGCAGCGACTCGACCGTGCGCACGCGCGCCTGCGCGGTCACCGCCTGCATGCGGCCGCGCGCCGCGACGTTGGAGACGATCACGGCGACCAGCGTGAACAAGGCAAAGGCCGCGATATTGTGCGGATCGGCTATGGTGAACGTGTAAATCGGCGGCAAGAAGAAAAAATTGTAGCACAGCGCCGAGGCGACACTTGCGAGCAGCGAGGGCCACAGCCCAAAGCGTACCGCCACGCCGACAACGGCGGTCAGAAACACCAGATCGACGTTCTCGACGCCCACCCAATAATCGACCAGTTCGGCGCAGCCGAGCGCGACCGCAACCGCCACCAGCGCGAGCAAATACGGGCGTGGATCGGAAACGTGATCGCGATCCGACGTGCGCACTGTTTTTTTCGGGATCGGCTGGCCAGTGAGCCGATCGCCGGCAATGACATGGACGCTGATATTGCCGGAGCTGCGCACCAGATCACGCACCACCGAGCCGTGCAGCACTTCGAACCAGCGCGAGCGCGTCGATTTGCCGACGATGATCTGGGTGACGTTGTGGGCGTGCGCGTAGCCGATCACATCGTCGGCGATGTTCCGGTCGCTGCCGGGGGTGGTGACGGCTTCGCCGCCAAGCGCCTCGGCGAGCCGCAGCGTGTCGGCGATACGGTCGCGTTCCTCCTCGGTTAATTGCAGGCTGCGCCGTCCTTCGACGTATAGCGCGATCCACGGGCCATGCAGCCGGTCGGCGAGGCGCTTGGCGTAGCGCACGAGGCCGGCGCAACGGGGATCCTCGCTGATGCAAACCACGATGCGTTCGCCCGCCGGCCACGGCCCCTGGATCGCGTGCGCCTGCATTTCCGAGAGCAGTTGCTCGTCGACCCGTTCAGCGGTGCGGCGCAAAGCAAGTTCGCGCAGCGCCGTCAGGTTGGCGGGCGAGAAGAAATGCTCGAGCGCGCGCTCGGCCTGTTTTGGAACATAGACCTTGCCTTCCTTGAGGCGCTGGATCAGGTCGTCGGGTGTGAGGTCGACCAGTTCGACGGCATCGGCGCGGTCGAATACGGCGTCGGGTACGGTTTCGCGCACCCGCACATGGGTGATCTGCGCAACGACGTCGTTGAGGCTTTCGATATGCTGGATATTGACGGTGGTGTAGACGTCGATGCCGTAGCTCATCAGCTCTTCAACATCGAGATAGCGCTTCGGATGGCGGCTGCCGTCGGCATTGGTATGCGCGAGTTCGTCGACCAGCGCGATCTGCGGGTGACGCGCGATCACCGCATCGAGGTCCATTTCCTCGAGCAACTGGGCTTTGTATTCGATGCGCTTGCGCGGAATGACCTCGAGGCCTTCCAAAAGCGTTTCGGTGTCGCGGCGGCCGTGCGTTTCAACGACGCCTACGACGACGTCGTAGCCGTCCTTCCGGCGCGCGTGGGCCTGTTGCAGCATCTCGTAGGTCTTGCCGACGCCGGGCGCAGCGCCGACGAAGATTCGCAGTTTGCCGACGCGCCGTTCTTCGCGGCGCGCCGCTTCCAGGAGCGCTTCGGGTGAGGGTCGATGTTCGGAGTCGCGCCGCTGATCAGCCATCACCTATCGAAGTTCTCAAAACGTTGGGTTGGTTTATCCAGTCGCCAACTTATCGAGCGCGAGATTGAGCAGCAGAACGTTGACGCGCGGCTCGCCCAAAAGCCCAAGCAGGCGACCTTGGGTATGATCCGCGACCAGTTGGCGGACGCGATCTTCGGGCAGATTGCGGGCCTTGGCAATACGGGGAACCTGAAACAAAGCCGACTCCGGCGAAATGTCCGGGTCGAGACCGCTGGCCGACGTGGTCACGAGATCGATCGGGACAGCAGCGGAGGGGTTTTCCTTCTTGAGCGTATCGATGTCGCCCGCCACGCGGTCGACCAGCGCCTTGTTGGACGGGCCGAGATTCGATGCGCCCGAATTCGCGGCGTTATATGGCGCCGCAACGGTCTTGGTGGAATCGTTGGGGTCGGTTGCAGTCGTCGCCGACGGTCGGCCGTGGAAGTATTTGTCGCTGGTGAAGGTCTGACCGATCAGGGCCGAGCCTATGACATGGCCGTCGCGCTCGATCATGCTGCCCTGAGCCTGGTAGGGGAAGATGACTTCGGCGATGCCGGTCATCGCCAGCGGATAGCCCAAACCGCAGATCAGGGTCAGAGCGACAAGGACGACAATCGCCGGACGGATTTCGCGTAACATGAGAATTCTCCTTAAGTCCTATCAGACCAGATGCAGGCCATTGACGAGCACGTCGATGGCCTTGATGCCGATAAACGGAATGATCACGCCGCCGACGCCGTAGATCCAAATATTGCGCAGCAAGAGCGCGCCGGCGCCGATCGGGCGATAGCGTACGCCCTTCAGCGACAGCGGAATCAATGCGATGATGATCAACGCATTGAAGATGATCGCCGACAAAATGGCGCTCTCCGGTGTCGCCAGCTTCATGATGTTCAAGGCTTGAAGCTGCGGATAGAAGGCAACGAACATCGCCGGGATGATGGCGAAATATTTCGCCACGTCATTGGCGATCGAGAACGTGGTCAGTGCGCCGCGGGTCATCAAAAGCTGCTTGCCGATTTCGACGATCTCGATGAGCTTGGTCGGATTCGAATCAAGATCCACCATATTTCCAGCTTCGCGAGCCGCCTGCGTGCCGGTGTTCATGGCGACGCCGACATCGGCTTGGGCGAGCGCCGGCGCATCGTTGGTGCCGTCGCCGCACATGGCGACGAGCTTGCCCTTGGCCTGCTCATCGCGGATCAGCCGCAGCTTTTCCTCGGGCGTGGCCTGCGCCAGAAAGTCGTCGACGCCGGCTTCGGCGGCGATTGCTGCTGCGGTCATAGGATTGTCGCCCGTGATCATGACGGTGCGGATGCCCATGCGGCGCAATTCGTTGAAGCGTTCGCGTATGCCGCCTTTGACGATGTCTTTGAGATGAATGACGCCGAGGAGCTTACCGTCCTTGGCGACGGCGAGCGGCGTGCCGCCCGACTTCGCAATGGCGTCGGCGATCGCGTTTACTTCGCGTGCCGTTTCGGCGCTCACATTCGGCCGCAGCGCCTGGACGGCGTTGCCCGACGTGACGATCGGGGACCCGTTAAGGAAGTTCAAGATCGAATCCACCGCGCCCTTGCGCACCCAGGAGGAGCCGATCTCGACGCCGCTCATCCGCGTCTGCGCGGTGAACGGGATGAAGTTGGCGCGCAACTCGTGGAGTTCGCGCCCGCGAATGCCGTATTTCTCCTTCGCCAGAACGACGATCGACCGTCCCTCCGGTGTCTCATCGGCGAGCGAAGCCAATTGGGCTGCGTCCGCAAGCTCCTGCTCGGTAACGCCCTGCATCGGCTTGAACTCGGTCGCCTGGCGGTTGCCGAGCGTGATCGTGCCGGTCTTGTCGAGGAGGAGGGTGTCGACGTCGCCTGCGGCTTCGACCGCGCGGCCGGACATCGCCAGCACGTTGAACCGCACCAGGCGGTCCATGCCGGCGATGCCGATGGCCGAGAGCAGCGCGCCGATCGTGGTCGGGATCAAGGTGACGAACAGCGCGACCAGGATGACGACGGAGATCGTGCCGCCCGTATAGGCGACATAGCTCGGGATCGTCGCAGTCGCGAACACGAAGATGATGGTGAGGCCGACCAGCAGGATATTCAGCGCAATCTCGTTC
Organism: Xanthobacteraceae bacterium; assembly: GCA_035642635.1. Lineage (GTDB taxonomy): Bacteria > Pseudomonadota > Alphaproteobacteria > Rhizobiales > Xanthobacteraceae > BOG-931. The sequence goes on from DASQRX010000047.1 coordinate 5,420, forward strand.
GGCGTCTTCTGCCGTTCGGCGCCTTCGACCAGGCGGATCATACGATCGAGGAAGGTCGAGCCAGGCGCCGCGGTGATGCGGACGCGGATCCAGTCGGACAGCACTTGCGTGCCGCCGGTCACCGCGGAGCGGTCGCCGCCGGACTCGCGAATGACCGGCGCCGATTCCCCCGTGATCGCCGCCTCGTTGACCGAGGCCATGCCCTGGGTCACTTCGCCGTCCGACGGAATAGTATCGCCGGCTTCAACCAGAACGACGTTGCCGACTTTCAGCTCAGTCGAAAGAATGAGCCGATAGTGTTGCTGATCGTCCGAGGCCGTAATCAGCTTAGCCTGGGTCTCGGTGCGTTGCCGGCGCAAGGTATCGGCCTGCGCCTTGCCGCGGCCTTCGGCAACGGCTTCGGCGAAATTGGCGAACAGCACGGTAAACCACAGCCAGATAATGATCTGGAACTCGAAGCCGATATGCTCGCCGCCGGTGAAGAGATCGCGGATCAGGATCACGGTGGTCAGCGCGGTGACGATTTCCAGCACGAACATCACCGGGTTCTTCATGAGCGTGCGCGGATCGAGCTTGACGAACGCGGAGCCAATAGCCGGTACGACGATCTTCGGGTCAAACAGCGCCGAGACGGGCATGCTCTTGCGCGAAATTGAAGTTTCCATCGAAGTCACTCCAAAAGCCTAATTGGATGAGAACAGGGTGCCGGCATTCATCGCGAGCTGTTCGACGATCGGGCCGAGTGCGAGCGCCGGGAAGAAGGTCAGCCCCCCGACGATCACGATCACGCCGACGACGAGGCCGACGAAGAGGCCGCCGGTGGTCGGGAGCGTGCCCGCCGAGGCGGGAACCGATTTCTTGGCCGCGAGCGAGCCGGCAATCGCCATGGTCGGGATGATCATCCAGAACCGGCCGACGCCCATCGCGATCGCGCCGGTGACGTTGTAGAACAGCGTATTGGCGCTGATGCCGGCGAATGCCGAGCCGTTATTGCCGGTCTGCGAGACGTAGGCATAGAGGACCTCGGTGAAGCCGTGCGGGCCGGGATTGTTCATGGCAGCAACCGCGGACGGCACCTCCATGGCGACCGCCGTCCAACCCAAATACATCAGCGGCAGGACAAGGATTGCCAGCATCGCCATCTTCACTTCCTTGGCCTCGATCTTCTTGCCGACATATTCCGGCGTGCGCCCGACCATCAGGCCGGCGATGAAAATCGAGATGATGATGAACAGCAGCATGCCGTACATGCCGGAGCCGACGCCGCCGACGATGATCTCGCCGAGCTGAATGTTGATCAGCGGAATCATGCCGCCGAGCGCGGTGAAGCTGTCGTGCATGGCATTGACGGCGCCGCATGACGCGTCGGTGGTAATGACCGCGAACAGCGAGGAGGCGGCGATACCGAAGCGGACTTCCTTGCCTTCCATGTTGCCGCCGGTGAGGCCGAGCGCGTTAAGCGCGTCGTTGCCGTGCGCCTCGGCCGCGTAGCAGGCGATGGTTCCGGCGAGGAACAGTACGCCCATCACGGCGAGCACGGCCCAACCTTGACGCTGATTGCCGACCATGCGGCCAAACACGTTGGTCAGTGCCGCCCCAAGCGTGAAGATCGAAATGATCTGCACATAGTTTGACAGCGCGGTCGGATTCTCGAACGGGTGCGCGGCATTGGCGTTGAAGAAGCCGCCGCCATTGGTGCCGAGCATCTTGATCGCGATTTGCGAAGCGACCGGGCCGACCGCGATTGTCTGCTTGGCGCCTTCGAGCGTTGCCGCGTCCACGTAAGGGCCAAGCGTCTGCGGAATGCCCTGCCAGACCAGAAACAATGCATAGGGAACGCAGAGTGGAATGAGGATGTAGAGCGTGCAGCGGGTAATATCGACCCAGAAATTGCCGACCGTCTGCGCCGAATGCCGCGCGAAACCGCGGATGACGGCCACGGCAAGCACGATGCCGGTCGCGGCGGAGAGGAAATTCTGATGGGTGAGGCCGAGCATTTGCACGAGATAAGACATCGTGCTCTCGCCGCCGTAGTTCTGCCAATTGGTATTGGTGATGAAGCTCATTGCCGTGTTCATCGACAGATCTTCGCTGACGGCGGTCTGGCCCGCCGGGTTGAACGGCAAGCCGGCCTGTAAACGCATCAAGGCATAGAGAATGAGGAAGCCGCCGAGGTGGAACAGCAGCATGCCAACGGCATAGATGAGCCACCCTTGTTCGCGCCGTTCGTCGACGCCGGCAATCCTGTAGACAGCGATCTCAACGGGCCGCAGCACCGGCGAGAGAAAGTTGCGCTCGCCGCTGAAGACGCGCGTCATGAATCCGCCGAGCACGGGCGTGATTGCGATGATGATTGCACAATAGAGGAAAATCTGAAACCAGCCGATGACGGTCATGGTCGTTGTCCCTTCAGAACTGCTCAGGCCGCAGCAGCGCGTAGGCGAGGTAGACGAGAAGACCCGCGGTCACGAGGGCCGCGAGCGAATAATCGAATGTCATAGCGGTCTCCTAGTTGGCCGTACTTCTTAAAGCCGGTCGCAGGCGTAGACGTAGCCGATCGACAGCGCGAAGAAGACGAGGCCGATGGCAAGCATGACGACGTCCATCATGGAAGTTCTCCGAGCAAAAAGTTTCGGCGGCATGCGAGCAGATGCCTCATGGCCGTGCGCTGTCTTGATTTTGAATCAAGTCGGCGCGAAATCTCCGCCGGGTTGCGGGCGAAACCTGTCACCGTTGGCATAGGAATTCGAGACGGGACTATGCGGGACGTTATAGGAAATCCATAAAGGCAGGCGGCCGTAGGAAGAGCAACTGAAGCTTGCAAGGAACTGAATCGCAAGGGGATTTGACGCGTCCGCGGGCGCAATCGGCTTGCATCAAAGGATAGGCGGCGGCCGCATACCACATAGGCGCGGCGAGCGGGTACGCCGGGCGGCGTGTCCTTCAGCGGCCGCGGGGGCGAAACTTTACCCGAAGCTTCAATGGGTGAGATGAAAGAATTGCGTCGCCACGCTCAACTTGGCGAGCGCTGCGGCCATCAACAGCCCGATGACCGGCATCAAGGCCGAGAAGTTTGAACGCTTTCGGCCGCTTTGTATGGGGAATTTCATAGTTTGGCTCACGTCGGATTTCGTTCGGCCAATTCAACCGCCGTAGCAATTCCCGCTCATGTCAGTTCGTTGCGGCGAACTGAAACTGAAAAAAATGTGGCGCATGTGGCGTAGGAATTCCAGACGGAGGAGGCCGCGCCGATATAAACGCGGCATAAATTTCCGCGCCATCTGACAGGTCCTGCGGGCACTTATTTTCTTCTTATATCGTTGTCACTCGCCTGCTCTGGCTTCTTTATGGCCCCCGGCGCCATCTTACCCGCGCAGACCAATCGGTCGTTGACGCTCGTGAGATTGCATCATGGCCTGTACTGCCGACTATGAAGTTCTTGCCGACCGTCTTGACGATGAGTTGCGGGCCGCCGTGCGGCCGTCAGCGGATCTGTTTGCTAAAATTATTGCCAGTGTGTGTTCGCGCATCGCGATTCTCACGAAATCGGGAAAGACCACCGGGATCGATCTGTTGATCGAGACCGGCGCCTGGACCGACAGCGCCTTGGCGCTGGTCGAGCTTGAATTGCCGATGTGGAAGGTACGACGCCTCATCTACGAGAGCGGCGAATGGTTTTGCTCCTTGTCGCAGCAACCCAACCTGCCGGCGGAGCTCGACGACAGCGTGGATACAAGTCACGCCGTGTTGGCGCTGGCGATCTTGCGGGCTTTTGTTGAGGTGCGCCGCAGGAGCGGTCTCGGACGCCAAACAGCGCGAACAGTACCAAGCGTGCAGCAGCGTTTGGTGGTGCCGGCCGGCGCAATCTGCTGCGACAATTTCGCTTAAGCAAACTGCACGGGACTCCGTCCATGAATAAATGGCTCAAATACACCCACGCGCACGTGCCGCTGTCGCCTGCCATCGGGCCCGCCGCTGCAAATCCTCGGCGATCGTTCCCGACCCCGGCCAAATTTCCGCGGCGGCCCAATCTCACCGTTCTCAGCGAGGCAATCCCGTTATTCTATATCGGTCAAAACCGGCACGGATTCTGGGTGGCACGCGACGCCGAAGCACGAAACGGCGGCCTCTTCCTGCGCAAGGAATCGGCGCTCCGCTTCGCGAGAGAAAAGAGCAAGCCGGGGGGTTGCGCTACGATGTTTCTGACCGAACCCGTCGATCTCGGAATCGAGAACCAAGGCAGCCGCTTTGTCGAGCCGATTACCGCCTTTATGGATGCCGCAGCGCGGCGCGCGCCGGCTGTGGTGGCCTTCTTCGGTGTGATCGCGACCGAATGGAGGAAGCTCGTTGCTGAAATTTCACATGCATTCGCGGGCCAGCGGCGCAACCGCGAAGCGATCGAGCGGGAGCTGTTTCATGGCAAATATCGACTGTCGTCGAAGGATGGCGACGATCTGCCGGTTCCATGACGCGCTCCCGCAACCATCCTCCTGGCACATCGACTTCATCAATGATCTTGGGGAAGAACTTCGATGAAAGAGAAAACAGAACCTCCCTCGTGTTCGAAACCTTAACTTTTCATGATCGGCCAGGACGGCCAGGGAAACTGGGTCGTGCAGGACCAAACGGGGGGCCGGGGCGGCATTTTCGTTGATCGAATCCAAGCCCTTAAATTCGCGCGGTCCGAAAACGGAAATCAGCCGCCTGCATTTGTCATCGTTAGCGGAGTTCTTGAACTCGATTTGACCGATAGGCCGATGGCGACCCCGCAGACGCAATTCTCCGGCAATGCACGAGGCGAGCGCCGGGTTGCCTGAGCAATCGCGTGAGGAAAAACGATGTCTCTGATTGGACGACATGTCGTGAAACTGACCGGTTATGCGCCTGCGTTGCCGACTCCCTTCGACGAGGATGATCGGATCGACGGCGACGCATTTGAACGGCTCTGCGAATTGCAAATAAAGGGCGGGGCGACAGCGCTCGTGGTTTGCGGCACGACCGGAGAAGCGCCGAATTTGCTGCCGAGGGAGCACGGCACGCTGATTGATATTGCAGTGGGGGCTGCGCGCGGTCGTGTGCCTGTTATCGCGGGCGCCGGCTCGAATGCGACCGAGCACGCGATCGAATTGACCAAAGACGCGGAAGCGCACGGTGCGGACGCGATCCTATCCGTCGTGCCTTACTACAACCGGCCGACGCAGGAGGGGCTGTTCGCCCATTTCCGCGCGGTCGCCGCGCTGACTGGCTTACCTGTCATCCTTTATGATGTTCCGTCACGCACCGGCTGCGCACTCGCCGATGAAACAATCGCGCGCCTTGCCGAGGTAGCGCACATCGCCGGTCTCAAAGATGCCAGCGGCGACATGGCCCGGCCGATCCGGTTGCGGCCCAAGGTTGGAACGGACTTCAGGCTTCTCTCCGGCGACGATACCACCGCCTTGGGTTTTCTCGCGAATGGCGGCGATGGGTGCATATCGGTCACATCCAATGTCGCGCCTGGCCTCTGCCGAAACATGTACTTTGCGTGGAAGTAGCGCAGAGCGCGCGGGCGCTGCGGCTTTCGCGTGTGATCGGGCAACTCACCGCGGCGTTGTTTCTTGAATCAAATCCGGCTCCGCTCAAATACGCGCTCAGTCTGCTGGGTTTGACGACGCCGCACGTTCGTTTGCCTCTTGTCGAATTGAGTCCACACGTCAAAACCGAAATCCACGATCTTCTGGTGCGGCTGTGCGATGAATATTCGCCATCGATGATCGGTCAGATCGGAGGCTTTTCGCGCGAGTGTCAGAGCGCGACGGCGCTCTGCGTCGAATGCGATCTTATTTAGCTGATACCGAAGGCAAGCTTGGCTACGACGGAAGTCTCGCCGATTGCAGCGCCGCCGCGACGCTGCGGCTGCGCCGGGAAAGGCGCCGCGTCATGACGCGGACGGCGCTGAGCGGAATGTCGAGCGCCGCCGGCCACGGATCGTCCCAAGCGAAAACCGCCGAAGCGGACGAATGGCGCAACGATCGCAAATAATCGATCGGCGATAATCTGCCGGCGACGATCTCGTGGAGCGACGCTACAAGGTCGCGCGGAAAATAGAGCCAGCTCACGCTTTTGCGCGCGGTCAGTGGAGCAATGACCTCGCCCATCGCCAGCGCCCACTGGATCGCCGCAAAGTCGATCCCGGCTGCTGTGCCAAGTGCGATCCAGGTCCAGGCCCGCGCATTGACGTCGAGGACCTTGTACAGCCCATCGCGCGCGTCATATTTGAACTCGATTTCGACGAGCCCGCTGTAATTGAGCGAAGTGAGAAAGCGCGCCGCGGCGGCTTCGATGTCCAGCGCGTCCAGTGTTTCGACAAATGTGCTGGTGAAGCCGAATTCGACCGGATATTGGCGGCGTCGCCGCGCCACTAGCGTGCCGACCGGCGCGCCGCGAACACACACGGCGGCGTAAGAATACTGCGCCGTGCCGGCGCCCGGTATCAGTTCCTGGATCATGATGGCGTCGGCGCCGACGAGCGCCTTCGCCGCCTCGTAACGTCCCGGCAAATCGCGCGGGTGATCGACGCGCCAGGCCTTGGCGTCGACAAAAGCATTGCGGCCTTCGCGCACCGTCGGCTTGAGGATGACGGGAAATGTAAGCCCGATGTCGGCGACATCGTCGTGCGTGCGCGGGTAGAAGCTCTGCGGATGCGCCATGCCGAGCTCGGCGGCGCGCGTGTTCATTTGCCGCTTGTCGTAGGCCCACCGCACCGCGTCCCAGGCCTGCGTCGTCAGCGCGAACAGACCGCTGAGCGTCGCGTGATTTTGTGCGACGAAGCGCAGGTCATCGTCGCTGCCCGCGAACAACACCCAACCGCGCAGATCGTCGCGATGGCAAAGCTCGACAAGAAACGAAAGCGCGCCGTCGTCGCGCGGTCCGGCCCAGGTCAGACTGCGTTCGACATAGCGCGACAGCTTCGCCAGCAGGTTGTCGTCGGTGATCAGCCAGACCCGGATGCCGCGCCGTCCGAGGCTGCGCGCGATTTCGAGGCTGCCGTGCGCGCCGCCGAGAATGAGGGCGCCTTTGGCGGGATCGCTCCGTGAAACCGGCGACGGTTCGTCGCGCTGTGTCATCTTGGCGGCAACGGGTTGGGGGCGATCGCGCCGAGAGCGCGATCGGACGCTTGCATCGATTGATCCGCGCCGCGTGCGGCCGTGCCGGCAAGCGCCGCGCTGGTCACGGCTTGCGCCGTGTACGGCGCGCCGGCGATGAAGCGCAGCAGCGGGCCATAGCTTCTGACCGCATAGGAGCCGACGAAATGCAGATTTGGCACACTCGACTGGAAGCCGGAGCCGAGGACGGGGGAACCATCCACGCGCGCGATCTTGCCGAGGAGCTCCGGCGACAGGATCCCGAGCCGCGCGATATCGACGCGATAGCCGGTTCCCAACAGAACATGATCGAAGGTTTTGGCGCCGCTATCGAGGTCGAGCACAATCCGGCCGGAAACCGCGCGCGCTCCCGCGATCGTGCGTCCGGCATTGCATGTGACGTTGGTAAACCGCGGCTTCAGCCATCCGGCGGCGCCGGCCTTCAGGCAGCGTCGCGTGAACCCTTCGCGCAGCTTTGCCGGCAGCCGCCGCGCAAGGCCGGGAAATTCGGCGAGCCAGCTCAGCGGGAACGGGCCGACGGCGGACGGCGCCGCGAGCGCTTCACGCAGCCACCACAGCGCGGGCTTTGCCGCATTGCCGTCGGTCAGGTGCGCGAGCCAATGAATGTCGCCGCGGCTGATGATCTCGGTCTGCGCGCCCGACTCGGCAAGAAGCGCCGCGGATTCGCATGCGCTCTGTCCGCGCCCGATCACCGCGACGTCTTTGCCGCGAAAAATTCCAAGATCATCGTGTTCGCAGCTATGCGACACCAGCGTGTTCGGCAAACCGGCAAACACATCCGGCCGATATTCTTGATTGCGAAGCCCGGTCGCGACGACGAGACGATCGGCGGTAACGCTCTCACCATCAGTAAGCTTCAGGCGAAAACCGTTACTTGTTGTCTCGATCTGCGCAACCGCCCGGCGATCGAGCTGCGGCACGGCGTGCTTTTGAAACCATTCGCCGTAGTCGACGAAATTCTCCAGCGGCAGAAGCTTCGCGTCGTCGACGTCATGCTCGATGGCGTAGACGTCGAGCGAATGCAAACTGTCGGGGCTCGAAATATGCGTGCCGTGCCAGGGCGAGCGCAGCATCATGCCCTTGGGCATGTTCTGCCGCCAAAAGTCCATCGGCTCGCCGAACACGCGCGTCGCAAAACCGGCATGGTCGAGATGCGCGGCGACCGAGAGTCCATAGGGACCCGCGCCGATGACGGCGGCCTCGCAGGAATTAGCTCGTCGAGACGTCATGCTGCGATAATGAATTGGCCGGTGGGGTTATTGGTTAAGGCACTGATAACCAAACGATAAACGCCGCAACCGGAAGGTATCAGATTTACCTTTCGCCGTCAGAAAACGGTCCGATTATTGTTAAGGCCGAATAAGTTAGGGACTTGCGTCGGCGGCGGCGCGTTTCGGCGGGAAATCGCGTGACATTTTGTCGGCCGGGAAAGATGCGCTAGTTTCCGGCCGCTTCGCGACGGCGGTCGCGGCGCGGGTGTAGCTCAATGGTAGAGCAGAAGCCTTCCAAGCTTATGACGAGGGTTCGATTCCCTTCACCCGCTCCAATCCTTTCAATCACTTGCGCCATGCTGCTCCCTCCATTCTGACAGGGGTGCTATTGCTTATTCTGACAAATGTCCGGCTTTTGTTCTCGAGGCACGCCGTTTTTTGGCCCCCGAAGCAACTTGTCGGAGGGTCCGTTTGACGTATTTCGGCAGCACCTTTCCGGTCGTATGGCCACCCTGCGCGGTGATCTCACGATCGGTCATTTCGGAATCGCCGGCCTCGGTGAAGCCGCCGTGGCGGAACGACGTAAAGCTGAGTTCGTCTCGCAGGCCGGCGGCGCGATTGATCTTTTTGACCGTCCGGCTCATCTGGCCGAGGTCTCCCTTTTGCGTTGGCCAAGACCGCTGGTCGCCCCAATCGCGACGGATCATCAGTCCACCGATGCGACCGCGCTTGAGCGCGTCAAGTTCGGCCATTAATTCAGGGTAGAGCACCGAACCGTCGTCTGGATCGAATAGCGGAAACCAAGTTTCCTCGCCGGTCTTAGGATGCTTGATACGGACGGCATCGGGCCGATCCTTAGGCCGGTAATGCCCAACTTCGAAATCACCAAAAATCGCTGCCTCGCGCTGTAACCATTCCCAGCCGATCAGCGCCGCAGTGGCGAGCGAGGAGTAGCCAAGTTCGACGGCCTTGGCACGGAACGCTTGAAGCTCGGCTATAGTGGCTGTCGGCGTCTCACGGTTGTATGACGCAAGCCCCATTGCGGCGAACGGATTTACGATCGGAAGCTTGCCGGGGTTGCGACGTGCCGCGACGTTCCAAGCACGCCGGCAGGATTTCATGGCATGGTTGATAGTGGTACGCCGCTCACGCCCAACCGCATTTCCATCCGCATCAGTCTCTGTGACGGTCAACAGTTTTTCGTATAGACCATCAGTTACGGCCGTAGTGATCGAGCTGAGCCGTACCTGGCCAAATCGGCGGCCATCTTTCAAAACGTATCTGCCCACAATTCGAAAGCCGCTCTCATGCAACCGCTTGGTCTTCTCGTCCAGTTTTGTAAAGCGTCGATCAGAACGGTATTACCCTGAAGGGGCACACCGGCGACGTTCAATCTGTAGCTTTCTCGCCTGACGGCAAGCGGCCCCCGCGACGAGAGTGGCAATGCGGGTTTTGGTAGCATGATGTTCAGTTTTCGTTCGATGATCAAATCGCGCTTAACGTGATGTCCAACAGCACTCAAATCCGAACAATGGAAAAATGACATTGCACGCCCATGATGAGGCGCGTGATCAAGACGTGCTCGATTGTCTAGATGAGTTTTTATCGTCGAATAATCGCCACGCGCGGGTCGATACGAGCGGACCTGTAGCGCTCCGCGAGATCCTAATTGAATGTTAGAGACGCGCGAAACAAGAGGTTGCGTATCACCTTCAGCACGTGCCGGCAGAAAAGCGTCGGCCAACGTATGTTTTCTTTTGTGAGAACGAGACGTATGGCGCATTCGCATTGCGTGGGCGCTACGATTACATCGTTCTGCATATCGGCACTGTACCGGCGCTCCTCGATTTTTACATACGGATGATGGCAAAGGCAGAGTTATGGAAAAATATCGGCGACCCGGCCAGCGCATCCGATGATCCCGCACGCCTCGCATTCGCAACCGTATTCGTGGGCGAGTGCTTGAGTTTTTTAGTGCGGCACGAACTCGCCCATCTTGTCCTCGGCCATTGTGAGTTTGTGGCCCCTAAGGGGCGCCCGGCAACCATAGAGGATACCGATGGGCAGTTTCCCGCTGGTGCTGATCCACTCACCTTTCAAGCATTAGAGGTAGTAGCGGACGGCCATGCAGCAATTTGGGGTGTCGTTAGGCTCCCTCTCATCCTTACGGTGTTGGGGCGTCACCCCAATGGTATCGACGAGGCGCATCGAGCATTCCAGCGCACACCCGATGAGGCGATGCGCAACTATCTCTTGGCGATGTATTTTGTCTTTCGCTTATTCTACGAGACAACATGGGACAGTGGCGCGCTCACAAGCCGCGCTCACCCTCCTGCGCCGCTTCGGTTTCACGTAGCGTGCCTTCATCTGCTTGAATATTTTACAAACGCAGGCGACATCGAGGCGCAGGCTCGCTTGAAAAAGGCTGCGCAGGAAATTTGGGAATTGGGCGAATTCATATTTTCTGAAACACTAGAGCAAGCCCCGGACCTCAACACCAAGCGACAGGTACTGAGCGAAGACAGCGAGCGACATTTTGAATTCGTGAGAGCTCGGGCCCTGACACTTCCGCCGAGCTTGTCAGGCTTGTCCTAGGTCCCGTCGCGCTCGGAGAAGCCGGCGACAACGCTCGCATTCGCCGGCTCATCCTGTGGTAACTCATTGAACCGCTGGAGCTGTGTTTGCAGGCGGTTCCTGATCTCGTTCAAGTCGAACGCACGCGCGAACGGATCGGCGGCCCACAGGGGCATCAGGCAAGCCGCCTTAAGCGTCTCGACCATGCTGACTGTATCCGGGCCGATCTAGCTCCGAGATTTGCTGGTTCGCATCATAAGCAACACGCCGATGAATTGCGTTGATCGTCGTATGCGGGCCATCGGATGAGAACAGGCGGTAGAGTATGTATAAGTCCTTGCAATGCTTTTGCGCGACATTAGCCCAATTGGGATCATCGAAATTGCGAGGCGTAACAGCCTGCTCCCGCGCATTCACATCGGCGATGGTCGCTTGCATTTCCGCAATCTGCTGAGGTGAATGCTCCGCTCCATAGGCAGGATCGCTCAAAATCACGTTCGCCGTTTTGCGCTGGTTGTAGTAGTGCGCCTCAATGAGCACGTCGAGGAACGTCGCCTCGTTCGCTAGGGCATTGAGCGCAATCGCACCCTCCACGCCGCTCCGCAGCACGACACGTGCATCACTGATAAGGCCGCGCTCGGGCGAGGAGAAGGCTAGATTGAAACGACTTATGTGCTCGAATAAACAGAACAGCGATGGTGAGGCGCTGATTGTCATCGCGTGGCACATCACGATCTCGCAGCATGTCGAGGCCTAGGCGATTACCTGAGCGGCATCGCAATCCATCGCAAACTCAGCGGCTCCGGCTACCGTTTGACCTATCCGACGCGAACACGGCGCAAAGTCGTGGATGGCCGGGACAGGCCCGGCCATGACGGCATAAGATAAAGGCCCAGGGGAGATTGGCTCATGAACGTTGCAATACGCGCCACCGTCGCTGCCGCGCTCATTGCCGCATCGCTGTCGCCGGCTTTTGCCGCGCCGCATCACAAGACGGCTTACCGGCCGTACGGGTATCGCGCGCCTGTGCGCATCACCGTGCATCCAGCCCGGCTGGACTTCAGCCGCTATATCAATCCCTGGAACGGCATGTTCTGCCACAACACGGGATGGGCCACGACCTGCGTGCCGCCGCCCGACGGCGCGCAAGGGGTGGACTGCACACCCGCCTGGCCATTCCCCATCTGCAGGTATTTTTGAGACTACTTACCTCTCCCCGGCGAACTCGGGTGTTCCCGAGTTGACGTTACGCCGGCAGCGGCTTGCCGTTGGTCTCCGGCAAGAACAGCGCGACGATGAAGCCGAGCGCATAGATGCAGGCGATCGTCATCGCGGCGCGGCTGAAGCCGCCGAACTGCGTGATCAGGAAGCCGGCATAAAGCGGCCCCAAAAACGCGATGAAGCGCGGCGCGTTGAAGGTGAAGGCTAAGCTCCTCAGCAAAATCGAACCAGGCCCTATAAGCGGCAATAGTCCTGAGCGACGCGCGGAAGCGGTCCATCGTCGGGGATAGGAAACCGTCGGTTGCGAAAGACATCGTGTTTTCTTTTTTGCAAAAGCGTCGCCCGAGTGCACCGAACCGATCGCATAGCATCGCGCCAGAACGAGGCATCCACCTTTCATGGGAGATCAAGCTTCGCACCAATATGCTTGCGTACGTTTTGAGATAGAGGTGGTCCCACTTCCTGACACAGCCGGCTAAGGTGGATTCGCTGATGCGAAGGATGACCCACCATGAGGACGCGGAGACGGTTTTCGGCTGAGTTCAAGGCCAAGGTGGCGCTTGAGGCGATCAAGGGCGACGAGACG
>DASQRX010000048.1:0-10776 GCA_035642635.1 Xanthobacteraceae bacterium
AGGCACGACGCGGCGGCAATGGCTGAAAGATCCGAAGCTCGGCATCAAAGTCGTCCACGTCGACCCGTATTACAATGCAACCGCGCAATTCTTGCCCGGCAAGTGGTTCGCACCGAAGCCCACCACGTCGGTCGCGATGGCGATGGCGATCGCTTACGTCTGGATCAAGGAAGACCTCTACGACAAGGCCTATGTCGAAAGCCACACCGTCGGCTTCGACAAATGGAAAGCGTATCTCCTCGGCGACGAGGACGGCATCGCGAAAACCCCGGAATGGCAGGAGCGGGAAACCGGCGTTCCGGCGAAAGACGTTCGCGCGCTCGCGCGTGAGTGGGGACGGAAACGCGTCTATCTCGCGCCCGGCGGCTGGGGCAACGGCCATGGCGGCGCCTGCCGCAATCAGACCGGCATTCCCTGGGCGCGGGTAATGGTCTGCCTCGTCGCCATGCAAGGGCTCGGCAAACCCGGCATCAATATGGGCAATCTGCAATGGGGCACGCCGATCGACTTTAACTTCTATTTCCCCGGCTATGCCGACGGCGGCATGTCGGGCGACCTCGAAAACACCTCGATGCCGGTCGAGCTCTATCAGCGCATGCCGCAACTGCCGACCATGAACTCCAACGCCCAGCGCATCCCGCGCATTTTCGTGCCGGAGGCGATCCTCGACGGCAAGGCCGAGGGCTACCCTTGGGTCGGCAAATCGATCGAGCACCAATTCCCGAAATTCACCTATCCGGCGGCCGGCCATTCGCCGGTGCACATGCTCTACAAATACGGCGGCTCGATCCTCTCGACCATGAACAACACCAACCGCTGGGTACGGATGTATCAGGCGCCGAACCTGGAATTCGTGGTCAACCAGTCCATCTGGTTCGAGGGCGAAGCGAAATTCGCCGACGTGATCCTGCCGGCCTGCACCAATTTCGAGCGCACCGATATCAGCGAATGGGCCGGGCTTGGCGGCTACGGCCACCACGGCCAGCAGCAGCTCAACCATCGCGTCATCGTGTTCCAGGCGCCGGCAATCAAGCCGCTCGGCGAATCCAAGTCCGATTTCTGGATTTTCAACGAATTGTGCAAGCCGCTCGGGCTGGCCAATTATTTCTCCGAAGGCTGCAACGAGATCGATTGGGTCAAGCGCGCCTTTCTCGCGTCGGATTTGCCGCAGCACATTTCCTGGAAGAAATTCTTGAAACGCGGCTACTTCGTCGTGCCGGCCGAAAAGGAAAAGCTGCGCGCACCGGTGTCGTTCCGCTGGTTCTTCGAAAACCGCAAGAAAGACGTGCCGGAAGCGCAGCCGCTGCCGTCCGACTACACCGAAGAATATCTGCGCGGCTTGCAGACCCAGTCCGGCAAGCTCGAATTCGAGTGCAATTCGCTCAAACGCTTCAACGATCCGGAGCGGCCGCCGATCGTCAAATATGAGCCGTCATGGGAGGGCGCGCATTCCGGCGAGCTGTTTAAGCGCTATCCGCTGCAATTGCTCACGCCGCACTCGAAATATTCGTTCCACACCCAAGGCGACGGCAAGGACTCGTTTCTGCTCAACATCGAGGACCATCGGGTCAATGTCGGCGGCTATTATTACTGGATCATGCGCATGAATGCCGACGACGCCAAGGAGCGCGGCATCGGCAAACATGATCTGGTCAAAGTGTTCAACGACCGCGGCGCGGTGATCTGTGCAGCGCTGCCGACACAGCGGCTGCCGCGCGGCGTCGCCCATGGTTACGAATCGTCGGCGATCTACGATCCGATGGGCGAGCCCGGCAAATCGGTCGATCGCGGCGGCTGCCTCAATTTGCTGACGCCGGAGCGCACGCAGACCAAATCCACCCATTCGCTCGCCGGGTCGAACTCGCTGGTACAAATCGAACTGTGGGACGGCCGCACCGAGCACATGTCGGCTGCATTCGCCTCTATTGAACAGCAGAAAGAAATCAAGCGCACCCCTAATGAAGCGCAATTGGTGCCGGCAAAATGAAAAAATGGAACATGATCATCGACGTGGCCGAATGCACCAATTGCAATTTGTGCACGCTCGCCGCCATGGATGAATATGTCGGCAATGACTGGCCCCGCTACTCCGCGCCGATGCCCAAGCACGGCCACAAGTGGATCAATATTCTGCAGAAGGAACGCGGGCAGTTGCCGATGATCGACATCGCCTACGTTCCCACCATGTGTAACCATTGCGACGATGCGCCGTGCATGAAGGCTGCCCCGGAAGGCGCCATCAAAAAGCGCAAGGACGGCATCGTGCTGATCGATCCGAAGCGGGCGAAAGGCCAGAAGCAGCTCATCGAGGCCTGCCCTTACGGCCACATCTGGTGGAACGAGGAATTGCAGCTGCCGCAGGCCTGGACCTTCGATGCGCATCTGATCGATCAAGGCTGGCAGCAGACCCGCGGCCAGCAGTCTTGCCCGACCGGCGCGATGCGCGCGATCTGTGTCGAGGATGACGACATGGGGCGCATGGCCAGCGAGCAAGGCCTCGAAGTGATGAAGCCAGAAATCGGTTCGAAGCCGCGGGTCTATTATCGCAATCTGTGGCGCTATTCGAAGTGTTTCATCGGCGGCACGGTGTCGGAAGAGAAAGACGGCGCGGTCGATTGCGTCGAGGGCGCGAGCGTGCAACTGGTCAAGGATGGCGCGTCGGTTGCGGTGACCGCGACCGACAATTACGGCGACTTCAAATTCGACAGGCTCGACGAGAATTCCGGCGCCTACATGGTGCAGATCTTTGCCAGCGGTCGCTCGAAACTGGTGCAGACCAGTCTCGGCGCGAGCATCAATCTCGGCGATATCAGGTTGTAGCCAACGTGACGATGAATAAATGGCAATGAATAAATGGTTCGGCGCGTTGATCGCGCTTTCATGTCTCGGCGGCGTTGGTGAAGCGCGGGCGCAGACCTATCCCGACCATCAAATCACGATGATCATCACCTCGGTCCCGGGCGGGGTGACCGATGTGACCGGGCGGGCGCTGGCCATGGAACTATCGAAGGCGTGGGGCCAGCCGGTTATCGTCGAGGACAGGGGCGGCGCCGCGCATATTATCGGCGCCGAGGCCGTCGCCAAGGCGCCGCCCGACGGCTACACGCTCTTGGTCGGTGAATCCGGCACTTTCACCATCAATCCGACGCTCTACCCGAAGGACAAGCTGCCTTACGACGCCGACAAGGATTTCCTCCCGATCACCGGGCTGCTGCGCATCAATCAAGCGCTCCTGGCCGACCGCTCGCTGCCGGTTAAGAACGCTGCCGAATTGATCGCGCTCGCCAAGCAGAAGCCGGGGCAATTGACCTACGGCACTGCCGGCATCGGTTCGGCGCTGCACATGAATATGGAACTGTTCGACAGCATGGCGGGCGTGAAGATCACGCCGGTGCACTATCGCGGCTCGACCCCGGCTTTGAACGATCTGATCGGCGGCTCGATCAATGTGATGACGATCAGCGTCGCGTCGGGGCTGCCTGGATATCGGGCCGGACAACTCAAGATGCTCGGTGTCGGGAGCCTAAAACGACTGCCGCAGCTCCCCGACATCCCGACCGTCGACGAAAACGGACTGCCGGGCTTTCAAGCGACGGCCTGGTTCGGCCTGTTCGGCCCGGCCGGCATACGGCACGACGTTGTCATGAAGATCGATGCGGAAGTGATACGGATTTTCAACGATCCGGCCTTCCGCGCGCACTTCCTCGATCCGCAGATGTTCGAGTCCATGGCGGGGCCGCCGGACGAGTTCACAACTTTCATCAAAGCCGAACGCGACAAGTGGTCCAAGGTCATTCGCGAGGCGGATATCAAGCTCGAAGGGAATTGATTTCCCCGGCTTGGCTTACTCCGGCGGCGTGCCGTTGGCGGCCAAGACCTCGCCGGCGAGATAAAGCGAACCGGTGATGAGGATGCGTGGCGCCGGATCGAGATCGAGCTTGCCCGCCACCATGATCGCAGTTTCGAGATTGTCGCGCGCCAACGCCGGAATGCCGACGCCGGCCGCGACCTCGGCGAGTTCGGACGCCGGCACCGTTTTCTCCTGGTGGATCGGCACCGTGATGATCCGTCTCGCCAGGCCGGAAAAGTTTTTCAGAAACCCCGCGCTGTCCTTGGTCGACAACATGCCGACAATGAGCACCAGCGGACGCGGCACGCGTTCCTCGAGATCTGCCAGCGCCGCCGCAATGGCCTGGCCGCCGTCGGCATTGTGGCCGCCGTCGAGCCAAAGTTCACCGTCCGGCGGCGCCAGTTCGGCAAGCTTGCCGTGCGACAGCCGCTGCATGCGCGCCGGCCACTCGACGCGGATCATGCCGGCTTCGAACGCAGCGGCGGGAAGCTTGAGGCCGCTCGCGCGCAACGCCGCGATCGCGGCGCCGGCATTCTCGTATTGGTGCCGCCCATAGAGTTTCGGCGCTGGCAGATCCAACAGTCCCGAACCGTCCTGATAAACCAGCCGGCCACGCTCCTCGGTCGTGGTCCAGTCTTCGCCGGCGATCGACAACGGCGCATGCATCCGCCCCGCCTGCCGCTCGATGACCGCAAGCGCCTCGCGCGCCTGACCGACCACGATTGCCGGCACATCGGGCTTGAGGATGCCGGCTTTTTCGGTCGCGATCTCGACAATCGTTTCGCCAAGGAAGTCGCGGTGATCGAGCGACAGTTTGGTGATGACGCTTGCGATCGGGCGTTCGACGACATTAGTGGCGTCGAGGCGACCGCCAAGCCCGACTTCGAGCAAGAGCACATCGGCCGGATGGCGCGAAAACAGAAGAAAGCCGGCAGCAGTCTCGATCTCGAACACCGTGATCGGCGCGTCGCCGTTCTTCGCTTCGCATTCGGCAAGCGCGGCGGAAAGCGCCGCATCGCTGACGAATTTGCCACCGCCTTCCTGGCCGATACGGAACCGCTCGTTGACACGCACGAGGTTCGGCGAGGTATAGACGTGGACGCGCCTGCCCGCGGCTTCGAGGATTGCGCGCATGAAGGCGATGGTCGAGCCTTTGCCGTTGGTGCCGGCGACATGAATCACCGGCGGCAGGTGCCGTTCCGGGTGATCGAGCGCCGCCAGGATGTGCTCCATGCGGTCGAGCGCAAGGTCGATCCGCTTAGGGTGTAGCGCCAGGAGCCGCGCCAGCATGGCGTCGAACGGCGCCGCATTGGCTTGCGGCGCGCTCACGTGGTGGCGGATTCGGGCGCCGGCAGGACACGCGGCCGCTCGGCGGCGGGCGCTTTGGTGAGGAGCCGGCACAGTTTGGCGATGGTCGCGCGCAATTCGTGGCGATGCACCACCATATCGACCATGCCGTGATCGCGCAGATATTCGGCCTTCTGGAATCCATCCGGCAGCTTCTCGCGGATGGTTTGCTCGATGACGCGCGGGCCGGCAAAGCCGATCAAGGCGCCGGGCTCGGCGATCTGCACGTCGCCGAGCATCGCATAGGACGCGGTGACGCCGCCGGTGGTCGGATTGGTGAGCACGACGATATAGGGCTTGCGCGCCACGCGCAGTTTCTGCACGCCGATCGTGGTGCGCGGCATCTGCATCAGCGACAGGATGCCTTCCTGCATGCGCGCGCCGCCAGACGCCGCGAACAGCACGAACGGGCAGTCCTTTTCCACCGCGGTGTCGAGACCCTTGATCACCGCCTCGCCGGCCGCCATACCGAGCGAGCCGCCCATGAAATCGAAATCCTGCACACCGATGACGGCGGCGAAACCGTCGAGCTTGCCGTAGCCGAGCTTCACCGCATCGTTAAGGCCGGTCTTGCTGCGCGCGTCTTTGAGACGGTCGACATAGCGGCGCTCGTCACGGAATTTCAGCGGATCGACCGGCACTTCCGGCACGGCAATGTCGAACCAGGTGGCGTTGTCGAACATCGATTTGAGCCGCGCGCCCGCGCTCATGCGCATGTGATAATCGGAGACCGGAATGACGAACTGGTTGGCCTCGACGTCCTTGTAGAATACGAGCTGCCCGGATTCCGGGCATTTGATCCACAGATTCTCCGGCACTTCGCGCCGTAGAATGCTGCGAATCTTCGGCCGCACTACGTTGGAAATCCAATTCATCTGACGTCTCACCCGTAATGTAAATTCGGCCCTCAATTATAGCATTGCGCTAAGCCGATACGAAGCATCCATCCAACCCAGCCGATGATGGGTGATGATGGGTATTGATCGCGGCTATTTCCAGACTGAAGGTTGCCGGCCCACCGCGGCCTTGGCAACGGCGACACTCTATCCGAGCTTGAGATAGATGAAGCGGAAATGGCCAAGCCCAATCGACCATTTGACAGGAACGCCTAGGAAGGCGATGACCCCCGCGTTATCAGTGCGACGCCGCCAGCAACTAGCGCCGCGGCGATTCCCCTTCTGGACGAGTTCTCGAGCGGCGAGATTATCGCGGCCGAGCCTCGGCCAGAGGACGCTGAGCACGACGCCGAAGGCAAAGACGAACAACGTCGTCGTCGAGCCGATGGCCTGAACGATGCTTAACGGCGCGAACATCAGCGCGTAGCGATTGCCGAGCCCGCCGCCGAGATTGATGAGCTCGTTGGAGCCGTTGATCGATAATAGCGCAGCCGTGTTGACGCGCAGCGTCCAAAAGTTGCCTCCGGTACTTCGGAACCAAGAGCAGCGCGCAACCGAACAGCGCCTCGCCCACATACATCCAGAACGTCGTCGTCCAGAACTCGACCGCGATGGCGAAAATCTTGAAGATCAACCCGCTCAGTGCCGTGGCAAACCCGCATGTCAGCATCAGCGCCGCCAAGCGGGTTTTGAATAGGCGCGCCCCGTCGGTGAACCGGATTGAGACGATCAAGGCGCCAATGACAATCATGGCGCCGCCAGCGAGTTGCCGTCCAGTCAGCGTTTCGCCGCGCACGAGATAAGCGAGCCCGTAGCGAACAGCGCCCCGGCCTGGAAATAGGGCGCGACGACCGAGGCTTCCTCGGTTTGCAGGGCCTGCAAATAGAGCAGCATCGCGCCCATATAGAGCAGGCCCGCAAGAATCAAGAATAATGAGCGCGATGCTGCGGGCGCCGGGCGCGGTCAGCGACGGCTCGTAAAGCCAGATAAATGGCAACGGCAGCACGCCGACGAAGGCAGTGAACAAAAGCATCACTGCGACGTTGCTCTCCTTGAAGAACCGCTCGACGAGGTATTTGTCCAAATGGACGGAGATCGCCCACAGCACCGGACCCGAAAAGGCGAAGACGACCCAGGACACTCAACCTCCCCGCGTGCTTGGAACCGGGCTTGGAATCATAACGGGAACTTGAGCTCGGTTTTGGGTTTCGCTTCGGAATTAGGTTCTCTTGGGGAATCAGGACATTACCCCGATTTCCCTTGGTTCGCCCGCCATGACGGCGCCCCGGTCAGGCCGCCGGGTGGGCGCAATTTTGCCTTTCTGGTCAATACAGTAGCGACCAGGGGCAATGACTTCCGCAAGCAACCAGGGGCGATGACTTCCGCGGCCTTAACCATAACGGTAAGCTCGGGGGTAACGAAATTCTGCGCACTGTTCTATCTGCGAACGGCTGCGCCAAAGCGCCGACGCGTGCGAGGCCGGGAACTGCAATGATGAAGAAGATTGTCGCCGGATGCTTTGCTTTGGGCGCGCTCCTCGCGGGGCAATGCGCATCCGCGGCCGACTTGTCGGTTGCGCCGCTTTATAAGGCGCCGCCTCCCGCACAAGTGAGCCCAGCCTACAATTGGACCGGGTTCTATCTCGGCGCCAATGGCGGCGGCGGCTGGGGCCACTCCTCATGGGACGCCAATGCGACCGGCATTAATCTTTCGGGCGGCCAGGTCGGCGGTACTGCCGGCTACAATTGGCAATACGGCAATGCTGTCCTCGGCCTCGAAGGCGATATCGACTGGTCGAGCCTGAAGGGGACCGAAAGCTCGTCACTGTGCCCAAATGGCTGCACCACCAGCAATACTTGGCTTTCCACGGTGCGCGGCCGCGCCGGTTACGCGTTTGGCGGCGTGATGCCCTACGTCACCGGCGGCCTCGCGGTCGGCGATATCCGCGCCACGACCCCGGGCTTTGCCGGCGCCAACACCACCAATGCCGGCTGGACCGTCGGCGGCGGACTTGAATTCGCGCTGCCGGGCAACTGGACCGCGAAGGCCGAATATCTGCATGTCGATCTCGGCCGGATGAATTGCGGCGCCAATTGCGGTATCGCGCCGACCGACAATGTCTCGATGCACGAGGACGTTGTCCGCGCCGGCCTGAACTACCACTTCGGCTGGGGCAAATAGACAAGGCAATTGAGTTCGTTTCGCCAATTACTTACTTCAGATTGTAATTAATTCATGAATGCTTTCCAGGTAGAAACTACTCGCGCTTAACGCGATGGCCTGATTGTGCTCAATCAGCGCTGGCACGAAACCAATAAGTCCGCGATTGAGCTCAAGCTCGATGACGATTTGTCTACTGTGTCACCGACTCCATAATACGTTGGCAGTCGAGATCTTGGATCGCTCGATTGCGGCGCGACAATGCCCGGCGTTCATAATCGGCTAGCGACGCGATTTGTTTCAGAAGCTCACTGCTGATATCGCCCTGCCCCAAGGTTTCTGCGAACAAGTCCCGAGATGCTTGGCGCACGCGGACGAGCTGGATGTGCGCGTCAGCGATGACGCGAGCCAGCCTCAAAATGTCGGTGCAAACGCTGCCGTGCGCAATCTGCGGAGCCGCGCCCTCGACGAGATTATGCGTCGTCGTATAGTAGAGACGGATCGCGTCCGCGATCTCGTCCTCGCGCACACGCACGACGCGGCTTGCGCCTTTCTTGATGATCTCGAGCGCTTCGGCCGGGCGGTTTTGGCGCGATAGTCTTTGCCCGCAAAATGCAGTTTCCCGTTAACGGAGACCGCGGTTCGCAGAGACTGGGTTCGCATGTGCGATTATTGAGCGGGAAGACCGAGCATCTCGTGCTGCCGGGACCATTCGGCTGGCACGTCACTAAGGCAAGTGACGCCCGTACCGTTCACGCTGCTGTCGGGCAGCACCGATCTTCAATTGATTCTATTTTTGTAGGTTTCCTGCGAGGCAGCCATTCTGGAAGCCAGGGGAGGTCATCACTATTTTGCAACACCTCGGGAGACCCAATGAGGGACTGTTCCAGTCCAGCGTGAACCACGCGCAACACCTCGGGAGACCCATTGAGGGACTGTGGCAGTTCCGGTGCAGCCTGAACCAGGCGCAACGCCTCTATCCGCAGGTCCAAGTCACCCAGCAAGCCATCGATTGCTTTGGTGACTTCAGCGGCTATCATCGTTAGCGAGTCATTAAATTCGCGAGCCTTAGGAACGATTGCCGCCGCCTTTTCGGTCGCGTCGCGAATCCCCGCGATAACAGGCGCAAGCGCCAGGTAGTGATCTCTCACTCGCTTTTTGATCCCCTTGATCTCGCTCGCAGCACGCTCGCGCTCCCGTCGATCGTTTTCTGCGGAAAGACGAGCCTCCAACTCGGCGATCCGTGAGCTGAGCGTCGTGACATCGGAAGCAAGGGTATCGCGTTTGTCGCGTGCGCGAGCGAGATCGTGGCTGAGACTGTCTACTAAATCGATTTTTCCGAACATCCGTTTGCTCCGCATTTGAGCTAGACCGGGAGAACTCCTCGATTAGACGATCGCATGGTTAAAAAATAGTTAATTTTGAGCCGACCGCTTCCCGCCCTCGATCGTCGAAGAACGCAGCCTGCTTTGTCGTGAAAGACAGCACCGCTCGCCTGTGTCCATTACGACGCCATCGAGAATGAAAAGGTGCCAGCGGATCGGCCAAAGATTAGCCGCAGGAGCGCCAAATCAATTGCTTCTCTTCCGCGCCCATCTCCGGTCCCAGCAAGCGCAGCAATATTGCAACCACGAGCACGCTGGAGGTGCGCCGCCCCCGTTACGTTGGCTTGGCGCTAACAAGGCTAGCCCCTTCCTCAAGTGGTCGGCCAATGGCCACGGAGAGGGGGATTAGACCGAGCCAAGAATTGGGAAAACGCGAATTAAAATTCAGGGGTGAATTTATGGCTGCGCGAGTAGAGACCAAAACCTAAAATCCACGCATCTGAACCAAAATTTAACACAAAATTACCGAAAACAAGGGGCCTTGGTGTCTTGGGAGGGTCTTTCATGCATGGGATTCCCACGCGAAGGCGTTTCACGCTAGGTCTCGCCGCTGCTGGCGTCACTCCGTTTTTTGCAAGCCGATTGCCATTCGTTTCGGCTAACGCGGCGGTGACGACCGCGCCGGCTGTGCCGATTGCGCTGGTCGTGCCAAAGACGTTCAAAGAATTCGGCGGTGTGCGTATCGATAATTACGACTGGTTGCGCGACCGCAAGGATCCGCGGGTCGTCGCCTACCTTACCGCGGAGAATGCTTATGCCGATGCGCGCCTTGAGCCGATCAAGCCCCTGGTGGATGAGCTTGCGGCGGAATTGAAGGCGCGCGAAGCGCAAGACGACGCTAGCGTTCCCGCGGCCTACAACGGCTACGTTTATGAGCGTCGCTTCACCCAGGGCGGGCAGTATCCGTATATCGTGCGCCGTAAGGATGGGCCTGATGCGGAAGAGGAAATCGTGCTCGATGTCGGTGCGCTCGCTGCCGGCCATCCGCAGCAATATCAGCTCGGCTCGTGGACCTTGAGCCCCGACAACAAGCGCGTCGCCTTCGCGGTCGATTTCACTGGTGGCCGTGAATTTTGCATCTTCGTCCGAACCATCGCGAGCGGCGAAATCGTCGACCAGCACATCGACGATGCGGACT
>DASQRX010000049.1:0-6072 GCA_035642635.1 Xanthobacteraceae bacterium
ATCGGCGCCTCGGCGGACACCGAGAGCTTGCGCGGTCGCCTGACCCGCGCGCTCGTCGAGCACGGCTATGACGGCCGCGTCTATCCGGTGACGCGCAGCCAGAGCGAGGTGCTGGGGCTAAAGGCCTATCCCTCTGCCGCCGCGTTGCCCGAGCAGGTCGATCTCGCGGTAATTCTGGTGCCGGCCGCGCATGTCGTCGAGACGCTTGCGCAGTGCGGCGAGCGAGGGATACGCGCCGCGGTGGTCATCAGCTCCGGCTTTGCCGAAGAAAGCAACGAGGCGGCCCGCGCCCGCGATGGCCAATTGCTAGCGGTCGCCGAGCGCTTTGGCATGGTCGTATGCGGCCCGAACTCCGAAGGTATCGTCAACCCGCTCAAGCCGCTTGTCGCCACCTTCAGTCCGGTGTTCCACGATCCGAGCCGCAGCTTCCCGCCGATCGTCGGCAAGCCGCGGCCGATCGCGGTGAGCTGCCAGAGCGGTGCCCTGACCTTCTCGTTCCTGAGCCGCGGCCGCGACCGGCAGCTGCGCTTTACGCACCAGGTCAGCGCCGGCAACCAGACGGTCCTCGAAGCGCATGATTACGTCGATTGGTGGCTCGACGAGGGCGACGCCGACATCTTCCTGCTCTATCTCGAAGGTATTCGCCGCCCCGACCGTTTCCGCGCGGTCGCCGCCAAGGCGGCGGAGGCCGGCAAGCCGCTGATCGTCGCCAAGGTTGGCCGTTCGGTTGCCGGCCGGCGCGCCGCCGCCTCACACACCGGCGCCCTGGCCCATGCCGGCGTCATCGACGATGCGATCTTTCGTCATCACGGGATCATCCGCGGTCAGGACCTCGACCACATGGTCGATGTCGCCGCGGCTTTCGCGTTCTGCCGGCTGCCGCGTGGCGACCGCGTCGCGGTCATCACCGGCTCGGGGGGCAGTGCGGTGTGGATGGCCGACATCCTCTCGGCGCACGGCCTCGAACTGCCGGTGCTCGAGGACGACATCCAGCAGCGCATTCTGGCGCTTCTCCCGTCCTACGCCTCGGCGCAGAACCCGGTCGACGGCACCGCCCAGGCGATCCATGAGGTCGGTTATGCCCGCTTGGTCGAGATCGTCCGCGAATCGAAGAGGATCGACGTGATCCTGTTGATTGGCTCGCTTGCCAATGACGCGACCGCGGCCAAAAGGGCCGAGGAGCTCGCCGCGATCACCGGCTCGACCGAGCAGCCGATCCTGCTGTCGACCTACACGACCGCCTCGCCGGGGTCGATGGCGGCGTTCGCGAAGGCGGGCATCCCCTGCTACACCTCGATGCCGAGCTGCGCCCGCGCAATCCGTGCGCTGGTCGACTACGCCCAGTTCCAGGCCCGACGCAGGCGACCGCGAGCGGCGGAGGAAACTCGGCCGGGCCTGCGCCAGGAGGTCGGCCGCGAGCTGGCCGCCGCCGGCTCCGTGCTGACCGAGGTCGAAGCCAAGGCTTTGCTTGCGCGCTACGGCGTGGCTTGCCCGCCCGAGACGCTGGTCACGACCGCTGAAGAGGCTGCGGCGGCCGCGGCCAGGATCGGCGGGCCTGTCGCGCTCAAGGTCCAGTCGCGCGACATCATCCACAAGACGGAGGCTGGCGCCGTCGCGCTCGGCATCACCGGCGATGCTGCGGTGCGCGAGGCGTATCAGCGAGTACTGGCGGCCGCCAAGGCCGCGCATCCCCAGGCCGCCATCGACGGCGTTTTGGTCCAGGCCATGGCGGCGCCGGGCAATGAGATGATCCTCGGCGTGACGCGCGATCCGGATTTCGGCCCGATGCTGATGGTCGGGCTCGGCGGCATCCATGTCGAAGTATTGCGCGACGTTGTTTTTTCTCCGGTGCCGATCGGGCGGGACGAGGCTTTATCGCTGCTCGGCGATCTCAAGGGCGCTACGGTCCTCGACGGGGTGCGCGGCGCGCCCCCTGCCGATCGTGCGGCGCTCGCCGAGTTGATCGCGGCCCTATCACGGTTCGCCGCCGACCATGGTGATCTGATCGAGGAAATCGACCTCAACCCGGTCATTGTCCACGCGCAAGGACAGGGCCTCACCGTGGTTGACGCGCTGATTGTCAAACGGTCCCCACCCAGGAGATAGCAGCATGAGCGATTCCCACACCTATCGCGACATCGGTGTCAGCCAGGACGGCTTCGTCGCTACGGTCGAGATGCGCCGGCCGCCGCATAATTTTTTTGACAGCGAGCTGATCGCCGCGATTGGCGAGGCCTTCGAGCGGCTCGACGCCGACTCGCAATGCCGGGCGATCGTACTCGCCGCGGAGGGCCGCTCGTTCTGCGCCGGCGCCGATTTTTCGAAGCGCATGGAAACGGGGACGGTCTCGGAGGGCTCACGCAGCGGCGCCGGCCGCCACCTCTACAAGGAGGCGATCCGGCTGTTCCGCACCCGGAAGCCGGTTATCGCCGCGGTGCAGGGCGCGGCTGTGGGCGGCGGGCTAGGTCTGGCTCTGGTTGCGGATTTCCGCGTCACCTGCCAGGAGGCGCGCTTCAGCGCGAACTTCAATCGGCTGGGCTTTCATCCGGGTTTTGGCCTGACCGCGACCCTGCCGCGGCTCGTCGGCGCCCAACAGGCGGCGCTGATGTTCTACACCGGCCGCCGCATCCCCGGTGACGAAGCGGTCCGGATCGGGCTCGCCGAAATGCTGGTGCCACTCGCCGAAGTACGCAGCGCCGCTCAGGCACTGGCGCTCGAGATCGCGCAATCGGCGCCGCTCGCCGTCATGGCGACGCGCGAGACGGTGCGCCGCGGCTTGTGCGACGCGATCGAAGCCGCCACCGAGCGCGAGCTCGTCGAGCAGGACTGGCTGCGCCGCACCGAGGATTTCAAGGAGGGCGTCAAGGCGATGACCGAACGCCGCCTCCCCGACTTCCGGGGACGGTAGGGCCGGTCCGCGGCAGAAGCACTTTCGCGCCGCCGCCTCGGTGGGCCATAACGCCGGATCACGGTAATTCTCGTTGCGCGCACCGCGCAAATGGGCAATCGTTTACTATATCTTATGTGAAATTTGTGGGAGCAAACGCGGCATGCGAGTTCCGGTCTCCCATCCCATCTTGATTACCGCGGCCCTGTGGTTGATGGCCGCTGCGACTGATGAGACGAGCCAGGTCGTCCCGGTTTTGAACGGCGCTTCCGTCTCCGAGAAACTTCGCATCATTCGACAAAGCCTCGGCTCTGCCGACACCATAGCCGCAAACGAGCGGCCGGCAGCGGGCCAGAAATGGCGAAACTGTATCTCTGGCTATTGGCGGAACTGTTGAATTCGCCCGCCACACGGTGCAATGATGGAGACAATTTTAGTCGACCTGACAATTGGTCCCGTTAAATTCCAATATTCCTTAATGTTTATCATCTTTTTGTTCATCGGATGGCTAACGGTATTATTTCATTCGCGAGACAACTTTGATCAGCCGACTTACGAATTGACGGCGAACGAGCCGGCGTCGATCATGGTCCCACGTTTCTTTTCATCGAATAACCTATACTTACGGGGATTCCTGATTTACCTCACCGGGATGACCGGAATCTATGTGGCGCTGAGCTTGGCCGGCGAGGCGCTGGTCAAGGGGGTTCTCGCCGTGTTTGAGGATCCCACCATGAGCTCTACTCCCGACCCGGCATCGGGGAACAGCATCATTGTACCCAGCCAATGGCCGCTGGTGCTTGCGCTCGCCATGGTCGGGCTCGCGCCGAAAATTACCGGATTGCGCGCCCCCGAACTCCTGCTGCGCCGCTTCAGCCATCGGGTCGCGCTGATCCCGGCTTATGCGAAATACTTGGCGTTTGAAATGCAGGAATCGCCTTTCGACAGCCAATTCTCCAGGGATTTGAAATATCCCAGCTTTGTTCACCACCGACCGACAGCCGCTGCGGCCGCGGCCACCGATCAAGCGTGGCGAAAAGCCTGCATGATTTTCAATCATGTAAAGGGTCTCGCCGACGGCGTGGTGGTGCCGCGCTCGGGTCGTCCGCTCGATGCGGGCCAGCGCATCCCTATTCAGAAGGAAGTGCAAGTCTCTTCGTCTGTATTGCGGGACATGGACGGCAAACTTCAAGACGCCACATTGAACGACGAAGAACGAGCCGATCTCGAAACGCAACTCCAACAGCTGCTATTGCGCGCCTATCTGCTTGCGGCGTGCACCATCATGGCCTTTGAGGTGCGCGACCTCCCGACCGAAATGCGGGAAATGGGGTTCGCCGAGATACCCGCGAGCATACCGACGCTGGTGCCGATACTGATGGTGTTCGGCCTGCTTTTCTTTGTCCTGATAATCGGCAATAGCACGCTTGCCGCGCTCGGCTTCCAGGAGCTAGTGCCGCCGAGCTTCTTATTGATTTGCCTATCGACCTTCTACTTGGTTTCCTCGTATGGGACGGCAGCTTTCACGGCAATCACCTTGTATCGGAGGCGGGAACATCAGGGATATTGGCGGGATAATCCGCAGTGGGCCGGCAGTTTCACCGCGTTTTTTCCGATCGGCGTTTGCGCTTATCTATCGAGCTTGCTGGTGTTGTCGATCATGCTGTTCCCAATTCTCGCTCCTCAGGGCCTCGACAAGCTGGTTAATTTCAGCACGTTTCGCTCGATATCGCCTGCGGTCGGCGCATTGCTTGCCTGCGGGTGGCTCAAGCGGAACACGTTCCAATGGCCGAGCTTCGTAAGGTTCCTGGCGACTACATCGATAACGCTGGCAGTAATCGCCGGATTTGCCTCGTTCTTAATATCGGCTTTGAATAACGAGCCGCAGCCGCTCCCGCCAATAGTATTCGATGCGGCGCAGGGGCTGGTTAGCGGATTGGCGATCGGCTTTCTCGCCGAGGTTACGCGGGCTTATCTGACCAAGACTTCGATCCCGGGTGGACCTCGCCGCGGTCAAGGCGCGTTGATGCCGGCGGCACCTGCTGCCCTTGAAGGCGCTGCGGCGACCGGCGGTCGTATCGGCTTTTAGCCTGATTCCAAGTACCGGCAGCGGGCACTCGTCCGCTCGCGTCCAGATGTGTTTTCAGTATCGGTTGCGGAACGAGGCGATCGCCAGCCGCCAGCTCTGCATCGTGTCCGGCGTCGTGAGTGCCGGGTCAAACGGGTCGTAACCGGCCTGTTGTAAGCGCGTCAGCGAGCGTTCCGCGACGATCGCCGGCAACAATGCGGGAAGTGCGCGACGCGCTATCGAGTGGCGGAGGATGCGTGCCGAGGCGAGGTGCCGGGAAGCCGCGGCAGCGATTTCAGCCGCCGCCGCGCGCAACGCTCGGGTGCTACGCAGGGCGAGATAGTCCGCTGCATCGAGAGCGGTTTGCGCGGCGATGTCGGCCGGGACGATCAAGCGGCCCGCCCGCGCCTGGAACGGCATCGCGCGTAAGAATCCGGCGAGCGCATAGGCGATACCGATATGAAACCCGGCTTTTTCGGCGCTAGGGTCACGGACGCCAAGGCTTTCCAGAGCAAGATAGACCAGCCTCGCCGAAGTCGCTTCGGCATAGTCTTGCAGGACGGCGAAGCTGGCCGAGGGGGCTTCATCGAGATCTTGTTCACGCGCGTCGACCAGCCGCTCGAAATGGGCGCGGGTCAAATCACAGGCCCGGATCGCGGCAGTCAGCGCCTCGACAACGATGTGGTGGCGGACCGGACCGCCCTCGAACGCGGCGGCAATACTCTCGCGCCACCATTGCAAGCGAATTTGGCCGAGCACCGGCTCACTGACGGTTTCGCGAACCCGGGCAACCTCGTAATTGAACGCATACAGCGCGAACAGTGATTCGCGACGACCGGACGGCACGAACAACGCGGTCTGGAAGCGGTCATGATCGTGACGGCGAACCAGAGCAGCCACAGGAGAAAGGCGACCGAGCGCAGGGGAACAGCTTTCCCCTGCCGACGTTTCCCTGTTAATTAATCCCCGCAAAACTCAACGCTCACCATAACCCCGGAGAGGTCGCCATGGCTTTCGAACTGCCCGCCCTGCCCTACCCGAAGAACGCGCTCGAGCCGCATATCTCGGAGCGAACGATGGACTTCCATCACGGCAGGCATCACCAAGCCTATGTCAC
>DASQRX010000050.1:0-13185 GCA_035642635.1 Xanthobacteraceae bacterium
GCCATGGAGAAGCTCGGTTACGTCGTTCGCCGACAGAAGCCGCACAATCGCAAGAATATCTATATTTTCCTGACGCCCGCGGGCCGGGCCCTCGAAGCCGAGCTGGTGCCGCTCGCCGTCGCCGTCAACACCATCGCGGTCGCCGGCTTGACCCGGAAGCAAATTGCGGAGTTTCGCAAAGCGCTCGTTGCCATCATCAAAAATCTCGAAAATTAGCAGCGCGGCTGGCCGACGACGCAGTCAGTAGCCGACAACGTTGCCTCGGCGATGTTCTGGCGTAGATTCTAGATCGAGCGGTTGACGCCGCCATCGACGACGATCGTCTGGCCGGTGAGGTAGCCAGCTTGCGACGAACAGAGATAGGCGCAGAGATCGCCGATTTCGTTCGGCTGTCCCATGCGGCGCACTGGAATGGTTTCGGCGAAGCGCTTGAATTGCTCGTCGGGCATTAGGCCCAAACTCTTCGCCCGAGCGGAAAGTATTTCGGTGAGGCGATCGGTCATGATGGGACCGGGCGCGATATTGTTGACGGTAATGCCGTACGGCGCGAGATCCGACGCAATGGTTTTGGCCATGACCGTGACGCCGGCGCGAACCGAATCCGACACAACGAGATCGGTCATCGGCTCCTTCACGCCGTAGCCGGTCAGGTTGACGATACGGCCACGCCCCGAAACTTTCAGCGCCGGTAATGCCTCACGTATGAGGCGAACGGCGCTCATCAAATTGAGCTGGTAGGCAATATCCCAATCGCCATCGCCGGCCTTCTCGAAGGGAGCGGTCGGCGGACCGCCCGCATTGGTGACGAGGCAATCGAGACCTCCCAATGCGGCAATGGCCTCGGCCACAACGCGCTTCACCTCCGCGGGCCGCGAAACGTCGGCTGCCGAATAACCGGCGGCGCCGAATTCCGCCGCCGCTCGCTTAAGCTCCTCCGTGTTGCGGGAACAAATGAAGACCCGAGCGCCTTCGTCGGCCAGTGCTTTGGCGCAGGCCTTGCCAAGTCCCTTGCTGGCGCCGGCAATAAACGCCTTGCAGTCTTTCAAACCGAGATCCATTGGGAAGCCTTTCGACGGCCGATTTCACGAGACAGGTTGCAAAAATTGGCTGCATTAAGAAATGCGCCCGGCGGTCGCCAAATAGGCGCGCTCGAGCCGGAGCGGCAGATCGGCCTCGCCGGTTTTTGCTTCCAGCACGATCGACCCACGTGCGAGCGCATAAACGCGATCGGCAAGCGCCAACGCTTTCTCGATCAATTGCTCGACCAAGAGCACTGCGACCCCCGCCTCGCGCAGCCGCCGCACCACCACGAGCACGCGATCCACCAATACCGGCGACAGGCCGGCGGAAGGCTCGTCCAGCATGAGGAGCTGCGGCCGCCGGATCAGACCCTGCGCCACCGCCAGGATCTGTTGCTGACCGCCGGAAAGCGAAGCCGCGCGTTCGTGTTGCTTGGCGGCGATTTCTGGGAAGAGCTCAAGCACCTCCTCGATGCGCGCGGCGCGCTCGCCGCGCGGCAGGTCGTAGGCCGCCAGCAACAAGTTGTCGAGCACCGCAAGCTGCGTAAACACGCGGTGGCCCTCGATGACATGGACGAGCCCCGCCTTAACGGTGTCGCGCGGACTGGCGTCGGCGAGATCACGACCGGCGAAACGCACGCTTCCCGACCAGGGGAGCAACCCCGACACCGCGCGCAACAGCGTGGTTTTGCCGGCGCCGTTTGGGCCAAGCAGCGCCACCACCTCGCCTGCGCCCACCGTCAAGTCGATGCCACGCAGCACGCCGATCTTGCCGTAGCCGGAGGAAAGCCCAGCGACATTCAGCAGCGGTTCAGCCGCCGAGATAGGCATTGACCACCTCCCGATGCGAGCGGATTTCGGCAGGCGTCCCAGCCGCGAGCTTCTTGCCGAGATTGAGCACAGTGACGTGGTGGCAGATATCGAAGATCAGATCGGCATGATGCTCAACCAAAAGCACGCCGGTGCCGGCCCCGGCGATCGCGAGCAGCAGCGCGCCAAGCCGCCTGATTTCCTCGGCCGAGAGTCCGGCCGCCGGCTCGTCGAGCAGCAGGAAAGCCGGACGCAGCATCAACGCGCGAGCGATCTCCGTGAAGCGCAACTCGCTGTGTTGCAGCCGGTCGGCTCGCACCGGCGCGAGCCGCTCCAATCCGACCGCAGCCAGCGCCAATATGGCGCTATCGCGCAGCATGGCTTCGTCGCGCCGATGACGCGGCAGCGACAGCAACGACTCGACGAACGTGCCCTCGCCGTCGATGCTGCCGCCGATCATAACGTTCTCGAGCACCGACGCGGAGCCGACAATACGCGGCGTCTGAAACGTCCGCGCGATCCGCATATGTGCGCGCCGGTGGCGCGCCAATGCTGGCAGGGCCGTTCCATTGAGCCTCACCGCGCCGCGCTGCTGCACGTAGTAACCGGAGATGACGTTCAGCGTCGTCGTCTTGCCGCTACCGTTGGGACCGATCAATCCATGCACTTGGCTCGGCCGGATCTCGAGGTCGAGACCATCGATCGCACGCACTCCGCCGAAGCTCAGCGCCACCTGTTCCAGCGTCAAGGCGCCGGCATTGGGCGCCGCACCAAGCAGTTGCTTGAGCAAGTCCGGCCGCGGAACGATTTCTCGGCCGCTTTCGAGGGGGCGGCGGCTTTGGAAATCCAGGATCTCGGCAATTCCGCCCGGCATCGCAAGTACGATGACGAGCAGCAACACCGCGTAGAGAAAAGTGGACCACGCGACCAATGGCGCGGCGAATTCCGGCAGGACGGTCAAGAGAATTGTGCCGAGCAGCGGCCCGAGAATGGAGCCGCGCCCCCCGATCAGGATGGCGATGAAGAACAGGACCGACAAGTCGAGGGTAAATGCATCGGGCGTGATATAGGATTGCAGTGTCGCGAATAGTCCGCCCGCGACCGCAGCGACGGCACCGCTGAACAAGAAGACAAGCGCCAGCAAAGCCGGCTTTGAGATGCCGCTTGCTTCCGCCGCGACCTCCGCATCGCGAATCGCGGTGAGCGCGCGGCCAAAGCGGCTATGCGCTACATTCGCCGTCATCCAGGTGCAGAGCGCCGCCAGCCCGAAACAGAAATAATAAAGTCCCCACTGGGAGGAAAAGGGTTCCGGGAAGATCGGTCCGGGAACGCCCACCCCGCCGCCGGTGACACTCTGCCAAGCCAGCGCCACCTGGGTGACGATGGTGGCGAAGCCGAGCGTCGTGATGGCGAAGTAGAAGGTGCGCAGCCGCAGCGCCGGCAGGCCAATGAGCAAGCCGAAGATAGCGCCAACCACGGCCGCAATTGCCAGCGCCAGATAGGGCGACAACGCCGGCATCACGTTGCCGGCTGCGAGCACGCTCGTGGTGTACGCCCCGAGCGTCAGCAGCGCGACCCAGCCGATTGCGATCTGGCCGGCGAAGCCGACGACGAGATTAAGGCCGGACACCAGCACCCAATAGACGCAGGCGCGCGTCGCGATCACACCCCAATAGCCGCCGCCGAATAGCGGGAACGTGATGCCAACAACCAGCAACACCAGAAAAGGCAGCGCCGCACCAAAAGTGCCCGCGGAACCTGGCACTTTCGTGCGGCTCCGACGCAATTGTGCTGCCGTATCCATCAAACGCGGCGTTGCAGGGACGCACCAGCGAGCCCCTCGGGACGCGCCAGCAGGACAATAATGAACACGGTGAATACCGCCACCGACGCGAAGATGCCGCCCACCAGAAAATTTGCGGCTTGCTGAAACAGCCCGAGCAAAATCCCGGCGACGACAGCGCCGCGGTTGCTGCCCATCCCGCCCAGCGCGACCGGAACGAAGCCGTAAAAGGTCAAGATCGGCGCATTGCCAAAGAAGGCAAGCAGCATTTCGCCGCCGGCAAAGCCCGCCAACGCGCCGATCGCGCCGGCGAGCGCGTAGCTCGCCATGCGCAAACTCCGTTCCGGTAGGCCGAGCGCGCGCGCCGCATAGTTGTCCTCGGAAATCGCCAGAAAGGCGCGGCCGACAAGCGTATGGCGATAGAGCAATTCCAGACCGACGATCACCACCACGCAGGCGAGGATCGGCAGCCAGAACTGCTGATCGAAACCGCCGCGGGGGATATCGAAGAGGCGCGGAAACGGCCGCGCCTCCGTGCCCCACTCGATCGCGGTGAACTGCTGGACTATCAGCGCCAACGCCAGCGTCGACAGCACGTAGAGATGCTGGTCCAGGCTCTTGAGTACCGGCCGCACGGCGACGATCTCGGTGACGATGCCGAAAACCGCGCCGGCGGCAAGCACGAGGAGGAAGCCGGCCGCCACCGGCATGCCCATGCGGGCGATGAACAGCGAGCCCAATACCCCGCCCAGCATCCCGAGCGTGCCCGCGGTGAAGCTGAACACGCGCGAGGCGGTAAACATCACGTTATAGGTGATGCCGATCAGTGCGTAGATGCAGCCGATCGCCATTCCAGTCGAGACGATCGATTCGACCATCGGCTAAGCGCCGTAGCCGGGAGCCAGGTTGAACGCACCGTCCTTGAGCGAATTAGCCTCGACCATCACCACTTCCTCGTCCGGGTAGCCATTGTGCTGATCCGGGGTAAAGGTGATGTCGCCGTAAACTCCCGGGAATCCCTTCAGCTTGTTGAGATAGCCGACGACCTGCTCCGGTTCGGTGCCGACATTCTTCATCGCTTCGGCGATCAACCTCGGACTGTCATAGCCGAGCGCGATCCACCACAGGAGCGTATCGCCCATGTCGATCTTGGCGCTCTTCAAGCGATCGAGGAACGCGTTGGTGCGATCCGGGAGCTTGCCGCCCGGGGCATAGCAGACATTGCGGAAATTGTTCGGATAGACCTTCGCCCAGTATTCGGGTTTCTCCAGCAAAGCCTTGGTTTGACCCGAGCCGAGCGTGGTCTGGCCGACGATCGGCACGTCCCATCCCATATCGCCGCGAGTGTTGATAATGCGGGAAAGGAAGCCGGCATTCACGCTCCAGGGCGTGATTACTTCCGCTCCCGCGGACTGCATGCGCAGAAGCTCGGGCTTGAGGTCCGGATTGGCGGCGTCGACGTTGCCCTGATAGACCACTTGGGCGCCTTTGGCCTGAAGCATCGGGACATAGGCGTTGACCGATGCGGTGCCATAGCCGGTGGTATCGCTGATCACCGCGACCTTTTTACGGTTGAGCACTTCCACCACATAACGGTTGGCGGCGCCGCCGATCTGCTGGTTGGTGGGCGCGTTGCGGAAGCACATCGGATATTTCTGCGGGTCGGTCAGGGCGTCGACCCAGCAGGGATGGACCTGCGGCGTGTTCGTGCGTGCGAGCAACGGCACGACCGCAAGCGATTCGCCGGAATTGACCGGACCGAAGATGACGCTCACCTGCTGCCCGCGGCTCAGTTCCGCCGCTCCGTTCACGGCTTTGGTCGGGTCGCTTTGGGTATCGCGAGTGATCAGTTCGATCTGCCGCCCGTTGATGCCGCCGGCCGCGTTGATCTCCTGCACCGCCAATTGGATTCCGCGATTGATCCCTATCCCGGTGGCCGATGAGGGACCGGTAAGAGCCGGCAGATAGCCGACCCGGATCGGATCACTCGCGGCGATCGCGGGCTTGGCTAAGCCGCCTGCAACGACGGCGGCGCTGGCGGACGCCAGCGCTTGACGACGAGTCATCGACATTTTGATTTCCTCCCAAAGCTTGCGTTAAATCACTCCCAAAGTTCGTTGAGTTTCTTGAACTTCTACCACACACTATACCCTCGGCTCGACTATCCGAAAAGCGTCCCTGGTGGCTTCCTCTCGGGTGTCAGATTTTCTTCAAACTGGTTAGCCGACCCATACAGCCTGATTGTCGTTTCGATCGCATGCGACTTCCGGGTCTCGGGCGATCGAATTTTTCAAAGGAGCCAGGGCGATGGAACTCGGGCTTGCAGGCAAGACGGCGCTTGTTACCGGCGGGAGCAAGGGAATTGGCCTTGAGACCGCACGCGCGCTTGCGCGGGAGGGCGTGAAAGTTCTCATCTGCGCACGACGGGAGTCGGAGCTCGCCAATGCGGCACGCGACATCATGCAGACCACTCAGGCGAAGATCGAGACGCACTCGCTGGACGTGACCAAAGTTGAACAGATCGAAAAAATTCCGCGCATCGTCAGCGAGAAACTTGGCCGCATCGACATCCTCGTCAACAATGCCGGCACAGGCACCTACAAGCCCTTTCTCGAAGTGACCGATGAGGAACTCGTCGACGGCATGGCGATCAATTTCTTCGCGCAATTCCGCATCTGTCAGCGGATCGTGCCGATGATGATCGCTCAGGGCGACGGCCGGATCGTCAATGTGAGCGGCCAGACCGGGATCATGACGCTGAACCCGCCGTTCCTGTCGTCCTGCACTGGACCGGCGAAATCGGCCGAGATCCGGTTCTCCAAGGTGCTCGCCAACGAGCTCGCGCCGCATAACATCCGCGTCAACTGCGTGATACCGGGCTTCATCAATACGCCGGAGCGCTTTGCCAAATGGGAACGGGAACTTGCCAAGCGCCAGCTCAGTCTCGAGGACGCCGCGCGCGAGCGATCGCTGTGGTCGAGCAATCAGGGCATGCGCGATACGCGCTGGGGCGCGCCCGAGGAGATCGCCAATCTCATCGTCTTTGCCGTCTCGGATGCGGCGAGTTATATCAACGGCGCGGAGCTCGTCGCCGACAATGCAATGGACAAATCCTGAAGGCGATCAGGCCGCGGCCTTTGCGTCTTCAAGGATCATGTCGGTGCCCTTCTCGCCGATCATGATCGTGGCTGCGTTGGTATTGCCGGAAACAACCGCCGGCATGATCGAGGCATCGACCACGCGCAGACCCGTGAAACCGCGCACGCGCAGCCGCTCATCGACCACGGCCTTCTGATCCTGGCCCATACGGCAGGTACCCACGGGATGATAGGTGGTGGAGCCGCGGCGGCGGATGAAATCGAGCAATTCATCATCGTTATCGCATTGCTGTCCAGGCTCGATCTCCTCGGCGATGTGGCGCGCCATGGCGGGCGCCTGAAAAATGCGGCGCATCGCCGCGACGCCGGCCACGATGGTTTCGCAATCCTTCTGTGTTGCCAAGTAGTTCGGGTTGATCGCGGGCGCCGCGCACGGATCGGCGGATTTGATGCGCACGTAGCCGCGGCTCTCCGGCCGCAGCAACACACAATTGCCGGTCACGCCCGGGAACGGATCCAATTCTCCACCAATGGTCCCGGCCGAGAACAGGGAAATCGAACATTGCGAGTCGGGCGTTTCGGACGCGGGATGCGCGCGCACGAAACATGCCGCAGAAACCGCCGGCACGGCAAGATAACCGCGGCGCGTCAGAATATAGTGCAGGCCGTGCGCGAGCTTTCCGCTCCAGCTGCGCACCGCATCGTTAAGCGTGATCGGTTCCTTGCAACGCAAGCGGATGCGGCCGGAAAAATGATCGTTGAGATCGTCGCCGACGCCCGGCGCATCGGCGACCACCGGAATGCCGAAGGATTGAAGCAGTGGCGCCGGTCCGATTCCCGAAAGCTGTAACAGTTGTGGTGAATTGAAGGCGCCCGAAGCGACGATCACTTCGGCGTCGGCGCGGGCGCTACGCTTGTCGTTGCCGGCGAGATACTCCACAGCAGTCGCGCGCCGGCCGTCGAAGACAATGCGCGTGGCGAGGGCTTCCGAAACCACCTTGAGATTGGCGCGCGGCCGCGCCTGCTTGAGATAGCCCGCCGCAGTCGAGGAGCGCACGCCCTTGCGCATCGTGGTTTGGTAATAACCCGCGCCTTCTTGCACCGCTCCGTTGAAATCGTCGTTGCGCGGGTAGCCGCATTGCAGCGCCGCCTCGACATAAGCTTCGGCGAGCGGATGACGGTCGCGCAAATCCGAGACCGCGAGCGGTCCGCCAGCACCATGAAATTCATCAGCACCGCGCTCGTTGTCTTCTCCCTTGAGGAAATACGGCAATACGTCGTCGAAGCTCCAGCCTGCATTGCCCAGTTGCCGCCAATGGTTGAAGTCCTCCGGCTGCCCGCGGATATAGATCAGCCCATTGATCGAACTGGAGCCGCCGAGAACCTTGCCGCGCGGCGCGATGACCTCACGGTTGTGGCATCCGGGTTGCGGCTCGGTCGCGTAGCACCAATTGAACCGGCGATCGCTGAAAAGCCTGCCAAAGCCGAGCGGAATATGAAGCCAGGGGTGCAGGTTGCCGGGCCCCGCCTCCAACAGAAGCACGCGATGTCGGCCGGACGCAGTGAGCCGATTGGCTAGAACGCACCCAGCGCTGCCGGCCCCCACGATGATGAAGTCGAACGCCTCTGAGTCCGGCACGCGTTTTCACCCTCGCCGCAACATGGAAAGGATATCACAGCTCAAACCGTGGGTCTGCGACGTGTTTCAGGCTGCTTGGAGGCCGCCCGATGTCTGCTCGTGGCACTTAGCAGACGTGCTGCGACTTTGCGACCTTGACTTCAGTGAAATCGAAGTCAACGAGATCGGAATGCACGGCCCCGCTTTTGAGCGACGCGAC
The DNA here is from genome assembly GCA_035642635.1 of Xanthobacteraceae bacterium. GTDB lineage: Bacteria > Pseudomonadota > Alphaproteobacteria > Rhizobiales > Xanthobacteraceae > BOG-931. The sequence continues at coordinate 8,549 of DASQRX010000050.1, forward strand.
ATTCGGATAGTTGCCCAGCATTGTGTGGAGAGTGACTTTCGACGCCGCTGTCATGGGACCCCCCTTACCGACCGGCCAGCGTCGGATAGAGTGTTTGCGCGGTCTTGCCGAAGATCCATTCTTGATCGGAGCCCTTGGCGAAGGAAAACGCCGTTTTCGCTGCGCCGAGAATTTCCGCCAGCGTCCCGACCGAATTTGGAAAATTCGAGCCCCAGGCGATCCGCGAAGCGCCGAAGGTCTCGATCAATTTGCCGAAGAACGTTTCGGGTGTGCCCTTGCCCCAGAATTTTGGCGTCACATTGATCGGCGAGATCTTCAAATAGACTTGCTTGTATTTGGCGAGCGCGAAGAAGTCGGCTGCCTGACTGTAAGGCGACCCATCTTCGAATGGGGCACGCGACAGGTGGTCGAGGATAATGATCACCTTCGGAAACTTGTCCATGATCTGACGCAGCAACGGAATCCCTTCCTGCTTCATCTGCATACAGACCGGGATGTTTTTCGCCGCCGCGTGCTCCCAGAATGGATAGGTCTTCGGATCGGCGAACCAGGTCGCCTGATCCGGCAAGGTGCTTCCGGTCGTGAACAGCCGCATGCCGGTGCAGCCGCGGCCGAGCCAATAGTCGAACGTCTTCACCGCGTCCGGGGCCATAGCGTCGATCGAATAGACGCCGGTGAATCGCGCCGGCACAGCGAGGACGGCATCGGCCACATAGCTGTTGTCATATCCGTAGGCCGTCGAGGAATGCACGATCGCGGCCTTGGCGACGCCGGCCTCGTCCATGGCCTGCAGAAGTGTCTGGTAGGTCGTCGGCCGTTCGCTCGACCAGGTGGACTGTTTGCCGCCGAGCGGCGCGAGCGGATAGCGCTGCGTATCCGGCGAGACGATATGGGGATGGATGTCGATGATTTCTGACATGCTTGTTCCTTGAATGGGAGCGGGATTAGGGGTCGATTTGGACGAAGACCTGATCGAGTTGAGGCCGCGACGGGATCAGATCCTGCTGCAAACCATAGGTGACCAAGGCTTCGATGCTGGCCTGATTTGCGGAAATCCCGTAGGGCAATGGATCGTTCATCAGCGCCAAGAATTTGCGGTAGCGCTTGTCCTCGACGCTGTCGTCCTTGCCGGCTTTGAGTGCGTCGAGATAGGGCTTCTTCGAAGCCACGAACGCGTCCATCAGCGACCGCGCGAGCCACGGATATTTCTTGAGGTGCTCGTCCTTGATGACGATCAGACCGTGAATCGGCAGGATGCCAGATCGGCGATACCAGTCCGCTTCGACCTGCTCGACATTGGCGAGGAGCTCCGGATAGGTGCCGGACTCGCCGCCAGTCGGCGCGTTCATGTCCCAGTTGCCGATTGGCGGACCAGCCCGGCCGACGCCGGCCGGGCCGGTGAAGCCAGCCTGGATCTCGCCCGACGCCATCATGCTCTGCAGCGATTTTCCCGGACCTGCATGGACCACATTCGGCGGCAGTTTCAGCGTCGCGACATGCTCTTCGTCATCCACGACCCACGTCACTTTGGAAGAGTCGAGACCATATTCATTGACGAAGATGCCGCGGGTCCAGACACCGGTGGTCACCGAATAGGCGCGAACGCCCACCTTCTTGCCTTCGAGATCCTTGGGCGTCCTGATATTGGCATCGGGGCGAACGACAAAACCGCCGTGATGGAAGCGGCGCATCAGGAAGATCGGAAGCGCAATGTAAGGCGCGCCCCGCGCCCGCGCGATCATGTAGGTCGTCGGTGCCATCTCGCAGACGTCGAATTCGAGGTCGCGCACCATGCGCCGGAAGGCGGCGATGATCGGCACGACCTGAACGAAATCGGCATCGACGCCTTTGATCGGCACCGTCCCGGACTTCAAGGCGCGCGTGTGTCCGTAATCTGCGATCGCCATTTTCAACCGTGGCTGCTCGGCCATTTCCCACTCCAATTATGTGCGAATGTAGTTCGATCCCGCGCCGGTTCGATCGCGGCGCGGCGAACCGTCTACTGTTTGGGGATTCCTGCCTTCTCGATGACGCCGCGCCACTTGGCTATGTCCGCAGCCATTCGGTCACGCATTTCTTCGGGCGTGCTGGCGCGCGCATCGAGCCCGAGCCGGCGCGCCTTTTCCTGAAGATCCGGCGCCGCAACTGCTTTCTTGATCGCGGAATTGAGCGTGGTTACGACTTCGGCGGGAACGCCCGCCCGCGCCTCCACACCGTTCCAGCTCGTCATCACATATTCCGCGAGCCCGCTTTCTTTTGCCGTCGGTACGTCTTTGAGCAACGGATCGCGCTCCTCCCCCGACGTGGCGATGATGTGAAGTTTACCCGGACCGATCGTGGTGCCAAAGCCGGCAAAATAATCGAACCCGAGATCGACATCGCCGCGCAGCAGTTCGGTGACCAAATCCGGCGTGGTGCGATAGGTCACGATCGTGAATTTCGCGCCGCTGACCTGCTGGAACAAGTGCGCCGACAGATTTTGCGTGCTGCCGGGGTTGATTGCTCCGAGGTTGAGCTTGCCCGGCGTATTGCGCGCCGCTTCGATCAGATCTTTCACCGACTTGTAAGGCGAAGTTGGCGGAACCGCCAACAGCATCTCGAAGTTCGCGACAACGGAGATTTGCGCGAAGTCCTTAAGCACGTCGTAAGGCAGGTTCTGGAACAAGCTTGTGCTGATCGCCTGTCCATTCCCCATTATGCCGAGCGTATAGCCATCGGCGGGAGCATCCAACACCGCCCGCGAGGCAGCGATGCCTCCGGCACCCGGCCTGTTCTCGATGATGAAGGGCTGCTTCAAATCTTGGCTGAGCTGCTCCGCGAGCAGCCGAGCTGTCAGATCGCCGGCGCCGCCGGGCCCGTAAGGCAGGAACACCCGGACCGGTTGATGCGGGTAATCGCTGGCCCCTTGGGCGCTACCGCCCAAACCCACTGCCGCGGCAAGCGCCAGGCTCGCCGCAGCGCAGCGGAGCCAGCTCGCGACATTCACCAGAGGTGACCGACGAAAAATTTGCGCCTCCCCGGACAACATTTTTATTTTTCCGCAGGCGCTCTGGCCGGCGGCATTGGCGTCACGACTAGCGGACGCTTTATTGCAGTCGATTGTCGTCGGGGAGCAGCGGGACAGCCAATCAAAATTGCGCCCGGACCCATAAGTTTTTGCTATAAGCGCTTTCCGCAAGGAGAACAATATGAACACCGCAGTGCCACCCAAGTCGCTCACAGCGCAACCGTTAATTTTGCCCGAACATCGCGACGCCTTTTACGGCGGCAAGTGGCACAGAGCGAAATCCAACAGCTATGCCGACGCCATCAATCCCGGCACCGGTGAATCGCTCGGTCCGGTCGCAGATTGCGGCGCGGCCGATATCGATGCCGCCGTCGCCTCGGCCAAGGCCGCCTTCCCGGCCTGGCGCGACACCCCGCCGCTCGAGCGCGCGCGGCTCCTCAAACGCATCGCCAACGTGCTGCGCGACCATGCCGAGGAACTGGCGCTGATCGACGCCGCCGATTGCGGCAATCCGTTCGCCGAGATGGTCAAGGACGCCACCATCGCTGCGGCGCAGATCGAGTTCTATGCCGGCCTCGTCACCGAGATGAAGGGCGCGTCGATTCCGATGGGACCGGGCGTAGTGAATTTCTCGGTCCGCGAGCCGCGCGGCGTGGTCGGCCGCATCATTCCGTTCAACCACCCCTTCATGTTCTGCGCCGGCAAGGCCGCGGCCCCGCTCGCCGCCGGCAATACCGTGGTGATGAAGCCGCCGGAACAGGCGCCGCTGTCCTCGCTGCGCCTCGCCGAGCTGATCGGCGACATCCTGCCGCCCGGCGTGTTCAATCTCGTCCCCGGCGGCCGAGAGGCGGGCTCCTCTCTTGCTTCGCACCCAGACGTCGCCATGATTGCGCTGATCGGCTCGGTGCCGACCGGACGCGCGGTGATGAAGGCGGCCGCCGACACGCTCAAAGCCGTAATGCTGGAACTCGGCGGCAAGAACGCCTTGATCGCCTTCCCCGACGCCGATCCCGACGAGGTCGCCGACGGCGTCATCGGCGGCATGAACTTCACCTGGTGCGGGCAGTCCTGCGGCTCGACCAGCCGCGCTTTCATTCACGAAAAAATCTATGACGCCGTGCTCGCCAAGGTGAAGGCGAAGATTACCCACTACAAGCCCGGCGTCGCCACCGATCCGGCCACCACGATGGGCTCGATCATTTCCAAGACGCAGTATGAGCGCATCCTGGGCTTCATCGACAGCGCCAAGCAGGAAGGCGGACGGCTGCTCTGTGGCGGCGGCCGACCGTCCGATCCGGCGCTCGCCAAGGGCTTCTTCATCGAGCCGACGGTGTTTGCCGATGTGCAGCCCCATATGCGCATCGCCCGCGAAGAGATCTTCGGACCGGTGCTCGCCATCTTCAAATGGAGCAAGGAAGCCGAAATGCTCGCCGAAGTGAACGCCGTCGAATATGGCCTCACCGCCTCGATCTGGACCAACGATCTGTCGACCGCGCACCGCACCGCAGGTGCCGTGCAGTCGGGCTTCGTCTGGATCAACGAAGTCTCAAAGCATTTTCTCGGCGCGCCGTTCGGCGGTTTCAAGCAATCCGGCATCGGCCGCGAGGAGTGCTTTGAGGAATTGATCGCC
>DASQRX010000051.1:0-31355 GCA_035642635.1 Xanthobacteraceae bacterium
ACGAAGTCGCGGCGCAGATCGGCCATCAGCATGCCATAGGCGGAGAAGTGCCCCGGAGCGCGGGGAATAATGACTTTGCCGATGCCCAATTCGCGCGCCACCATGGCGGCGTGCAGGGGACCAGCGCCCCCATAGGCGACCAGGGCAAAGTCCGCGGCATCGAGGCCGCGCTCGGTCGTCACCCAGCGCACCACGTGGGACATTTTTGTCGTGGCGATGCGCAAAATGCCTTCGGCTGCTTCGGTGAGCGTAAGGCCGAGCGGCTTTGCGATCCTGTCGTTCAAGGCCCGCTTCGCGCCTTCGACGTCGAGCTTCATCTCGCCGCCGAGAAAGCGATCGGCTGCCAGCCGTCCGAGCACGAGATTGGCGTCGGTGATGGTCGGCTCTTCGCCGCCGAGCCCGTAGCACACCGGCCCCGGCACCGCGCCCGCGCTTTCCGGTCCCACCCGCATCGCGCCGGCAAGACCTGAGCGCGCAATGCTGCCGCCGCCGGTGCCGACCTCTTGAATGTCGATCATCGGCATCTGCACCGGAAGCCCCGTGGCATAGCCGCCGACCAGCGCGCCGCCCGTCATCAGCACGTGACCGTTGTGAATGACGCCGGCCTTCGCCGTGGTGCCGCCCATGTCGAAGGCGATGGCGTTGCCGAAGCCCATGCTGTCGCACAGAATCTTGGTGCCGATCACGCCGGCGGCGGGTCCTGATTCCAACATGCGGATGCAGGAATCGCGCGCCTCGTCGATGTCGAACAGGCCACCGCTCGATTGCACGATCAGGAACGTACCGTCGAAACTCGCCTCGCCGAGATGCGTGTTCATTACGGAAAGATAGTCCTGCACCCGCGGCCCCACATAGGCATTGGCGGCGACCGTCGAGGAGCGCTCGAACTCGCGATATTCCTGCGACAATTCGTGCGACGCCGAGACGAACAGGCCCGGATGAGCCTGCTGCACGATCTCCTTCACGCGCCGCTCGTGCACCGGGTTGCGATAGGAGTGCAGAAACAGGATGGCGATGGCGTCGATGCCGGACCGCACCAGATCATCGGCGATGCGGCGGACTTGATCTTCGTCGAGCTTGATCAGCACATTGCCCTGCGCGTCGATCCGCTCGCGGATTTCAAAACGCAGCGCCCGCTCGATCAGCGGCTGATGCTTCTGGAAAAACAGATTGTAGGATTCCGGCCGGTTGACGCGGCCGATCTCGTAAATGTCGCGAAAGCCTTGCGTCGTGAGCAGCGCACACTTCGCTCCAGTGCGCTCTAATATCGTATTGATGGCGATGGTGGTGCCGTGCAGGAACAGCCGCGCATCCGCGAATGTCGTGCCCGCTTTGGTCACGCCGGTCGCAATGCCGTCAACCAGACGCGCCGGTGTGGTGAGTGTCTTACCGAGGCTGAATTCGCCGGTCCTCTCGTTGAACGCGGCAATGTCGGTGAAGGTGCCCCCTACATCCGCCGAGAGGCGGATTCGATCGGTCTGCGCGTCCAACCCGTGCACTCCCTTATTCTTCAAATCCTTTTTGGCATCTCGTCGAAAGCGGACTTCGACGGTGCGATTGAACTGACAATGCCCACTTTCGCCTATCGCCGCAAGCAAAGTGACAGCCCGAGCGATGTTCACGACGGCAGTCTGTCCTGCTTTTTGGATTGGCACATCAGCGGGCCACAACCTCGCCTCGAATCGCGCTTTCGACGCCCGTGAAGCGAAAAGCCGGCTGTGAGCATCGTCGCAAGGCTATCCAAAACTGCTTGTGTCCGGTAATGGGCAGGCGGCGCGCAAAGGCGCAAGGCTGAGAAACGGAAGATGTCGGGCGAGACATTGGGGACCGAACCTTTGGGCGAGCTGATCGGGCGCTCAGTCCCCCGCGTCGAAGACGCGCGCCTGTTGCGCGGCGAAGGGCGTTATGTCGATGACATTGTATTACCCGACATGCTGCATGCGGTCTTTGCGCGGAGCCGCTCGGCGCATGCTCGGATCGGGCACGTCGATAGTGCGGCCGCCAGGGCGCTGCCCAGCGTCCACGCTGTCTTATTATATGCCGACCTGCGGCCGCTTCTGACCTGCGACCGCATTCCGCTGGCGCTGCCGGCGGCAGCCGTCAAGTTCGACGCCGAGCCGAGCTGCCTTGCCGGCGACGAAGTCTGTTATGTCGGCGAGCCGATCGCGCTCGTCATCGCCGATCATCGCCGCACCGCGGAAGATGCCGCGGCATTGATCGAGATCGACTACGATGAATTGCCCGCCGTTACCGATCCGCGCCAGGGCCTCGCGCCGGGAGCACCGCGTGCGCGGCTCGACTGCCCCGACAACCTGACGGCAGAGCACATCGTCAAATACGGCGATGTGGACCGCATCTTCGCGACTGCGGCGCATTGTTTTGCCGAACAATTCCGCATGGACAAAGGCGGCGGCTTCTCGATCGAGCCGCGCGGCGTCATCGCGCGCTACGATGCCGGCGAAGACTTGCTCACGGTGTGGGACGGCACGCAGACCCCGCATCGCGCCAAGACCGTGATGGTGCAGACGCTCGGACTTTTGGAACATCAGGTTCGCGTCATAGTGCCGGACGTCGGCGGCGGATTCGGTCCCAAAGCGGTATTTCATCCGGAAGAGATCGCCATACCGGCGGCGGCGCTATTGCTGCGCCGCCCGATCAAATGGTGCGAAGATCGCCTCGAGAGTTTTACCGCCACGGTGCAGGAGCGCCGGCAGATTTGGGATGTTGAAGTCGCCTTCGACGCCGACGGCAAGCTCGGCGGCATTCGCGGGCGGCTCTATCACGATCACGGCGCCAACGTGCCCTATGGGGTGGCGCTGCCCTATAACGGCGTGACCAACATGATCGGGCCCTATGTATTGCCGGCGCTCCATCTCGTGGTCTCGCTGTGCCTCACCAATATGGTGCCGGTCGCGCCGACGCGCGGCGCCGGCCGCCCGCAAGGCACATTCGTGATGGAGCGCATCCTCGACCGCATCGCGAAAACCCTGAATCTCACGCGCGACGAGGTGCGGCGGCGCAATCAGATCCTTCCGGAAAAAATGCCTTACGCGACGCCGATCAAGCAGCGCGACGGCAGCGTCATGACTTACGACAGCGGCGATTATCCGGAATGTCAGCGCCGCGCACTCAAGGCCGCGGAATGGGACACGTTCCCGCAGCGCCGCGCGGCGGCGCTGCGGGACGGCCGCATGCTCGGCATCGGGCTTGCCAATTATGTCGAAGGCACCGGCCGCGGCCCGTTCGAAAGCACCGCCATTCGCATCGGCCCGTCGGGGCAAATCGTCGTTTCGACCGGAGCGACCGCGCAAGGCCAGGGCACCAAGACCATGCTGGCGCAGCTTGCAGCAAGCGTGCTCGGCGTTGCCGCAGATCGCATTCACGTCGTCGACGGCGACACCGCGGCGACGCCTTTGGGACTAGGCGCCTTTGCCAGCCGCCAAGCGGTTACGGCCGGCAACGCGGCCTATTTGGCCGCGCAAAGCGTTGCCGAAAAGGCTAAGGCCGCAGCGGCGGAGATGCTCGAAGTCGCGCCGGACGATTTGGAGCTAAAAGACGGCGACGTCCGCGTCGCAGGCGTGCCGAAGCTCAATAAAAGCCTCGCCGAGATCGCGCGCGCGCTTGGCGGGCTACCGGGCTTTGCACTTCCCGGCAATATCAATCCCGGGCTCGCTTCGGCCGTCGATTATCAGCCGACGGGCATGACATATACTAATGGCACCCACATCGCCGAAGCCGAGGTCGACCCGATCTCGGGCGCGGTCAAAATCCTCCGCTACACCGTAGTCCACGATTGCGGCCGCATGATCAACCCGATGATGGTCGAGGGCCAGGTCTGCGGCGGCGTCGTCCACGGCATCGGCGCCACCTTGTTCGAACTGATGCGGTTTGACGACACCGGCCAGCCGCTGACCGGAACGCTCGCCGATTATTTGCTGCCGACGGCGGACGTGGTGCCGCGCATCGACATTCATCACATGGAGTCGCCCTCCCCGCTCAACCCGCTCGGCGTCAAGGGCGCGGCGGAAAGTGGCACGATCGGCGCGCCGAGCGTGATCGTGTCCGCTATCGAAGATGCGCTGCGCCCGCTCGATCTGCGCATCACCGAACTGCCGATACTGCCATCACGACTGCGCGCGATCATTCGCGCCGCGCAAAAATCCGGCAAGCCGGTATGAAACCCTCGGCATTCACCTATCACGCGCCAAAGACACTCGACGAGGCGCTCGATCTCATGGCGACGCTCGACAATGCGCGCGTGCTGGCCGGCGGCCAGTCGCTAATGCCGATGATGAATTACCGGGTGGTGCAGCCCGGGCACTTGATCGATCTCGGCCGCATTCCGGAACTCGCCTTTGTCGTAGATACGCCCGAGGGCCTGAAGGTCGGCGCCATGACGACGCAGCGCAGTATCGAGCGCAGCGCGCTGGTGCGCGAGCGCTGCCCGCTGCTGATCGACGCGCTCTTCCATGTCGGCCATCAGCAGACGCGCAACCGCGGCACCATAGGCGGCAGCATCTGTCATCTCGATCCTGCGGCGGAATTGCCGGTCACGGCCTGTGCCTTGGACGCCGTCATGACGGTCGCGAGCAAGAACGGCCGGCGCAAAATTCCATTTGCGGATTTTGCGGCGGGTTATCTGACATCGAGCCTTGGGCCGAACGAAATCGTTATCGCGATCGATTTCGGGCCATATTTAGGGTCACGGCCGGAACGGGCCGGGTCGGCGTTTGAGGAATACGCCGTGCGTCCCGCCGACTTTGCCATCGTCTCCGTCGCGGCAGTGATCGCGATGAACGAAGACGACGTTATCTCAGATGCGCGCGTTGCTGCCGGCGGCATTGCCGCAGTTCCGATCCGGCTGACCGGAGTGGAAGAAATGCTCAAGCGCCAACGCCCCGGCGCCGATCTGATCGAAAGGGTCGCCGCCACCGCGGCCGCGCTGCCGGCGGAAGGCGACGATGCCAATCCTGCCGAATACCGTCAGGAGCTTGCCGGGCATCTCACGCAACGGGCGCTGAGAAAAGCCATTCAACGGGTGCGCGCATGAGCACGCACGAGATTTCCGTCACCGTGAACGGCAAGGCGTACCAGCGCACGGTGGATTCGCGCCTGCACCTGGCCGACTTCTTGCGGCAAGACCTCGGGCTGACCGGCACCCATATCGGCTGCGAGCACGGCGTCTGCGGCGCCTGCACGGTGCTGGTCGACGACGCCACCGCGCGTTCCTGCTTGATGCTGGCGGTGCAAGCCGACGGCCGCCGGGTCGATACGATCGAGAGCGTCGCTTTACCCGACGGCACGCTGCACCCCATTCAGGCGGCGCTGTCGCGCCACCACGGCCTGCAATGCGGCTATTGCACGCCGGGCGTGGTGATGACGCTCCTCGAACTGCAACGCGAATGCGGCAACGACCCTATCGGCGAAGCCGAGGTGCGCCGCGCGCTGTCGGGCAATCTGTGCCGCTGCACCGGCTATCAGGGCATGGTGGACGCAGCGCTCGCCGTATTGCCGAAAGCATCCAGCCGCTGAGACCTTCAGCCCTCGAATTTCATTTGTCCGTCCTCGGCCTGATGGAGGATGAAGCCCTCCAGCGGATCGAATTTGCCTGCCCACGGCGCCTGCATCAGCACGCGCGTGGTATCGTCGTATCCGGCGCGCCAGCGATGTTGAATGCCGTTCCGGCTGAAATCGATGTCCTTGGAATGATCTTCGCCGACGAGCCGCGGCGCCAGCAGGCGGACGACATGCATCCGCGTCACGCAGCCATAGCCGGCAAGGTCCATCGCCTCCGGCGACTGCGCGATGTCGAGTGGCAATTTCGCTGCGAGCTCGCGGACGACGTGACGCAGCTTGTGTAATTGTTTCTGACGCGCAATGTGACTGGTGGCACGGCTTGAATATTGCAGGTCTTTTTGACGAGAAAGAACCTTCCAGATCGAATCCGGTTCGGGTCCACTCGGCGCCCACAGGTGAACGGCGAACACGATGCCGCTCCGCCGCGGATAGTCGTCGAATACGGCTTCGACCGGCGTGTTGGAGAGAACGCCGCCGTCCCAATAGAGATCGCCGTCAATCCGCACGGCCGGAAATGCCGGCGGCAGCGCGCCTGAGGCCAGTACATGCCGGATCGTCAATGGCGTTTCGCGACTGTCGAAATATTGCATTTCGCCGGTCTGCACCTTGGCTGCGCCGACCGTCAGACGCGGCGATCCTTTGTTCAATTGGACCGGATCGGTCAGTTCGTCGAGCGTGCGCTCGAGCGGCTTTGTCGAGTAATAACCGGCGCGCTCCGAGCCCAGCGGAACCAGGCCGAACGCCGCCAGAGGATTGGGCTCGAAGAATCCGCCAAGACCGGCCGAGATCGTCATCATGTTTGCGGCCCACGGCCCGACAAGGGGCATAGCCGCAGCGAGTTGCGCCAGCCGCGGATGCGTCACCCGGCTCCAGAATTCTTCAAGGCGCGCCAAGCGTCGCTCCGGCGGATTGCCGGCAATGAGGCAGGCATTGATGGCTCCGATCGAGGTGCCGATCACCCAGTCCGGTTCAATGCCGGCCTCGCTGAGGGCCTGATAGACGCCGATCTGATAAGCACCGAGCGCCCCGCCGCCTTGGAGCACCAGAACGACTTGCCCGAGGGCTGCGCGATCGAATTTCACCGCATTCGTCATGGCTGCGTCCTTGACTGCGCCCCTGGCGGTCCCACATCCGGCAGTTTCAGAAACGTTCCCAGAAGCGCCGCGAGTATGTGTCTCTACTTCGCGTGCTGCGGTACAAAGTCACCAAGTGCAGTCACGATCGGCGGGCGGAGCCGCGAGGATTTCGTTTGCCGTCGCAATCGGGTCCGCGTCCGCCCGAAGCCTAGACTGACAGACCGGCCGGCGGCGCGGAAATACAAAGACAGCATTATTTCGATACGCGGAAGCTATCGTCGGATTCCGGCCGACCGAGACCAGTCGCCGGCGACACCGGCTGGCCGACCATGCTCCCGCCGCACGCGTTCGGGCACGACCACCTCACGCGGGCTTGATGCCGTGCGAACTTCACCGCGTTCCAAAGCCGTTGCGGATGCCTATATAGAGTGGCAGTTTTGGCGCCTTCACCCACGACAGTTTTGGATAGGGTACGCACATGACATCAGCAACGGAACGCGCGGTTCTCGCAGGCGGCTGTTTTTGGGGCATGCAGGATTTGATCCGCCGCCAGCCCGGCGTGATCTCGACCCGCGTCGGCTATAGCGGTGGCGACGTGCCGAACGGGACCTACCGCAATCATGGCACGCACGCGGAAGCGATCGAGATCGTGTTCGATCCGACCAAGACCAGCTACCGGACGCTGCTCGAATTCTTCTTCCAGATCCACGATCCGACTACGCGCAACCGGCAAGGTAACGACATGGGGACGAGCTATCGCTCGGCAATCTACTACACCAGCCCCGAACAGAAGCGCGTTGCCGAAGACACGATCGCGGATGTCGAGGCGTCAAAACTTTGGCCGGGCAAGGTGGTGACGGAGGTGGCGCCGGTCGGTCCGTTCTGGGAGGCCGAACCTGAGCACCAGGATTATCTGGAGCGGTATCCCGCGGGCTACACTTGCCATTTCGTCAGGCCTAATTGGAAACTGCTGCATCGCAAGGAAGTTGCTGCGGCCAAGTAACGGCGGACAGGAAGCCGGACCCTAGTTCGGTCCGCTCGGTGACTTGCTGATGCCAGCCAGATTCCGGGCCCGCGCTTTCTTCTCCTCGATTTTCATGCCGCGCGCGATCTGAATGCGCTGCGCCTGCGGCGAGCCGGCCCCGTGCAGGCTCTCGGTGAGATAGCCGACGGCATTGCGGCCGATCGTCATGTTCTCGATCAAGCGCAGCATCCGCATGCGGTCGACCACATCGACGCCGTCGCGTCCTTGCAAAAATTTGCGGATCAGCGGGCCGACTTCGTTGTTCTGCAAATCCTTCTCGGACGGCATGGTGACGACCAAGCCGCCGGCGATGTCCTGGGCAAGCCGCGCGATCTCATAGGGGAAACGCGTGACATTATGCTTGGCGACATTCGAGAGCATCTCGTCGTTGATATAGGCGCCCGACGCCACCGGCTTCGCTTGGTGTGCGCCCGCCATGCAGCTCGAATAGATGGTCTCGTTGAGATGCGTCATCTCCACAAGTTTATCCTTGATATGGGAAACCCCCTCCACGCCGTTGTGCTCGGCCGCCGTCGCCGCGGCGCCGATCAGCACGTCGCCGAGCCCGGTTTTGCAGACATAAGAACTGCGGTGATAGGTGGTGAAGCGCTCGACCAACGATGACGCATAGGCCCACTCGCCGTCCATGAAGACGTGCTCATGCGGCACGAATACGTCGTCGAACACGATCAGCGACTCTTGGCCGGCGAATAGCGCGTTGCCGGCATCCAGCGCGCCGCCGTCTACGATGCGGGTGTCGTTGGTCTGGCGGCCTACAATATAAGTGAGCCCAGGCGCGTCGACCCGCACTGCGCCGACGACCGACCAGGCGCGGTCGTTCTCGGTCATCCGCATGGTCGGCATGAAGATGAGCCAGTGCGAATTGACCGCGCCGGTCTGATGCATCTTGGCGCCCGAGACATAAATGCCTTTGTCGTCGCGCCGCGTCACATGCAGGAACAGATCCTTGTCGCTTTGCTGATGCGGCGGCTTCGAGCGGTCGCCCTTGGGGTCGGTCATGGCGCCGCCGATGACGATATTCGCCGCCTGCGCGCGCTTGAGGAAAGCGAGGAAGCGCCGATGATAATCGGTGCCGTTCTTGCCGTCGATGTCGAAGGTCACGGAATGGCACGAGCTGATGGCGTCGAGCCCGACGCAGCGCTGAAAACAGGTGCCGGTGCGCCGGCCGAGCTCGCGCTGCATTTCATGCTTGCCGACAAGCTCGGCCGGCGCGATGGGCACATGGAGAAAGCGATTGATCTGACGGTCGCTGATGCCGGAGTGCACCGTGGCGACATTCGGCTGCTCGGTCGCCAGCCGGAAGGTCTCCGCCATGGCGTTGATCGACGGCCGGATCACCGAATTGTCGACCGGCTCCGGCACCCGTTCGCCCATAAAGTAGACATTCATGTCCCGGCCGCGCAGCGAGGCGATGTAATCCTCCGCGGTGCGGATCGGAGTCGCGAAGTCGGCCCACAACGTCTCGACGTCTTGCATCATTTGTTGCATGACACTTTGCATGACTTGGCCTCCGCGATCATCACGCCTTGATCAATTCCCGCAGCTTGTAACGTATGATCTTGCCCGATCCGGTGCGAGGGATTTCGGCGATAGACTGCACCATATGCGGCACCTTGTACGCTGATAGTTTGACCCGGCAATGGGCGAGCAGCGCTTCGCTTTCGAGCGTTTTGCCGGGGCGCGGCACGACGAACAGCGCCGGAACCTCGCCGAGATGCTCGTGCGGCACGCCGACCACCGCGCAGTCGAGCACCGCCTCGAACGTGTTGACGACTTCCTCGATCTCGGCCGGCGCGATGTTCTGGCCGCCGCGGATGATCAGTTCCTTGAGCCGGCCGGTGATGGTGAGAAATCCATTCTCGTCGCTCTTCGCCAGATCGCCGGTATGATACCAGCCGTTTCGCAACGCATTTCGCGTTTCCTCGGGCTTGTTGTGATAGCCGGGCATGACATTGGGGCCGTGAACGATCAGCTCGCCTTCTTGACGGGGTGCGACATCCTCGCCTTTCAGATCGACGATGCGCACCGCGAGCCCCGGCACCGGAATGCCGCATGAGCCCATGACACGGGTGCCGGTCGGCCAGTTCATCGTAACCATGGTCGAAGTTTCGGTGATGCCATAACCGTCGAGCAGCGGCACGTCGAGATGGCTTTCGAATTCGCGATTGAGCGTCGCCGGCATGATGGCGCCGGCCGAGGCGCAGAGCCGGAGATTGGGGAAGCGGACATTCGCCTCGCCGCGCGTTGCCTGCAGGAGATAATGAAACATCGTCGGCACGCCGGGAAAATAAGTGAATTCTCCGGTTTTGAGGAGGCGCACCGCCTCGCTGGTCGAGAATCTCTCCATGATGTATTCGCTCGCGCCACACGCGAGAATACTCAGCACCGACAGATTAAGCGCATAGGAATGAAACAGCGGCAGCGGCGACAGCACCGTGTCGCGCTCGCTCAAGCCCGTGATTGGCGCCCAGCACGCCGCCGTCACCCACAACATGCCGTGCACCGTGAGCTGCACACCTTTGGCGCGGCCGGTGGTGCCCGATGTGTAGAGAATGAACGCCGTGTCGTGCAGCGTCGCCGGATCGCGCGGCGGCGATTGCGGCCGCGTGCTTGTGAGCGTGGCATAGCGCAAGGCCTCGGCACCGCAAGCACCGCGGTTCGTCACGATGATGGTCTCGAGCTTTGGCGCCGACCCTTTCAGGCGGGCAAACAGGTCGCCACGCTCGGCCGTTGTGATCACCGCCTTGCAATCGGCATCGGTGAGCCGATAGGCGATTTCGGCTTCGGTCGCGTCATAGCTGATTGGCACGCTGACCGCGCCTGAGCGCGCGATGCCGATGCAGCTTTCGACCCATTCAACCGAATTCGGCAGCATGATCGCGACCGTGTGGTTTGCCGCAATGCCGCTGTCGGCGAGATGGCCGGCGAGATTGCCGGTGCGATCGAGCAATTGCGCATAGGTCACCGACGACTGCGCGTCGCGAAAGGCGCATTTGCCGCCGCGTGCGGAAGCATGCCGGCGCAACAATTCGGGAATGGGCGCGATCAGATCGGTGTGCAGCATGGCAATCCTCCATCACACCATGCTGTAGCCGCCGCTGATGCTCAGGACCTGGCCGGTGATCCAGCCGCTATGCGGCGAAGCGAGCATCGCGACCATCGGCGCCACGTCGCCCGGCAGACCGAGGCGGCGCACCGGATAAAATTTCACCAGTTTTTCCCGGTTGGCATCGACCCAGTCTTTGTCGTGCGCGGTTTCGACGAGCCCGAGCGACACCGTGTTCGCGGTGGTGCCGGAGCGGCCGAATTCGCGCGCCAAGGATTTCATCAGGCCGATGACGCCGGCACGGGCCGCGGCGACGATCGAGAGCCCGGATTCGCCGACGCGCGACGAATCGCCGATGACGCTGACGATGCGGCCGTCTTTCCCGGCTTCGAGATGCGGCGCCGCGGCGTGGCAGCAATGGATCGCGCCATAGAGCGAAGCGTCGATCTGTGCATGCCAATCCTCGGGCGTGGTCTCGACAAAGCGCTGGCGCTTGGCCAGGCCGGCATTGTTGATGAGGATATTGAGGCCGCCAAAATCCTTGACGATGGCGTCGGTCATCGCCTGCACGGCGGCGAAATTCGCCACGTCGGCCTGAAAGGCTTTGGCATTGCCGCCTTTGGCCTTGATCTCGCCGACAACGGCCTCGGCTTCCGCGCCCGAACTGCGATAATTGACGGCGACGCTGGCGCCTTCCGCCGCGAGGCTCAGCGCGATTTCGCGGCCAACGCCGCTCGCGGCGCCGGTCACCAAGGCGATCTTGCCTTTCAAGCCTAAATCCATAGTCGCTCTTGCCTCGTTAACCTGTTCAAGCTTTGCTTTTGGCGCGCGCCGCCTCGATCAGGCGGTAAAGGCGTTCCGGCGTCGCCGGCAGCTCGTTGATCTCGATGCCGAGCGGTGACAGCGCATCCGCGATCGCGTTCGCGATCGCGGCCGGCGCGCCGATCGTGCCGCCCTCCCCCATGCCGCGGAAACCGCCGAGCGTCGTCGGCGAATAGCTCTCGAGATGAACCAGCTTCAGCGGCGGAATTTCGCAGGCCGACGGCACCAGATAATCGACTAGGCTCGCGGTGTGCATCTGGCCCTGCGCGTCGTAAATGACTTCTTCGTAGAGCGCCGCGCCGATGCCTTGGGCGACACCGCCCTGAACCTGTCCATCGACAATCAGAGGGTTGACGATCTTGCCGCAATCCTCAGCCACCGCGAAGTGATCGATGCGGATTTCATAAGTTCCCGGATCGATCTCGACGGCGGCGACGTGCGTCGCGGAGGTCGTGGTGCCGAACACCGGATCGTAAGTCTTGGTCGCCGCGAGTTCGTCTCTGGCGTCCGCTGGCAGGCGCCCGATCTCCGAATAGACGGCGCGCGCCACGTCACGGAACGTGATGACGCGGTCGGTGCCGGCCACCGAGATTTTTCCGTGTTCGGCGACAAGATCGACGGCCGCGGCTTCAAGAAGATGCGAGGCGGCGTTGAGCACCTTTTCGCGCACCGCTTGCGCCGCCAAGGTCGCAGCCCCGCCCGCCAGCACCAGGCTGCGGCTCGCATAGGTGCCGGTGCCGCCGGCGACGGCTGAGCTATCGCCTTGCACGATGCGGATATCCTCGATGCGGACGCCGAGATGTTCGGCGACGATCTGGGCGAGAGTGGTTTCGAGACCCTGGCCGTGGGAAGCGATGCCGAAGGCGGCCGTCACCGCGCCCGTTGAATCGATGCGCACGATCGCCGTCTCGGTGCCGGTATTGATCGGCATGCCGGGCGCCACCGAAATACGCGAGCCGATGCCGGTCAGTTCGGCATAACAGGCTATGCCGATGCCGCTCCAGCGGCCGGCGGCGCGCGCGCGTTGCTGCGCGGCGCGCAGATCGTCGTACTGGATCGCGTCGCAAGCGGCGTTGAGACATTCCTGAAAGCCGGATTTGTCCCAGACGATGCCGGAGGCGACCTTATAGGGCAGCTCGTTGGCGCTGACGAGATTGCGCAGGCGAATGTCCTTCGCGTCCGCGCCGATCTTCCTTGCGGCCATATCCATGAGCCGCTCCATCACAAAGGTCGAGATCGGCCGGCCGACGCCGCGATAGGGACCGAGCGGAGCTTTCGACGTCGCGGCGCCGCGTACGCGGCCTTGATAATTGGCAATGCGATAAGGTCCGGGAAGAAAGCTGACGACCTGGATCGGCTCGAGCGCCGCCGTCCATGGATAAATCGAATAGGCGCCGACATCGCCGATGACCTCGGCGCGAAGCGCGGTAATACGGCCGTCGGCGTCAAGCGCCATTTCGGCATCGACGATCTCGTCGAAACCCTGACTGCTGGACAGAAGATCTTCCATGCGGTCCGAGGTCCATTTGATCGACCGCGACAGGTGCCGCGCCGCGGCGCAGACAAAGACTTCCTCCGGATAGAGCGAGCCCTTGCCGCCGAAGCCACCGCCGACATCCTGCGCGACGACGCGGACCTGATGACCCGGAATGTCGAGCGCCGCCGATACCGCATCGCGCACGATGCCAGGCACTTGCGTCGCGGAATAAAGCGTCAGCGCTTCGCGTCCGGCGTCATATTCGGCGACGCAGGCGCGCGGCTCGATCGCAACCGGCGTCTTGCGGTGCATGCGGAAACGGCCGCCGACGCGAACCGGCGCCGACGCAAAGGCCGCTTCCACGTCGCCGCGCTTGAATTCGCGGCTGACCAGTACATTGGTGCCGGCTTCGTCGTGCAACAGCGGCGCGCCGGAGAGCACCGCCTGCTCCGGATCAACCACAAACGGCAGCGGCTCGTAGTCGATGATAACGAGTTCGAGCGCGTCCTCGGCCTGATAGCGATTCTGCGCGATGATGCCGACCACCGGCTCGCCGACATAGCGCACCTTGCCGCGGGCCAGCGGCAAAATCGGCGTGGCGTAATAATTCTTCATACGCGAGCTTGCGACCAGCGGCTTGACCTGATTGGTCAAGTCCTCCGCGGTGAACACGGCAATAACGCCCGGCGCCTGGCGCGCCGCCGCGCAATCGATGGCGCGGATGCGCGCATGCGACTGATCGCTGCGGCGGAACGCGACATGCAGCACGCGCGTCACCTGGCGATCGTCGGCATAGGCGCCGAGCCCGGTCAACAGCCGCGGATCCTCGGTGCGCTTGATGCGCGCGCCGATGATTTTCGGTCGGACGTGGATTTCAGGCGTGTCATTCATAGGCGTCGGCACCTTTGCGCAACGCCGCCCATTGCGCGACATCATGGCTGCAGAGGATTTTTGCCCCGCCTGCCTCGATGTGTTTCACCTCGATCAGCGACTTCACAAGCGCATCGGCATTCCAGGTGTTTTTCGGCACGACGCCGGTGTCGAGCGTAGAGCGCAGCGAGACTGTGTCCGACGCGAGAAAGAATGCGCCGGATCGGTCGAGCTTGATCAGGGCGCCGGTCGTGCCCGGCGTGTGGCCCGGCAGCGGCACAAGCACAATGCGGCCGTCGCCGAACACGTCACGTTCGCCGTCGATCATGTCGGTCGGCGCGCCCTGCTCCCATTCGGCGGCGAGATAGCCCTGCGCTTCCGCGCCCTGGGCGCGCGCCGCTTCGACCTCCTTGCGGTGAATGATGAAGGTCGCGCGCTTGAAAAAAGTGTTGCAGCCGCAATGATCGGGATGAAGATGCGAGCAAACCACGACGTCGATGTCGTCGCAGGCAAGCCCGATGCCGGCGAGCGCGTTCACGACATTATCGCCGGGCTGCATGATCGGCGTCATCAGCCGCGCCAGCCCGCCCCAGCGGGCTTCCGGCTCTACGGCAACCGTCGGGTGGCAGCCGGTGTCGAGCAGCACGTTGCCTTGGGCATGGCGAATGAGCGCGCAGCACACCGACAATTCGATGGTTTCGCTTTTGTCCGCGTCGGGCTGAAAGATGCTCTTGCGCATGCGCAGGCGGCCGCCGGAGAGAAGATGCATTTTCATCGGCCGGCTCCGGCTTTGCCGACGACTGCGCGGATCGCCTTGACGATGTGCTCGTAACCGGTGCAGCGGCAGAGATTGCCCGACAGGCCTTTGCGGATATCGTCGTCGGTGCCGAGCGGATATTTCCGCAACAGATCGGTCGCGGTCATCAACATGCCGGGCGTGCAGAAGCCGCACTGCAAGGCGTGATGCTCGTGAAACGATTTCTGCAACTCATTCAGCCGCCCGATGCGGCCGAGACTTTCGACCGTCTCGACGTTGCGGCCGTCGGCCTGCACCGCAAGCATCAGGCACGAGCGCGCGCTGTCGCCATCGACCAGGACCGTGCAAGCGCCACAGACGCCGTGCTCGCAGCCGACATGGGTGCCGGTGAGGCCGAGCGTGTGACGGAGAAAATCGGCCAGCAGAAGCCGCGGCTCGACCGCGGCCTCGTAGGCGGTGCCGTTCACCGTCACAGTGATATCGCGTGTCCTGTTCATTCCGCGCCCTCGGCGGCACGGTCCCATGCGGCGGCAAGCGCGCGGCCGGTGAGCACGCCGGCTAGATGACGCCGATAATCGGACGAGGCGTGTAGGTCGGTCTCGGGCGCAATGGTCTCGCGCACGGCTTCGATCGCGCGCCTGGTCAGACTCTCGTCGAGCGCCTGCCCGAGCAGGAGCAGCTCGGCTTCCGCGGCGCGCAACGCGGTCGGCCCGACGCCGGTCAAAGCGATGCGGGCTTGCGCGATATTGCCGCCGGACAGTGTGAGCGTCGTCGCCACCGCGGCGAGCGCGAAATCGCCGTGACGCCGGGCGACTTCCTCAAAGCCCCACCCGGTTTGCGGCGGCAGCTTCGGCAGCGCGATCTCGGTGAGGAGTTCCGTGCCGTCGAGAGCAACCGTCATGGTGTCGAGAAAAAAATCTCGCGCCGCGATAACGCGCGCGCCAGACGCCGAGACGACCGAAAGCTCGGCGTCGAGCAACAACGCCATCATCGGCAGTTCAGCCGCCGGGTCGGCATGCGACAGGCTGCCGCCGATGGTGCCGCGATTACGGATCGCCAGATGCGCCACATACGTCATCGCGCACGACAGAACCGCAAAATGCCGGGCGATAAGCGGCGAAGTTTCGAGATGAAAATGCCGCGTCAGCGCGCCGATGCGAATGCTGTCCGCCGTCTCTTCGATAAAGCCGAGACCCGGAATGCGGTTGATGTCGACCAGAATGGAAGGCCGCAGCAAGCGGAAATTGAGCATGGGCACGAGGCTCTGCCCGCCGGCGAGGATTTTCGCATCGCCTCCGGCTTCGGCCAAGGCCGCGGCGGCCATGTCGATACTGGTCGCAGCGATATAGTCGAATACCGGAGGCTTCATGGCTCACCGCCCCCGGAACACCGGCCGGCGCTTCACTTTTGGCTCGCCGGAGACTGGACTGAAAACGGCAATCCGTCGAGGGGGCGCTAAATCCCCAGATACGCCGTCTGCACTTGCTTGTTGTTGGCAAGTTCGGCGCTCGCCCCGCCCATGATCACCCGGCCGCTCTCGAGCACATAAGCGCGCTCGACCAGTGTCAGCGCCCGGCTGACATTCTGTTCGACCAACAGGATCGCCGTGCCCATGGCATGGATCTCCTTGATCTTTTCGAAGGTGACGTCGGTCATCACCGGCGCGAGGCCGAGCGATGGCTCGTCGAGCATGAGGAGCCGCGGCTTGAGCATCAAGCCGCGGCCGACCGCGAGCATCTGTTGCTCACCGCCGCTCATGGTTCCGGCAAACTGCCGCCGGCGCTCGGCCAATACGGGGAAAATGCCGAAGACAAGTTCGAGTGTGCGGCTGCGATCGGCCTTGGCGCTCGGGACATAGGCGCCGATCTCGAGGTTTTCCTGCACGGTCATTTCGGGAAAGACCTGGCGGCCTTCCGGAACATGGGCGATGCCGAGTTCGGTCACTTTGTAGGGCGGCAGCGCCGAAATATCCTGGCCTAGAAAGTTCACTCTGCCGGAGGTCAAGCGCACGAGGCCGGAAATCGCGCGCAAGGTGGTGCTCTTGCCGGCGCCGTTCGCGCCCAGCAAACCGACGGCCTCGCCTTCGCCGACCTCGATGCTGATGCCGGAAACGGCCGGGACGGACCCGTAGTTCGCGCTTACTCCGGAGAGTGTCAGCACGTCATCGCTCCGTGCGCGGCAGCCCCCGCATAGCCCGAGCCCAGATAGGCGCGGACCACTTCCGGATTGGCGAC
The DNA here is from genome assembly GCA_035642635.1 of Xanthobacteraceae bacterium. Taxonomy (GTDB): domain Bacteria; phylum Pseudomonadota; class Alphaproteobacteria; order Rhizobiales; family Xanthobacteraceae; genus BOG-931. Next base: position 16,905 of record DASQRX010000051.1, read on the forward strand.
GACCTCCTTGGGCGAACCCTCGGCGATCTTCTGCCCGTGATCGAGGACAACGATATGCCGCGCCACCGCCATGATGGCGCGCATCACATGCTCGACGATGATGATGGTCAATCCGCGCTGCGCGAGCTTGCCGACCAGCGCGACGGCTTGATCGATCTCGGCCGGATTAAGCCCGGCCATGACCTCATCGAGCAACAATAGCCGCGGCTCGGTCGCAAGCGCGCGCGCCATTTCGAGCCGCCGCTGATCGATCGTGGTCAAATCGCGCGCCGGCGTATGTTCCTTGGCCGACAGGCCGACGAATTCGATCGCTTCGCGGGCCCGCGCGCGGGCGATTTCAGGCTTCTTGTCGCGCAGGAATGCGCCGGTCATCACATTCGCGAGCACCGTCATGCCGCCGAAGGGCCGCGCCACTTGAAACGTCCGCGCCAGACCATGCGCGCAGATGTCGTAGGGCCGCAAGCCGACGAGCTCGCGGCCGAACGCGGTGATCGAGCCCGAATCCGGCCGATGAAAGCCGGTGATGAGATTGAAGCTTGTCGTCTTGCCGGCGCCGTTCGGCCCGATCAGCGCCACGGTCTCGTTGGCATTCACGGAAAAGCTGACATCCTGGACCGCGCGCAGTCCGCCGAACCGCTTGCTGATGTTGCGGATGACCAAGGCCTCAGCCATCGACCACCGCCTGCCGGGCGCCGACCGGCTTTCTGTGAACGATGCGGGCATAGCTATCGGTGAAAAGCCCGAGCAGCCCGGTGGGCCGCCACAGGATCACAGCAATGAGGATGAGGCTATAAACCGTGAGCTGCACGCCGCCGAGCGAACTGCCAAGCCAGCTTTGCAGGAGCGCGGACGTTCCTTCGAGCAGCGCGGTGCCGATCACCGGGCCCCACAGCGTGCCGATGCCGCCGACGATCGAGACCAGCGCCGCCTCGACCGAAATGTTGAAGCTGAACGCGGTATTCGGATCGATGAAGTAGATGTATTGGATGTAGAAAGTGCCGGCGAGCGCGGTGAGGAACGCGCTGATCAGGTAGACGTCGCGCTTGATCTTTTGCACGTTGACGCCGATCGCTTCAGCGGCGTCCTCGTCCTCGCCGATCGCGACCAGATAATAGCCCATCCAAGAGCGCTCGATCCGGTGCGTGATGACGAGGCCGGCCGTGAGCAAAGCGAGCGCGATGTAATAATACGCCGCCTTGGCGTCGAACTGCATCATCAGCGGATCGCTGCCAAGATTGGGGATCGTGGTGCCCTCGGCGCCCCAGGCAAAATCGCGGAATTTCAGAAACAGCAGCATCAGGACTTGTGCTGTCGCTATGGTGGCGATGGCGAAATACGGTCCGCGCAGCCGAAAGCACAGCGCGCCGATCGGCAAGCTCGCCAGCATCGCGACGACGCCGCCGGCGAACATGCCGATCCACGGCGAGATGCCGAAATTTATTTCCAGGATCGTTGAGGTATAGGCGCCCAGCCCGAAATAAGCGGCGTGCCCAAGCGAGAGCTGCTTGGCATAGCCGCCCATCAGGTTCCAGGCGACGCCGATGAAGGCGAACAGCAGCACCCGGATGAAAATGTCGATGGCGAACCTGCTGGTCACGACGAGCGGCAGCAGAAGGACAATCGCCGCCAAGAGGCCGAGCCACAACACGCTCGCATTCCGCAACCGCCCCTTCATCGCATCCCTCTCATCGCATGGCTCCGCCGGCCAAACCGGTCGGCCGCAACGCGAGCGTCAGGAGCAGCATCAGGAAGACCACGATCAATCCCGAATCGGCGCCGACGAATTGAACGCCGAGCGATTCGGCAACGCCCATCATCAGGCTGGCGATCAGCGCGCCTTTGACATTGCCCAGCGTGCCCAGCACCACGGCGACGAACGCCATCAGAACGAATGTCTGTCCGGCCATCGGCGACGCCGGATAAAACGGCATGAGCAACGAACCGGCAGCGCCGGCCAGCGCCAGCGAGATCCCGACCGCGACGCAGAAAACGCGATCCGGATTGATGCCCATCAGCATCGCGACTTCGGGCTTCTGCGCCGCGGCCCGCATCGCCTTGCCCAGATCCGTCGCGTGCAGGAACAGCCAAAGCACGCCGCTCAGCGCCATCGCCAGTACGAAAGCGATGAGCTTGGCGACCGGGAAATAAAGCGGGCCGAGATAAAGCGCGCTGTCCGAGTAAGGCGTCTCCACCGTGCGGTAATTCGCCGTAAACAACAGCAGCGCGACATTCATGAGAAACAGTGACAGCGCAAAGGTGAGGAAGATTTGCGGCATGTCGCCGAGCCCCAGCACCCTGCGGATCAAAAAATGCTGCAACGCCACGCCGACCAGAAACATCACCGGCATCGATACGGCAAGCGACAGGAGCGGATCGATGCCGAAATAGGTCGCCAGGAAGAAGCTGATATACATGCCAAGCATCATGAACTCGCCCTGGGCGAAGTTCACGATTTTCACGACGCCGAAGATCAGCGTCACGCCGATGCTCACCAGCGCATAAATGCCGCCGATGAGCAGGCCGTTGATGACGGCCTGGGTCAGAGTTGCAAGCATCGAGCCTCTAACGACGTTCTAGGACTTCATGAGAGACGCGCGCGCATCGTCCTTGGGAAACACGCTCGCCAGATCGCCGTTTTGCCACTGCACGCCGACCGGATGGGCGTAGATGTTCTTGCCGTCGGGACCGAACTTCACCTTGCCGCCTGGACCCATCGCCGCATAGCCCGACGAGACGTCGAGCGCCGCGATCGCGTCGCGCACCTTCTGCGGATCGGTCGACGCCGCCCGCTCGAGCGCGTCCGCGATCATGAAGGTCTGCGCCACCAAGCCGCCGGCATATTCGAACAGGAACTCGCCGTTGGCTTTCTTGTAGACCTCGTTCACCTTCTGGGCGTCGGCATTGCAATCGTGATTCCAATGCGCGACGCCGAGCAGGCCCTCGGTGAGCGGGCCGACGCTCTTGTAGAAATCCGGGATGACGAAGCCGCCCGAGCCGCCATTGAGCGCGATCTTGAGGCCCGTCTGTTTGATCGCGCGCACGATCAGAATGAGATCGTTCAGATAAGACACCGAGAACAGCATATCGGCGCCGGAGGCCTTGACCTTGTTGATCAGCGGACCGGCATCGGCAAAGCTCGCCGAATACGGCTCGAACAGCACGATTTCGACGCCTTCGCCCGGCGCCTTCTCTTTCAGGCCGTTCGATGTCGAAGTGCCGAAGGCGGTGTTCTCGAACACCACCGCCACTTTCGGCTTGTCGCTTATGAGCTTCGCCATCTGCAATTGGGCTTGCGCGAATTGCGACGCGCGCGCGAACGGGGTGAAGGTATAATGGCGGTTCTGATTGAGCTGATCGGAGCTCGATCCGGTCAAGAGCGGCACTTTGGCGCGCTCGGCGACTTCGCTGGCGATCAAGGTCAGCGCGCTGGCGAAGCAGCCGTGAATGGCCGCGAGCTGATAGCCATTGATCAAGCGGTCGGTTTCCGTGCGCGTCACGGTCGGATCGCTCTGCACGTCGGAAACGATCAGGTTCAGCTTGGCGCCGCCGAGCGATTTTATGCCACCGGCATCGTTGATCATCTGTACCGCGAGCTTGGCCGCGTTGACGCAGCCCTGGCCGATCTGCGCCATGCTCCCGGTGACCGGATAGAGCGCGCCGATATTGACTTGATCCGCCGCGCGCGCGCGATACGGCAACGCGGCAAATGCCCCGGCGGCAAACGCGCCGCCTGCTACTTTCAAAAAATCTCTGCGGCGATGCCGCGGCGATGTCGGATTGCGGCCGCTCTTCATAGTCACCTCCCGTGATGCCATGGTCATGCCATGGTCGTGCCATGCGCGCTCGCACTCTTCGGCGCGATGCGCGGCTGAAATTTTCCGCCAAGCGACTATAGCGCGCTTTTTATCTGCCCGTATTGGGGCAAAGATTGTATACAATATTATATCTAAGATTGCAAACATGCACGGTTTGCATTATCAGGCATTTCATGGCTGCCACGAGGACATTTCGGCACAAAGGGGCGACACGCCTTGGCGCGGCGCCCGCAAAACGCGCGCCGCGCACCCTGTCGCCAAAGCACGGCGTCCGCGGCCCGGCGACCGCCGAACGTATCGCGACGCGGCTCGAAGAAGACATCGTGCTCGGCCGCCGCCACCCGCGCGAACGGCTGATCGAACAAGACCTCTGCGAGCAATTCGATACGCACCGGGCCGATGTGCGGCTGGCGTTCTTCGAGCTCGAGAAGAAAGGCATCATTCAGCGCATTCCCAATCGCGGCGCCATCGTTCGCGACCTCACTCCGCGGGAAGTCACCGACATCTACGCCGTGCGCGAGGAACTGGAAGTGATGGCGGTCCGTATCCTGCCCTTCCCGGCATCGCGCGCCGATATCGACAAGCTCGAAGCCATCCAGCGCGACTACAGCGCGGCGATCGACAGCGGCGATCTCCTGACCATGTTCTATTGCAACCTCAACTTTCACCGCACCTTATTCGCGCTCTGCGGCAATACCTGCCTCATCGAGACCATCGAACAGCTGGCGCAAAAGGCCTACGGCATCAGATCCTATGCCAATGCCTATCCGGACACGCTCGACCGCGCGCGGCGGGACCACGTCGCCATGATCGCCGCGCTGCGCGCAGCGGACCGCGATGAATTGATCGCGCTGACGCGGCGGCATCTCGAGCCCTCGCCGGCTGCCTATATCCGCGCCTACCAGTGCCGCTTTGGCGATGTTGGCGCGTCGGCGCCTGCCATTGTCAGAAGGTAAAATGGCCAGAAGGTAACAACTCGGTCGGTGCACCATGAAGCGTATTCTCATTACCGGCGCGGCCGGACAAATCGGCGTCGCGCTCCGCCGCGGCCTGCGCGGCAGTTACCCGCTCATCCGCCTCGCCGATATCGCGCCGCTCGGCGCGGCCGAAACCGGAGAGGAAGTTTGTCAGACCGATATCCGCGACATGGCCGCCGTTGAAAGGGCTATGGCCGGCATCGACTGCGTCGTCCATCTCGCCGGGCGGTCGACGGAAGGTGACTGGGACACCGTCTTGGCGCTCAATATCGAAGGCTGCTTCAATGTCTTCGAGGCGGCGCGCCGCCAGGGTGTCAAGCGCGTGATTTTCGCGAGCTCAAATCACGCCATCGGCTTTCACCGGCGCGAGCGCTTTCTCGACAATACGGTCGAGGTCCGGCCGGATTCCCGCTATGGCGTTTCGAAAGTATTCGGCGAGGCGGTGGGCCGTCTCTATGCCGACAAGCACGGAATGAGCGTGGCGTGCCTTCGCATCGGCACGTTCCGCACGCCGGACCGGCCGATCGACGCCCGCGGTCTGCTGACCTGGATCAGTCACCGCGACATGGTGCAGCTCACCCAGCGCTGCATCGACTACCCGGATTATCACTTTATCATTGCCTACGGCGTGTCGAAGAATTTGCGCAACCGCTGGGACAATAGCAATGTGAAATTCCTCGGCTATGCGCCGCAGGACGATTCGGAAATGTTCGCCGCCGAGATTTTCGCCGAAGGTAAAAAGGAAAACGAGATTTCGGCGCTATTCCACGGTGCGCATTATTGCCCGATGGAATTTGATGGCGATACGTCGCTGATCGAATGAGCACTCGGTTCGGTTGGCCGAGGAATGTCGTTTAATCCGCCAGCAAGGCTGATTTCGCCGAATTGGCTACATTCTGCAGCGCAGCTTTGCGCGCGGTCCCGACGTCGCGGCGCGCGATTGTGCCGAGAAGAATATCGACCTCTTTGATGCTCTGCCGCTGGCGTTGCGGGCGCATCAGCGACCGCCGCCGCAGTCCGGACGTCCGCAGCACGAGGCGGCTGATGATGTCGAACGCGATCGCGTTCTGGGCGCCTGAGCAAATGCGGTCGTAGAAGGCGCGCTTGGCCACCAGCATGCGGTCGATATCGCCGGAGCGATAGGCGTCCTTGAGGCGGTCGCCTTCTTCGATCAAAGCTGAAAGCTCATCCGCGCCCGCCTTCTCAATGAACTGTTCGACAACGAGCGCCTCGAGGGTTCCCCTGATGCGGTAGGCGTTCTCCGCTTCCGTAGGCGAAATGACGCTCACCGAGAGCCGGCGGGTCGAAGAATAGGTCAGAATGCCTTCGGCCTGCAATTCGCCGAGCGCCTCGCGCAGTGATGTCCGGCTCACTCTCAACTGTTCGCACAATTCGCGCTCGACAAGCCGCGCCCCCGGCGCCAAGAGGCCGGTCTCGATGGCCCGGCGCAGTGCGTCGATGATGCGGCTGCGCAACGAGACCGACGGGTCCTGAAGCGCCGTGAGGCGGTTGCCGCTGCCTGTCTTGCCTTCGCGAACTACTTTATCCACGGATCTCTCTTAAGCCTTGCGCGACTGCACCTCTATTTGTACGAACACGCCGCGCCAAGATGTTGCAGCGCGCGGCGCGCCATCACCGCAACGAGATTGGCGCGATATTCGGAAGAGCCGGCGAGATCGTCCATCATCATCGCCGGATCGACTTTGCAGTGCGCCACCGCCGCCGGACCGAAGTCGCGCTTGAGCGCTTCTTCAAGATCGCGCAGCCGAAACACGCCGGCCGAGCCGGCGCCGGTCACCGCGGCGCGCGCCGCCGATCCGAACTTCGCCACAAAGACTGCCGCGACTGCGTAACGCGACGCGGCGCTGCGAAATTTCGCGTAGCCCGCTTGATCGGGAATGGGAAAATCGATGCGGGTAATGATCTCGCCCGGTTTGAGCGCGGTCTGATAGAGCGCGACAAAGAAATCGTCGGCCGCGATGCTGCGCCGATCGGTGACGATGGTCGCGCCAAGTCCGAGGACGGCGGACGGATAATCGGCCGCCGGATCGTTATTGGCGACCGAGCCGCCGATTGTGCCGCGATGGCGGACATGACGGTCACCGATCGATCCGGCCATTCCAGCGAGCGCCGGAATGGCTTTGCGCACCACGGGCGATAGCGCCACGTCGGCATGCGTCGTGGTCGCGCCGATCGATAACACATTCCTGTCCAGCTTGATGCCGTGCAGACCCGGCACCACCGCAAGATCGATGAGATCGGATGGGCGCGCCAGCCGCTGCTTGAGCGCCGGCAATAGCGTGTGTCCTCCGGAAAGATACGACGCGTCCTCGTTGTCGGAGTGAAGCGCACGCGCTTCGTCGAGGCTTTTTGGCCGATGATATCGGGTCGGATACATCACCATGGCGCCTACTCCACACCCGTCGGGACGGGTTTCTTATCAGCGGCAACGGCCAGAATTGCCTTGACGATATTGTGGTAGCCGGTGCAGCGGCAGAGATTGCCTTCCATTTCCCCGCGCACGATGTCTTCGGTCAGTGGCTCGGGATAGGTCTCGACCAGATTCACCGCGGCCATGATCATGCCCGGCGTGCAATAGCCACACTGCAAGGCATGAAGCCGGTGAAACGCCTCCTGCATCGGATGCAGGCTGCCGTCTCTGCCCGCGAGTCCCTCGATCGTCGTAACCTCGCCGTCCTGCGCCTGCGCCGCGAGCACGGTGCAGGATTTGACTGACTTGCCGTTGAGGTGGACCACGCAGCAGCCGCATTGCGTCGTGTCGCAGCCGACATGGGTTCCGGTCAGTTTGAGATATTCGCGCAGAAACACCACGAGCAGCGTTTCGTCTGCGACGTCGCACGACACTTTGGTGCCGTTCACAGTGAGAGTAATGTGTTGCATCGGGTCTCTTGACGGTCGGTCCTTATGCGGCGCTGCGGTGGTTTTTGTAGTGTTGAATTGCGTTCCAGATTTTTAGCGGTGTCGCCGGCATTTCGATGTAAGGATTGCCGCAGCCCAACAATGCATCGTCGATCGCGCTCATGATGACGGCCGGGGCCGGCGTCGTGCCGCCTTCGCCGCCGGCCTTGACGCCGAACGGATTGGTCGGCGACAGCACTTCGACGATCTCGGTCTTGAACGACGGCATATTGTCGAAGCGCGGCATGGCGTAATCCATGAACGAGCCCATCAGCGGCTGCCCCGACGCCGGATCGATGGCGCATTGTTCCCACAGCGCCTGGCCGACGCCTTGGGCGATGCCGCCGTGGGTCTGGCCGTGAACGATCAGCGGATTGATGCAGCGGCCGACGTCATCCACGGTCGCGTAACGCTTGATATCGACGGATCCGGTCTCGGGATCGATTTCGATCTCGCACAAGCAAGCGCCGTTCGGAAACACCGGCGTATGCATCTCGTTGTCGCGGCGGACGCGAAGGCCGCCCTGCAACTCGATCGGCAAGCCGTCCTGAACGGCGAGCGGCGCGAGTTCGAACCAGCTCAGCGCCCGGTTGCTCGATGCCACGCGGAAGAAACCGTCTTCGAATTGCACCAGATCGAGCGGCACATCGTCGAGATGCGCCATCAGCACCTTGCCTTTGTTGATGAGATCCTCGGAGCCGAGCGCGATGACCGCACTGGCATGCCGCATCGAGCGGCCGGAATGGGTGCCGCCGCCGGCGCTGACAATGTCGGTATCGCCGAGCGTGATCTTGACCTGTTCGAATTGCACACCGAGCAGGTCGGCGGTGACCTGGGCGAAGCTTGTCTCGTGCCCCTGCCCGGCAGGCTGCGTGCCGATCACAACTTCGATGAGGTTTGAGCGCACGATGAGGTCGGCGCGCTCCTTGGGCGAGCCAATCGAGGACTCGACGTAATTGGCAAAGCCAAGACCCAGGAGCTTGCCGCGCGCCTTGGCTTCCGCACGCCGCGCCGGAAAACCCTGCCAGTCGGCGAGCGCCAAGGCGCGATCCATGTTCTTTTCGTACTCGCCGCTGTCGTAGGTCGAGCCGACCGCATTGGTGTAGGGCATCTGCTCCGGCCGCACCAGATTGCGCCGGCGCAATTCGAGACGATCGAAGCCGGTCTCACGCGCCGCCTTGTCGATCAGCCGCTCGATCGCGAACGTCACTTCGGGACGGCCGGAGCTGCGATAGGCCTGCGTCGGCATGGTGTTGGAGAACGTGGCGCGGGCATGCAGCGTCGCGATGGGAATATTGTAGGACCCCGTGATCAGGCCCGAGCCTTTGCTCAATGGCGAGAGCGACACGCAACGCGCGCCAACATTGCTGAGATTGGATGCGCGCATGGCGAGGAAGCGGCCGTCCTTGGCGATGGCGAGCGAAACTTCGGTGACGAGGTCGCGTCCCTGATAATCGGTCAGGAATGCCTCGGACCGCTCGGCGCGGAATTTCACCGGCCGTCCGAGCTTGCGCGAGGCCCACAGCACCAGCCCGAATTCGACAAAGGTCCGGTTGCGCGTACCGAAATTGCCGCCGACATCGAACGACAGGACGCGGACGCTCTGCGGATCGACGCCGAGCACGGCCGCGAGTTCCTGCTTTTGCCGGACGGCGCCGCCGCTGCCTGCGTATATAGTGTAACGCCGCGTCGCCGGATCGAAGTGGCCGAGCGCCACGCGCGGTTCGAGCGGTACGCCGGTGACGCGGCCAACATGCGTTTTCAATGTGACAACGTGCGCCGCCGCGGCGAAGGCGGCCTCGGTTGCCGCGGCATCGCCGAAAAACGTGTCGACCAGAATGTTATTCGGCAGTTCGTCCCACAGCCGCGGCGCATCGGGCTCGACCGCCGCTTGCGAGTCGGCGACCCACGGCAGGACCTCGTAGTCGATCGCCACGTTTTCCGCGCCGCTTTGCGCCTGTTCCAGCGTTTCGGCGACGACCATCGCCAGCGCCTCGCCGACATGACGTGCTTTGTCGTCGGGCAAGAGCACATTGGGTCCGGCAAACACTTCGGTATCGCCCGGACCGCGCAGCTTCATGTCGAACGTGGTCGACGGCACCGGATTGTGCGGAATGGGTTTGAGACCGTCCCGGCGGCAGTCCTCGCCGGTATAGACCGCGAGCACGCCCGGCATTTTCAGCGCTTGCGACGGGTCGATCGACACAATGCGCGCATGCGGATGCGGCGAGCGGACCATCGCGGCCCAGACCTGCCCGGGCAGGCTGAAATCGTCGGAAAACCGACCCTTTCCGGTAATCAGACGCTGGTCCTCGTTGCGCGGGACCGGCTTGCCTACGGCCTTGAAAATGCGTTCCGCCCGCATGACGCGTCCGCTCCCTAAATCGTCAGATGTATTATGTAATACAAATAGACCCGGCTCCTCTTCAGGTCAACGGCCGAGCCGCGCTTCTGCCGGACGACGGAGGAGTCAGTCCTTACCCAAAATGGCGGTAGCCGCGCCAATCAGAACCGGAACGGCGAGACTCCAAAACCCGATCCAATAGTAAAGGACGGCCGCCAAAGCGCAGCCGCCGGCAAACCAGGCAATGCTGCCGACGGTCCGGCCAAAGCGCGCGCGCATCGCCGCGGTCTGATCGGTTGCACCGCCATGCAGCAGATCGACGGCATCGAGCGCGGCCTGCGTCGTATTGCCCGTCATCAAAGTAGTCGGCGGCAGGCTGCCGTAATGAACACGCTGCACGGCGTTCTGGATAGCCATGCCGGCAATACCTGCGAAGCCGGTCAGGAGCGCCACCGGCACGTCACTATCGGGGAACGGTCCGAGCGTGACCGCCAAAACAAAGAACGCGAGAAGCGATGACGGCCACAAATTCCGGCAGCGCCATAAGCTTGGCGATCACGCCATGTGTGCCGTACACCAAGGCGGCGGCCAGCGTGACGAAATTTCCGGTGACGTGCGCCGTGAACAGTCCCTGCAGACCGAGAAAGCCGATCGTATCGACAAAGCCGCCATTCAAACTCAGCAAAGCCGGGATACCGAGCTTTCTCACCATCTACGAACGATCCGTGTTGAAACGAGTCCACATTCTGCCAAGTCTTTTCCGTCAAGTCTTACCGTGGCGCCCGCGCTCGTACCGTGCGTCGCGAAGGAGGCGCGACATTATTCTGTTCGCCCATCGGTGGATCGGGAGGTCCATCATAGCCGTACAAGTGAAAATGGCGCCCACCTTGTGCGTCGAATATCATCGGTACCGGAGGCCCGAAAAATTCGTGCACCGCCTGGGCGGACGCCGGTGACACCGCGCTCGACAAGATAAGTGCGGCTGCGGACGCAAACCAGACACGCAACGAACGGCTGGCCGGCCCTGATTTTTTTGACCTTTTTGAAGCACCACGCATCACACCGCCCAGCACGCGCAGCCGAGCACGCCCCAGAACGATTGCAGATCCGAGATCGGCAGCTTGCTCGACCACGCGGTTGCGTGATTATGACCGTGAATATTGCAGGCGTTGGCGCAGCCACAGCTCATCGCGAGTTTTTGGCCGAGTGCGGATTTGCCGGCGTTCTTGCCGACATTCTTATCGCCCCAGGCGGCATAACCGCCAAAGCTTCGAACCGGCGACCAGTCCGGCATTGCCGGCGGCGGGGCGTTCTTATCGAGCGCGGCAAAATCGCCGGCGCCATAGACGACTTTGCCGCCCACCATGGTGAGATCCGAGGTGATGTCGGCGATCTCATCGTCGCCGCAGGCAAAATAATCGCGATCAGGCACCGCCAAATCCGCCAATTGGCCTGATTGAATACGGCCCTTACGGCCTTCTTCGTTGGAGAACCAGGTGACGTTCTCGGTCCACATCCGCAGCGCCGTCTCGCGATCGAGGCAATTGCGCTGCGGGTAAATCCGCAAGCCGGCGACCGTTTTTCCCGTCACCAGCCACGCCACCGATACCCACGGATTGTACGACGCGACACGTGTCGCATCCGTGCCCGCCGAGACTTTGACGCCGGCCGCCATCATGCGCCCGATGGGGGGCGTCTCTTCCGCAGCGCCGCGGCCATAGCGTTCGACGAAATATTCGCCCTGATACGCCATGCGGTGTTGCACGGCGATGCCGCCGCCGAGCGCGGCGATTCGCTCGATCGAGTGATCCGAGATCGTCTCGGCATGGTCGAAGAACCAATTGAGGCCCGCGAGCGGGATATCTTGATTGACGCGCTCGAACACATCGAGCGCGCGAGAAATCGTCTCGTCGTAGGTGGCGTGCAGCCGCCACGGCCAGCGGTTTTGCGCCAGGATGCGAACCACCTCGTCGAGCTCGCCTTCCATTTCCGACGGCATGTCGGGACGCGGCTGGCGAAAATCCTCGAAATCGGCAGCGGAAAAGACCAGCATTTCGCCGGCGCCATTGTGCCGGAAGTAATCGTCGCCTTGTTTGTATTTCGAAGTCTTGGTCCAGTTGAGAAAATCGGCTTTCTCGCCTTTCGGCTTTTGTGTGAAAAGATTGTAGGCAAGCCGCACCGTGAGCTGATTGTCTCTGGCGAGCTTCTCAACGACGGCATAATCTTCCGGATAGTTCTGAAATCCGCCTCCGGCATCGATAGCGCCGGTGAGGCCGAGCCGGTTGAGTTCGCGCATGAAATGGCGCGTGGAATTGAGCTGATAATCAAACGGCAGCTTCGGCCCCTTGGCGAGCGTCGCATAGAGGATAGCGGCGTTCGGTTTTGCCAATAGAAGCCCGGTCGGATTGCCGTTCTTGTCGCGCACGATCTCACCGGCCGGCGGCTCCGGCGTATCCTTGGTGTAGCCCACGGCGCGCAACGCGGCGCCGTTGAGAATGGCGCGGTCGTAGAGATGCAGCAGGAAAACCGGAGTGTCAGGCGCAACCGCATTCAGCTCATCGATCGTCGGCAAGCGTTTCTCGACGAACTGATGCTCGGTGAAGCCGCCGACCACCCGCACCCATTGCGGCGGCGGCGTGATCGCCACTTGGCGTTTGAGCATCGCCATGGCGTCGGCGAGGCTGCGCAGGCCGTCCCAGCGCAGCTCCATGTTGAAGTTCAAGCCGCCGCGAATAATGTGCAGGTGGTTGTCGATGAGACCGGGCAGTACGCGCCGGCCCTTCATGTCGATGATTTGCGTTTGCGGGCCGGCAAGCTGCATCACGTCGTGGTCGCGCCCGACCGACGAAAAGACACCGTCCGTGATCGCGACCGCCGTGGCGGCCGGGTTGGCGCGGTCAAGCGTCGTGAACAAGCCGTTCTTCAAAATCAGGTCTGCGCTCATCGTCGATCCTCCCTGGTTCCGCGGCGTGCTTTCAAGCGCGATATGACCGGACTTAGCCGCCCTCGCCGGCGTGCGGGCCAAGCATCGCGCCAGCGTAAATGATACCTAACCCATAGGCCCCGCCAAACATGCGCGCCACGCCGGTGGTCGCCTGATAGGTCTCGCTCCGCGCCCAATCGCGCTGCAGTTCGAGCAAATATTGCAGCGACGTCATCGGCCGGGCGCCGGCCTGAATCATCCGCTCGACAGCGCGTTCGTGGGCCTCCACCGAAACATCGCCGCAGGCATCGGTAATCACATAAACTTCGAAACCCTGATCCATGGCCGATAGCGCCGGACCGACGATGCAGACGGAGGTCCATAGGCCGGCAAGCACGACCCTGCTCTTTCCGATTCGATTGACCTCGCCGATGACGGCGGCATCCTCCCAGGCATTCATCGATGTGCGATCGAAGAACTTTGCGCCTTTGAAGACTGTTTTGATTTCGTCGAACATCGGCCCCGAGAAGGTTTTCTCGGCGACTGTCGTCGGAATCGTCGACACGTTGAAGACCTTGGCCGCGTTTGTGACCAAGGCCGCATTGTTTCGCAACACGACCGGATCGATCGACTTGGTGGCGAACGCCATTTGCGACTGAAAGTCGATCAGGATTAAGGTATGATCCGACGGCGATAGTAATGTACGACCGGGCTTTGCAACTGCTGTAGCCATGACAGGATCCTCCGTGCGGTTATCGCCGCTCTCAGCTAATTAGGTGGGGCGGCGCCTCATGAAAAGAAGTTACCTTGGAGTAATGGTGCGATGGCCGACGGCATAAACGCCAACGATAACAGCGGCGCGGCCGGTTGCCCGCTCGACCCGGCATTGAGCCTGCTTGCGCAAAAATGGCTCGTGCACATTATCTGGCTCCTCGGCCGCGCCGAAAGCCTGCGCTTTACCGAACTGCAGCGGCAACTCCCCGGCGATGTTTCCGCCAAGGTCTTGTCTGCCCGCCTCAAAGAGCTCGAGGCGCTTAAGATGATAGCGCGCGACGACAAGGGCACAAGCCCGCCGCACGTCGAATATCGGCTCACATCCTACGGCCGTTCGATCGACGGCTTTCTGGTCAATATCGAGCTGAAAGCGCGTGGTCTGTCTTTACCGGTCATGTCGTCGGCGACCTTGCCGAAAGAACTGTTCGTATCGTAAGCCGCTACCGGTGAAAGCCGGATGACATGCGCCGGCGGCCCGCACGCTGGCGGCACGGTCCTCTAGGATGAGGCTTTTGCTCGATCTACCTACCGGCAGTTCATTCGCGCGCGAACGGCGCCACCACGTCGTCATAGGGATAGGCCTGCGGCATGATTTTCATGTCGACCGAAATCTTTTGCGTCCGCTCGACATTGCCGCGGGTGAACCTGCCGTCGGGCGAGTACCATTTGCTTAAGCGCGCCAGCGCCGCCGTGAGCACC
>DASQRX010000052.1:0-8675 GCA_035642635.1 Xanthobacteraceae bacterium
CGGATCGATGCTGCGGCCGCCCCAGCCGTATTCGACCAGGAATTGCGACGGCGAGTGCGAATAGAACGACGTGACGTGATCGTTGACGTGGCGGCCGAGCGTGGTGCCGATCATTTCCGGCTGGCGCAGCGCCAGATCGTAGGCCTGCCCGACATCGTCGAGATAGCAGACCTCGAACATCATGTGATGGATGCCGTTCTTGCCGGTGTCGATGAAGGCTAGGCTGTGGTGGCGCGCATTGATGTGGAAGAAGTAAGCCTTGAACGGCTTTAAGATGTAGTCGCTCGGCTTGAAATTGAGGATCTCGGTGTAGAACGGCACGACGTCGTCGATCCGCTCCGCCGTCAGCACGGCATGGCCCATGCCGAGCGGGCCGGTGCGGAAGCCGGAGATCGAACGCCCGGGCCGGAACGGCTCGGTGGCGATCTCGGCGCCGTGAAAAACCTCGAGCCGGTTGCCGATCGGATCGGAGAAAACGATCAGGTCCTTGACGCGGCGCTCGGCCGCCAGCGCACGCGAGCCGCGCGCCACCTTCACACCGCTTTTTTCCAGATGCGCCGCGAGCGCGTCGAGCGCTGCGGCATCGGCGATTTCCCAGCCGTAGAACGATGGGCCCTCGTCCTCGTCGGTATGGACGATGACGCGCTGCTTGCGGTCGTCCATGCGTAAAGCGAGCGTGCCGCGGCTCTTGTCGACGAGTTGCATGCCGAGGAAGCGCGTCCCGTAATTCACCCAATCGTCGAGATTTTTGGTGCGGATGCCGACATAGCCCAGCGCGTTGAGATTCATCGCGGTTCTCCTGCATTCCCTATAACATATTGCGTCGCGACGAGCACCCCTCCCCGCCGCGCGCTGTGGAACGCAACGCCGTGAAATTCGTTTAGGCTTCTTGGTAGAAAACGACTGGCGCCGAGCACATTGAGTATCTGCACGCATTCCAGCGCCGATCGCATTCGGCCGAATTACTGAAGCAAATAAGAAACTTAGCTCACCTGACTGCATCGAACTGACTGTTCGGACAATTCGACCAGTTTTAACAAGGGGGCCGAGACGGCTCTCGGCCTCAAATTTGGAGGCTAATTATGTCGCGCATTTCGACAATCTCTGGATTGAGCAAAAATATTCCGGCGCTTGCGATCATCGCGGTAGTGCCGGCCGTCTTGATCTGCATCATGGGCGGCATATTGGGCAGCCTGGCGCTAGCGGCACAGGACAAGTACACGGTGAAAGTGCCGAACGGGCTCGCATTTTCTGACTTCAGAGGATACGAAAACTGGCATGATGTCGCCGTCAGCCAGACCGAAACGTTAGTGAAAGCAATCCTGGCGAATGACGTGATGATCAACGCCTATAGGCAAGGCGTTCCCGGCAATGGCAAGCTTTTTCAGATGGCTCCAAGATTGTGAAGATCGAGTGGACGGCAAAGAAGAGTCCCCGTATTTCGTGATGGTCCCGGACACCCTGAAAGACGTCGCGGTCATCGAAAAAGATACCAAGAGATTTCCGGACCAGCACGGATGGGCATATGACGTTTTTAACTATGATGCCGCGTCCGACACGTTTACGCCAAATGGGAGCGGCGCCTCATGCGGGTATGCGTGCCATACGACGGTGGCGGCAAAAGATTACATTTTCACGGCCTACCCGAAGCGGTAAACCGGCCGCCGCAAACACCACGGCTATTCAATGCCCGTCGCTAACAATTCGGCTATCGTCGAACGATGGTAGGTCCGTTTTGCATAATCTTGCATGTCGCCGACCGTGAGCTGCCGCTGAGCGGACAAGTCCCCCGAACTTACGGAACCTGAAAGCCCGTCGAGAAAGGTCGCCAAGTCTCTTTGCTGTTGTTTCGTCGGCCCGTCCGCATCATGCTCAAGCGTCGACGGCTTCGGCACCTTCGGCATTTCGGCTTGCGCAATTTGAGGATGATCTTTGGCCGCTGGGGTCCTCTGCTTCAAATCTTTCTGGCTTGAATCTTTCTGGCTTGAATCTGTTAGCTGAGGTTTCGGCCGCTTCTCCGCAACCTCGGGCATTGCCGATCGCGGCGGCTCGGCATATGCGAGCGGCGCCGGCATTTGGGCTTGCGCGGCTTCCAGGCGATCCGCGGCGGTGAACTTGCCGATTTCGCTTTTCACCAGATTGCGAAAATCCGAATTGAACTGCGCTCCGGGATGGGAGTCGTTGTTGGCGATGTACTCGATATTGATATTGTCGCCGACCAATTTCTTCGATCCCATGCCGCCGAACGTCATCCAGGTATTGGGATTGTAGACTTCAATGACGCGTCCCACCTTCCCGGTGAACGGCGGATTCCAGCTCAGCATCGAGGGCTGCAGCGCAATGATGAGGTCGATATATTTGGAATTATTGGCCACCGATGGCGTGGCGTTCGCGCCCAAGCTGTAGCCGATCACGACCGTGTGCGTGCCGTCGGGCAGCTGGCTCAAGTCTTTGACCAGGTCCGGCCACTGCTGATGCAGATAGGTTTTCACTTCGACGTCCGGCATCATCTTGATCTCGGCGGTGAGCTCGACGAGCCCGATCGCCGGCAAGGGCCCGAACATCGGCCACAATACACCAACGAATGTCTTGGCATAGACCGGTGACGAGATGAAAGAACCGCACAAGGCGGCAACAATCGCCAGCTTCTTCACGTCCCACGTCCCCGACACAGTAGGTTCCCGGCTTACAGAGGACCGGCAATTGCGGGCATTTATGAGACACACAAGGGAAACTTTGCGGACGAAATAGGGCTTTGATGGACGCGCTTAATATTCGGTAACGACGCAAGCGCGGCTCGGGCGGAGCCAACGGGGTCCGGCCCGATGTGGCGTAGAACCCTGCGCTCGCTATGTCCGCCCTGAGACCGCCTTCGCGGGTAAAGCCGACATGAGATGGCAACAAAGCGAGGTCCGCTTTTGACCCGTACCGGACATTTGGGCTTCCAGCATGCGGGAAACTCGCTACTGTGCCCCATCGGCGTTTTTGCGGCGAATTCGAAGGCGGCTCGCGACAACGGCGGCGCGGCGTGAATATAAATGTAGAGGGAGAACGCCGATGAGCGTCGTGGAAAAAACCGCGAAGCTGCGGCCGAATACGGTGGACTTCGAGCGCTTCCGGTTGCGCTCTTTCATCGAGAGCCTTGGCACGGAGGAACTCGACACCCGCAACGCGGCCATTGATCTCGCCGGCCTCGCCGAGGTGATGGAGGGCAACCCGAAAGCGGTGCTGTTCCGCTCGGCGGGCCCGGAGCAGGCCGAACTTGTCGGCAATGTCATGGGTGGTCGCGCCCGGATCGCCAAGGCGTTCGGCGTCGAGCCGCACGAGCTCATGAAGGAAGTGTCGCGGCGGCTGCGCAACAGACCTGAGGTTTTCGAGGTGCCCCGTGCCGAGGCGCCCTGTCAGGCGGTGGTGCAGACCGGCGCCGACGCCGACGTCACCAAGCTTCCCGTGCATCTCCAGCACGGCGCCGACGGCGGGCCCTATATATCGGCCTCGATCGACTACGTCATCGATCCCAAGACCGGGTTCACCAATGTCGGGCTGCGCCGGTTGATGCTGCGCTCGGAACACGAGACCGGCATCGATCTCGTGGCGCCGAGCGATCTCAAGGCGATCTACGAGAGCAACGCCGCGGCAGGCAAGCCCACGCCGGTGAGCTTTGTGGTCGGCGCCCATCCGATCGATCACGTCGCCGGCGTGATGCGGCTGCCGGTCGATGAACTCGGCATCGTCGCGAGCCTGCGCGACGCGCCGTTGCCGGTGGTCAAGAGCATCACCAACGACATCCGTGTTCCGGCCGACGCCGAATATGTCATCGAGGGCTATCTTGACGAGCGCGGCCATGTCGAGCCGGAGGGACCCTATGGCGAATTCCTCGGCTATTACGGCGCGGTGAAGCGCAATCCGGTGTTCCATGTCACGGCGATCACGCATCGCGACGACGCCCTGTTTCAGACCTCGACCATCGGCGGCAAGACGCTCGGCCGCACCGACACGGCGCAGCTTTCCGCGCTGCGCACCGAAAAAATTATTTGGGACGCCCTCGAAGTCGCGGTGCGTGAGCCGGTCGCGGTTTTTGCCACGACATCCAGCGGCGGCGCCTTCAACGTTCGTGTTGCATTGCGCCAGCGCGTGCCCGGGGAAGCCAGGAACGCCATCGGCGCCTGCATGGGTGCGCTCGCCAACTGTAAGAACGTCTATGTGGTCGACCCCGACGTCGATATCTTTTCCGACGAGCAGATGGATTGGGCGATGGCGACGCGGTTCCAACCCGACCGCGATCTGATCGTGATGAGCGGCATGCGCACCCTGCCGCTTGATCCATCGCTGCCGCCGGGAAGCCGGGTCGGCGCCAAAGCGGGCTACGACTTGACCTGGCCGTTCGGGGAGCGCGATCGCCTCGAGACACGTGTGCCGGCGCCGCCGACCTTCGTTGGCAAGCGCTTTGCCTCGGTCGAGGCGGCGCTGGCCGACGGCCCCAAGTTCTTTGAGGAGCTGATGGCCGCGGTCGGCAGCCGCGATGGCCGCGAGGTGGTGCGCGTGTTGGGCGGCCTGCGCAACAAGCGGACGCTCGATCGCGACGTGGCGGGGCGCTACTTTATCAAATCAGGCGGCAAATAAGCCTGCGCGGCCATTAAGTCGGGGCGGTGGAGGAAAGACCATGAAAGTGTTGACGTGTGTTGTGCTGGCCGCGTTGGGCGTATCCGGATTGCGCCCCGCAAGTGCGCAGGAAACAACCGTCAAGGTCGGCATCGCGCGCTCGACCTCCAACGCCGCCGAGCTGATGGCGCTCAAGCGCGGCTACTTCAAGGACGCCGGCATCACGCTTCAATGGGATGACATCGACACCACCGCGAACGTCATCGCGCTGTTGGCGCAGAATCAATACAACATTGTCGCCGGCGGCATCTCGGCCGGCATCTTCAATGCGCTGGAAAAGAACCTCCCCATCACCATGCTGTCCGACCGCGTCTCCACGCCGATCGGGCACAATCTGATGCTGCGACCGGACCTCAAGGACACCGTCAAGAGTTTCAAGGACCTCAAAGGCAAGGTCATCGCCAGCAACGGCCAGGGTTCGGTGTCCACCTACGAGGTCGGAAAAATGCTCGAGCGCGAGGGCCTAACCATCGCGGACGTGGATCTGAAGATCGTCCCGTTCACCCAAATGGGCCTCGCCTTTCGGAACCAGGCCATCGACGCGGCCATCGTCATCCCGCCATTCGTCTGGCAGCTTGAGGAGCAGGGATTGGCGGTCCCGTTCGGCAACGTCGATGAACTGGTGCAGCCGCAGCCGATGACCATTGCGGTCATCATGGCCAACACCGATTGGATCAAGGCCAACCCGGAACTGGTTCAGCGCTACATGACTGCGTGGCTCCGCGGCGCCCGCGACTACTGCAATGCCTATCACGGCGGCGCTGACCGCCAGGAAGTCATCGACGAGTTGGTCAGCAGCAAGACCGAGCCGCGGCGGGAGCTGCTCGAGAAGTATCCGTGGCCGGCGCGCAGCCCATATGGCAGGATCAACACCGCCAGCATGCTGGACATCAATGCCTGGTACGTCACCAACAAGATGTCGGCGCAGAAATTTCCGGTGGAGCGGATCGTCGACTCGACCTTCATCGACGCGGCGAGCAAGAAGCTCGGGCCGTTCGAGCTTGAGAACAAGGACAGCAAGCTGCCGGGCTGCCGCGATTGAACTATCCGGGGGGAGAAATTTGACGTCGGTGCAACGGCGCGGCGCGGCGATCGAGATCGCAGGCCTGCGGCGGGAATATCTCAGCGAGCAGGGCCGTATCGTCGCGATTGACCACGTCGACCTGCGCGTCGCGCCGGGTGAATTCCTCTGCATCGTTGGCCCGAGCGGCTGCGGGAAATCGACGCTGCTGCGCATCCTGGCCGGCCTCGACCGCCAGACCGCGGGGACCGTCACGGTCGATGCTGCCGGCTGGGCGGTCGAGAACGCCATGGTGTTCCAGGACTCAGGGCTGTTCCCCTGGATGAGCGTTGAGACGAATGTGCGCTTCGGCCTCGACACGCGCGGCGTGCCGCGCGAGATGGCCGACGCCAGAGTCGAAGCCGCCCTCAAGCTCGTCGGCCTGACACGTTTTCGCAACCATTACCCGCATCAGCTGTCCGGCGGCATGCGCCAGAGAAGCGCCATCGCCCGCGCCTTCGTCACCGATCCGGGCATGCTCCTGATGGACGAGCCGTTCGCGGCGCTCGACGCGCAGAACCGCGTCCTGCTCCAGGGCGAATTGGTGCGGCTGTGGGAGCAGACCGGAAAGACCGTGATCTATATAACCCACTCGATTGAAGAGGCGCTCTTGATGGGTGACCGCACCGTCATCATGACCGCGCATCCAGGCCGCATCAAACAGATCATCGACGTGCCATTTCCGCATCCCCGCGACCTGCTGCAGCTTTCGGCGTCGCCCGAGTTCGGCAAGCTCAAGCTCGCGATCTGGCGGGTGCTCGAGGAGGAAGTGAACAGGGCGCGGGCGGAGACGGAAAAATGAGCCCCAAGACGCAGGAGCGGCTGCTCTATCTTATCTCGCCGATCGGACTGATCGCGCTCTGGCAGCTTCTGCTCATGGCCGGCATCGGCGACCGCCGCTTCGTGCCGGCGCCGAGCGACATCGCCTTCCGCTATTGGGACATGGTCTTAAGCGGCGAGCTCGAGAAGCACACGCTGGTGACGCTCTGGCGCGTGTTCGCGGGCTTCGTCATCGGCAGCGTTCCCGGCATCGCCGTGGGCCTCTTGATGGCGATGTTCCGTCCGGTTCGCATCTTCTTCGATCCGCTGATCGCCAGCCTGTTCCCGATCCCGAAGATCGCGCTGATGCCGCTCCTGTTGCTTGTCTTTGGCTTCGGCGACGCCTCCAAGATCGCGCTGGTGGTGATTGCGGTGTTTTTCCCGGTGGTGGTGAACACCTATGTCGGCGCGGCCAACATCGAACGCATCTACTGGGACGTGGCGAAGAACTACGGCGCCAGCCAGTTCGTGATCTTCCGGCGCATCGTGTTCTTTGGTGCGCTGCCGATGATCTTCGCGGGCCTTCGTATCGCGCTCGCGGTGTCGTTCATCGTGCTGGTCGCAGCCGAGTTCGTCGCCACCAAGGCTGGCATCGGCTACCTGATCTGGAACTCTTGGGAGCTCATGGAGGTCGACGTCATGTTCGTCGGCATCGTCACGGTGGGCGTGCTCGGCCTGATCGCAACTGTTATTCTTCAGGAGATCGAACGCAAGGTCATTCCCTGGAAGACCGAGTAGCGGCTCGATTTATCCGGAGCGGAGCCACATTGAGGATGGAAGCACAATCATGGTGCTCATTCGTCTAACGAAAGTTATGTTGACTGCCGCGCTGGCGGCCTACGCACTGATAGTGACCTACGACAACATTGTTGACTATGACTCGAACTACGCGTTCGTGAAGCATGTTTTAAACATGGACACGACGTTCCCCCACAACGCTTTGATGGCCCGCGCGATAACCAACCAGAGTGCCCAGACCGCGGTGTACGGATTGATCATCGCCGTGGAGGGATTGACGGGTTTGCTTCTGACGACGGGCGCATTGGTATTGCTTATTCGACTTACGGCGCCGGCCGTGATCTTCAACAGCGCCAAGGTGTGGGCCGTAGCCGGCATGACTATCGGTTTTGGTCTCTGGTTTTTCGGCTTCCTCGTGGTCGCTGGCGAATATTTCGCGATGTGGCAATCGACGGTTTGGAACGGGCAGCAGGCTGCGTTCCGAATCACAGTGGTGATACTTGGGGTACTGGTTTTCGTCAGCCTCCCCGACAGCGACCGCGCGTGACGGATTTTTCGGGTTGGCTTAGCCGGGCGGTGTCGTAGTTTGCCACTCGGCAGACATCGAGACGGCGCCGATCGATGTCCATTTTCGGGCGCAAACCGGACATCGAAATTCCAGCGCGTTACTTGCGCTTTTGACTCAAAGCGGCCTTCAGAAAACAGTCACTGTGACGCGCGTCACACCCCTGGCCTGAAGTTTGGTGGAAGCTTGGTCTACGCCAACGAACGAGGGGGACAATGCCGGCCTATTTCATCTCAGATGCCTCTGTGAAGGACTCCGAAGCTTTAGAGATTTTTCGGGGGCGGGCGGCCGCGTCAGTATCTCGATATGGCGGTCGCTACCTCGCTCGTGACTGGTCCGTTCAGCCGGTAGAAGGAACCTGGCAGCCAAGCGTGATAATAATCATTGAGTTTTCTGATCTCGAACGAGCGAGGACCTGGTATCGATCTGCC
Source organism: Xanthobacteraceae bacterium (assembly GCA_035642635.1). Lineage (GTDB taxonomy): Bacteria > Pseudomonadota > Alphaproteobacteria > Rhizobiales > Xanthobacteraceae > BOG-931. The sequence goes on from DASQRX010000052.1 coordinate 8,276, forward strand.
GAATACGCTTCTGCCCTTGCAGTCCGCGATGCCGCTATTAGCCGGCATCTTATCCTCGTCGATGGAATGGCGTAGCCCGGTAACGGACATGGGATGCACAACGGTCTCTCGCGCGGCGCGATCAGCCAGCATACGCCTTCTCGAGATCGGCGATGATGATCTTTTGCATCTTCATCATTGCTTGCAAGGCGCGATCGGCCTTGTCGCGTTGAGGGTTGCTGAGGCATCGGCCGAGCGCTTTGGGGACAACTTGCCAGGACAGGCCGAATTTGTCCTTGAGCCATCCGCACTTTGATTCCTCGCCGCCATCGGCGGTCAATTTGTCCCAGAAGTAGTCCACTTCTTGCTGGGTCTCGACGCTGATGAAGAACGAGATGGCTTCGTTGAACTTGTATTCGGG
>DASQRX010000053.1:0-46496 GCA_035642635.1 Xanthobacteraceae bacterium
GCGAAGTCGACCAGCATGATGCCGTTCTTCTTCACGATGCCGATCAGGAGAATGATGCCGATAATGCCGATGACGGAAAGGTCGAAGCCGCCGAGCCAGAGCGCGAGCAGCGCGCCGACGCCCGCCGACGGCAGTGTGGATAGAATGGTCAGCGGGTGAATGTAACTCTCATAGAGCACGCCGAGGATCACATAGACGACCACGAGGGCTGCCGCGATCAAGACCGGCTCGCTCGACAGCGAGGTCTGGAACGCCTGGGCGTTGCCCTGGAAGCCGGTGATGATGGTATTCGGCATGCCCATGTCTTGCGCGGCCTGCTGGATGGCGGTCACCGCCTCGCCAAGCGCCACGCCGGGGCGCAAATTGAACGACAGCGTCGCCGCCGGAAATTGCGACTGATGCGAGACCAAGAGCGGGCCGACGGTATCGGTGTTGAAATTGACCAGCGTCGACAGCGGCACCAATTGTCCGGTCGCCGGCGCCTTGACGTAAATCTGATTGAGCGAATTCGGATCCTGCTGCAGCAGCGGCAGGATTTCGAGCACGACGAAATAGGAACTGGTCTGCGTGAAATATTGCGTGACGTCGGCCTGGCCGAAAGCATCGTTCAGGGTGGCGTCGATCTGCTGCGCTTGAATGCCAAAGCGCGAGGCGGCATCGCGATTGATGGTCACCGCAAGCAGCGGCGCATTGGTCTGCTGATCGGTCGAGACGTCGGCAAGTTCGGGCAGCGTCTTGAGCTTGGCGAGCATTTTCGGTGCCCAGGTGCTCAGTTCCCCGAATTCCGGATCCTGCATCGTGAACTGGAATTGGCCAGCCGAAATGCGGCCGCCGACGGTGATGTCCTGCGACGGCTGCAGAAACAGTTGAACGCCCTCGACCTTGGCAAGTTGCGGCCGCAGCCGGTTGATGATCTCCATCGCCGTATATTTGCGCTCGTCGCGCGGCTTCAGCGCCAGAAAGAATCGCGCGGTGTTCAGCGTGTTGCCGCCGCCATTGCCGAAGAACGACCCGAATGCCGCGATGTCGGGATCGCGCGCCAGCACCGCGGAAAGCTGCTCCTGGATGCCGCGCATCCGGTCCGGCGAAACATCCTGGGCCGCATAGGCAATGCCCTGGATCGCGCCGGTGTCCTGCACCGGAAAGAAGCCCTTGGGTATCTCGACGAACAGCACGGCGGTGCAAGCCATCGTCGCGAAAAAGGCCATCAGGGTCAGGAATTGGAAGCGCAGCACAACATCGAGGCCTTGCCGATAACCGTTGACCAGGGTCTCAAAGCCCCATTCGATCGCGTTATAGATGCGGCCGTGATGTTCGGATTCCGCTGCCAGAAAGCGCGACGCGAGCATCGGCGTCAGCGTCAGCGACACGATGACGGAAACGGCGATACACGCGGTGACGGTAATGGCGAATTCACGGAACAGCCGCCCGATAATGCCGCCCATCAACAGCAGCGGAATGAACACGGCGACCAGCGATACGCTGATCGAAACCACGGTGAAGCCGATTTCGCTCGCGCCTTTGAGCGCCGATTGCATCGGCGAGGTGCCCGCTTCAACGTGGCGATAGATGTTTTCCACGACGACGATGGCGTCGTCGACGACGAAGCCGACGGCGATCGTCAATGCCATCAGCGAAAGATTGTCGAGGCTAAAGCCGAACAGATACATCAGCCCGGTCGAACCGAGCAGCGCCAGCGGCACCGTGACGCTCGGAATGAGCGTGGCGCGAATGTTACGCAGGAACAACAGGATCACCAACACGACGAGGCCGATAGTGATGGCGAGTGTGAACTCGACGTCCTTGACGGAAGCGCGAATCGTCTGCGTGCGATCGATGATGGTGTCGACCTTGAGACCCTGCGGCGCGATGGCGGCAAGCTGCGGCATCGCCGCCTGGATCGCATCGACTGTGCCGATCACGTTGGCGCCGGGCTGCTTGTAGATAATCAACAGAACGCCCGGCGTGATGCCGCTCGGCAGGCTCGCCAGCGCCCTCTGGGTAATATCCTGCGGGCCGATAACCGCTTGGCCGACGTCGCGAACCCGGATCGGGGCGCCACCGCGATAGCCGATGATGACGTCGTCGTATTGCTCCGGGTGGGTCAGCTGGTCGTTGGTTGTGATCGTGAAGGTTTGCAGCGCGCCGTTGACCGCGCCCTTGGCGGCGTCGACGGTGGTGGCGGCGAGCACGCCGCGCACGTCCTCGAGCGTCAATCCGCGCGCTTGCAGCTTGGCCGGATCGACCTGAACGCGGATCGACGGTTTCTGCTGACCGCCGATATTGACCAGCGCCACGCCGCTGATCTGCGAAATCTGCTGGGCGAGCACGTTCTCGGCGAAATCGTCCACCGCGGTGAGCGGCAGCGTATCGGAATGCGCCGCCAAAATCAGAATCGGCGTATCGGCCGGGTTTACTTTCTTATAGTAGGGCGGCACGGTCAGATTTTGCGGCAGGTTCTTGCCCGCCGCGGTAATCGCCGCCTGCACGTCCTGTGCCGCGCCGTCGATATTGCGATTGAGATCGAATTGCAGCGTGATGACGCTGGTGCCGAGCACGCTGTTCGAGGTCAATTGCGTCACGCCGGCGATCTGGCCGAACTGCTGTTCGAGCGGCGTCGCCACCGTCGCCGCCATCGTTTCGGCGCTGGCGCCGGAAAACTGGGCGGTGACTTGAATTGTCGGAAAGTCGACTTGCGGCAGCGGCGCGACCGGCAGCAGCGGATAAGCCACGAGCCCGACCAGCGCCAGCGCGCTCATCAAGAGTGATGTTGCGATCGGCCGGCGAATGAACGGTTCGGAAATGTTCATCAGGATTTCGGCGCGGCCGCCGGCGTTTGCGTCTTGATATCCATCCTGGCATCGACGCGCGATCCGACGTCGAGCCGGTACTGGCCGTTGACGACGATCCGCTCGCCGGCGGACACGCCCTTGGTCACGATGGTGGTATCGCTGTTGTTGACCGGAATGGTTTCGATGCTGCGCTGATCGACGGTATTGTCGGGCTTGACCACCCAGGTATAGAGCCCGTTCGGACCGTGCTGCACGGCGACCGGCGGAATTGTAATCGCGTCCTTGCGCGTCTGAATCAGGATGCGGATGCGCACGAATTCGCCGGGCCACAGCCGCTCATCCTCATTCGGAAATCCCGCCTTGAGCTGGATCGTGCTGGTGGTCTGATCGATTTGATTGTTGATCAGGAGCAGGTGGCCTTGCGCCAGCTGCTGCTTGTCGTCCTGGTCGAAGGCGATGACCGGCACGGTGCCATTGAGCATTGCCTCGCGCACCGGACCGAGATCGCTCTGCGGCAGGGTGAAGATGACCGTGCAGGGTTTGATCGTCGTCAGCACCGTCAGCGGATTGACGTCGTTGGTGTGGATGATGTTGCCGAGATCGACCTGGCGGAAGCCGACGACGCCGTCGATCGGCGCCGTGATGGTGGCGAATCGGAGCTGCGTCTGCGCCGCTTCGATCGCGGCCTGGTCGGCATCGATCATCGATTTGGTTTGATCGACCTTGGCCTGTTGCGCGTCGACGTTCTGCTGCGTTTCGTAATCCCTTTGCACGAGCGTCTTGAAGCGCGCCAAATCCTTTTGCGCATCGATCAACTGCGCCTCGTCCTGGCTCTTCTTCGACACCGCCTGATCGAAATTGGCCTTGAACGGCGTCGGATCGATCTTGGCGAGCACGTCGCCCTGGCGGACTTCTTGGCCCTGGCGAAAATCGATGGAGATGATCTGGCCGTTGACCTGGGCGCGGATCGCGACGGTGTTCAGCGCTTGGACGGTGCCGAGCGCGTCGTAGTAAATCGGCACGTCGCGTTGCGCAGCCTCGGTGACGGTGACCGGGATCGACGGCGGAGCGGTATTCGGCGCGGCATGCGTGCTGCCGTGGCGGTAAAGACCAAGCGCCACGATCGAGGACAGCACCACGACCGCCAGGATCGCGAAGATTTTGCTGCGGGGATTTTTCGCGGTCATCTCAGTGCTCATCTTCCACTCACGTTCCACTCACGCCGTTTCGAGCCTCGCCGTAGTTAACGCGCCGTGGCGAAGTTTATTCCCCTTAGTTCCCGTTGCCGCCGCGACATCGAACGGCGAACCGGAAGGGCGAACACGACAGCCAACTGATCCGCCACCCTCGCAAGTAACTCCGGCCGCCATACCGTTCAATGACTACAGGATTAAAGTTAATTAAGGAAATGATCGTATGGCAATTAACGATGCTCGCTTAACGCGAGAGTAAATTGTGAGTTGACGCTTGATCCGAGCGTAGAGCTGATGGCTAGTCCTTCTGAAATCTTCTGGAATCGCAGTAGGAAAGCGTTCGGTCCTCGTGGTGTCGCGGTCCAAAACCATTGGCGCTCGAAACCCCGGCCCTGATCTCGCGGTGGTCCTGCGTGCCTTCGAAGGCGGCGGCGCACAGCGGGACATGAATCCTGCTCTGCGACGCGCTGGCCGCGAAGGGCGTTCAAATTGTCGTCCTAGCACTGCGTCTTCAAGGCCCGCTGCGCTCTCTGCTCGATCCCTCCATTCGCGTCGTCGAGATTTCCGGGGGGGCAGATTCGCTATGCCGTTCCGGGACTGCGCCGCCTCCTTCGCGAACTCAATCCGGCGGCCCTCGTCAGTTCTGAAGCGAGCCTCAATCTCTGTACGCTGATCGCGGTGCGCACGTTACCGCGGCGTAACCGGCCCAAGCTCGTCTTGCGCGAAGTCGGCAGCCCATCGATCGCGCAACGTCACGATCCCTATGCGCAAAACCGCATCGCCTACGGCATCCTGCGACAGTTCTATCGCTATGCCGATCGCGTCATCGCGCTCACCGAAGGCCGCGGCGCGATCTGAAAGAGAATTTCGCGGTGCCCGATGACGTCATCTCGGTGATGCTCACCAATGCCGTGATCCCACCGGCGACCGCGGAGCGTATCAAACAATGGGACGGCGAGACCGACCGCGACCAAGATCTCATTGTCTGCGTCGGCCGACTGTCGCCGGAGAAGGATCAGCGCACGCTGATCCGCGCCATGACGATGCTGCCGCCCGGTCTGCCGTGGCGTCTCGCAATCGTCGGCGACGGCACGGAGCGCCCGGCGCTCGAAGCCTTGGTGCGCGAGCTTGGTCTGAACGATCGCGTGGTTTTCACCGGACAGGTCTCAGATCCGTTTGCCTGGATGAGGCGCGCGTCGCCGTCCGCGCTTCGATCTACGAGGGCCTGTGCAACGCCATCATCGAGGCGCGCTCGCCTGCGGCACGCCGGTGGTGTCGACGAATTGTCCCTATGGCCCGTTCGAAATCTTGCAGGGCGGGCGCTTTGGCGCACTGACGCCGGTCGCCGCACAGTGCAAACTCTCCGGCGAACTCTTCACCGGACTCTTCATCCGGATTCTTGCCGCCCGCTTTGGCCAAAGTGCGGGCAGTCGTTCGCGGCCACACGGGTCGCGTATGGTTAATCAATTCATAAGGGATCATGGTTAACGCGCGGTGTATGGGGCGCGCGGGCCTGGCCGCTGCCTAAAGCTCGCGCCACACGCGGGCGATGGCGCCGATAACAAGAAGCATCACGACAAAGGGCAGCCAAATCAGCGCCGTGCCGATCAGGAGGAGCACCAGGACGGCAACGAAAAGCGCGGCCACCAGCATGAAAAGGCCGAAGCCGAGCGGCCCGATCCTGGTGACGAAAATCCGCTGCGCGCCGCCAGTTCCTTCCGCATAGCCATAGGGCGGCGGCCAGCTCCGCCCGCTGGTATTGCGGCCGCTACGATCCGGCGGAAGAATCTCCGGCTCGACCCGAGGCCGCTCCGGCTCGTTTGAATTCTTTGCCATTTTTGCCCTTACGCGCGTCCCGCTGCGCGTCGTACTCCCGAATATGTAACCTCTGCCTGAGCCTTCACAAGCGGCGCTTTGCCGCGTGGATTTTTCACTTGCGCTTGCCTCAGCGCGCCGCCGTCCGCGCGTGACGATCGTGCAGGAATTTGGCCAATTGCTCGCGCAGGCTTTCGTCCTCTTCGCGCTGGTGGCCGAGGACGACGGCGCGCTCGAACAAGAGGTGCTGCAGATCGTGCGGCAGCTCGCTCCAAAGCTCGGCGGCGGCCGCGCCGAGCACAAGCAAATAACGAGTGGCAATATCGTTGAGCACTTGATCGGACGTTGTCATGACACCTCGCTCAGGCTTGCTGTTCACACGCCGACGATGGACCGTAAGCAAACAATGCAAGATCGTCTAGAGTCTGGCCGTCCAGAGTCCGGGCGTCTAGGTTCCGGTTATCCGGGTTCCGCCCAACCGGCGGGTTCGAGCCGATCGAACCGGCCGAGCCGATAGATCGCGATCGAAATCAGCCAGCTGCCGGCAAAGATGGCGATGATCAGATAGCCGAGATTGCCGAAATTGTCGTTCAACCCGCCGACGAAGGACCAAAACGGCCCCTCGAGATTCATGCGGTCGGCGACCAGGCCGAGCGCCTCGATGCCGCCGATCAACACAGCCACCAGCACCGAAACAAACGTGATCGTCAGATTGTAATAAAGCTTGCGCACCGGCTTGGTGAGCGCCCAGCCATAGGCGCCGAGCATCAGCACGCCATCCGTCGTGTCGATCAGCGACATCGCCGCGGTAAACAGCGCCGAGAACACCATGATCGACCAGATCGGCAAGCCCTTGGATGCTTCCGCCGCCGAAATGCCGAGCAGCCCGACTTCGGTCGCGGTGTCGAAGCCCAGCCCGAACAAGACGCCGAGCGGATACATCTGCCAGCTCCGCGACACGAAGCGGAACATCGGCCGGAACAAGCGGCCGAGCAGGCCGCGCCGCGCCAACAGATGCTCGACGTCTTCCTCGACATAGTCGCCGCCGCGGCGCACGCGCTGGAATGTCCGGTAGACCGAGCAGAGAATGATGAAATTGGCCGCCGCGACCAGAAATAAGAAAACCACCGACACCGATGTGCCGATGACGCCGCCGATCATTTTGAAGGCATTGAAGCGGCCCTCGAGTTCGGCGGTCGCAAGCGCGATGGCGGCGGAGGCCAGCACCACGATGGTCGAATGCCCAAGCGAGAAGAACAGGCCGACAGCCACGGGCCTTTTGCCCTCCTGCATCAGCTTGCGCGTCACATTGTCGATGGCCGCGATGTGATCGGCATCGACGGCATGGCGCAGGCCGAACGTATAGGCGAGAAACGCGGTGCCGATCAGCACCGGGTAATCATGGAAAGCGATCAGCGCCCAGATCCAGGCCAGCACATTGGCGACGATCAGCACGCAGTAAATGGCGGCGATCTTGCCGGTAAGCTCCGCGGCCCGGTCGTTGAACAATTTGGCGATGCTGGCGCGCATGAAAACCCGTTGCAAAATTACTGCGGCTCAATTCCGGCAGCGCGGATAACTTCGCCCCAGCGTTTGTTCTCGCGCTGGATGAAAGCAGCGACTTCGGCCGGCGTGCCGCCGCCCGGGCTGATGCTGAGCTGCTTATAGTGTTCGAGCAGATCGGGATCGTGCATCGCGGCATTGGCCGCCGCATTGAGCTTGCTGACGATGTCTGCCGGCAAGTTCGGCGGACCGGTCAATGCGTGCCAAGTGTCGGAATCGAAGCCCGCCACGCCGGTCTCTGCGATCGTCGGAATGTCCGGTAGCGCGTCGACCCGCTGTTTGACCGTGACCGCCAGAATTTTCACGCCGCCCGATTTGTATAATGGCAGCGACGTCGCAAGCTCGTTGAACATCAGATCGACGTTGCCGGCGAGCAGATCGGTGAGCGCGGGCGCGGTGCCCTTGTAGGGCACGTGCGTGAACTTCGTGTGGGTAATGGTCTGAAACAATTCGGCAGTCGTATGCGAAGTGGTGCCGATGCCCTGGGAGGCATAATTGATCTTGCCGGGATTGGCCTTGGCATAGGCGATCAATTCCGGCACCGTTTTGGCCGGAAAGTTCGCCCGCACCAGGAGCACATTCGGCACGTGCGACAGGATCGCGATCGGCGCGAGCTTCGTCGGATCGTAATTGAGCGACTTGTAGATGAGCGGATTGGTGGTGATCGGCGACGGCTGCGATGCCAACAGCGTGTAGCCGTCGGGGTCAGCTTTCGACACCAATTCAGCCGCGACGCTGCCGCCGACGCCAGCCCGATTTTCGACGATGAGCGGCTGGCCGAGCGGCGCCCGCATCTTGTCGGTGACGATCCGGGTCACGGTATCGACGCCCCCGCCGGCCGGCACCGAGACGATGACCCTGATCGGGTGGTCGGGATAGCTGCCGGCGTCCTCCGCCTCGGCGCAGCTCCAGATTTGAGCTAAACCTGTTGCCGCAACAACAAAGACGCCGAGGACAACGTTGAATTGAATTCGTCGCAGCATTCCCGAGACCCTCAAAGAGCCGGCTAACCCAACCAGTGGGCGTGAGCTTTGCCATAGCGTGGCCCGCCAGGGAAGTCCCGCGACCTGCTGCCGCTCCTGCGCAGCCGCGATGCCTGAAAGCCGGTTCCCACTTTTCGGGATCATGCTAAGGATCGCGCCGCAGATGGGAGACATGCCGCGATGAGTAAGCTTGATTTCATTCTCGAAGAACTGGTCACCGCCAACCGGGTTTTGGCCAATGAGGGAATCGTCGATTCCTTCGGGCATGTGAGTGCGCGGCATCCCGACAAACCCGACCATTATCTTCTGTCGCGCGCCCGCGCGCCGGAGCGTATCGAGAAGGACGACATCGTCGAATACCAGCTCGACGGCACCGCGATCGACGAGCGCGGCCGCACGCCCTATCTCGAGCGCTTCATCCACGGCGCGATCTACGAGGCGCGGCCCGACGTGCACGCGGTGGTGCACAATCACTCGCCGAGCGTGGTCCCGTTCGGCGTCACCGGAAAGAAGCTGAAGCCGCTTCTGCACATGTGCGCGTCGTGCGGGCACGAAGTTCCGATTTGGGACTCCCAGGATAAATTCGGCGACACCACGCTGTTGGTGAGCGACATGGCGATGGGCCGCGATCTGGCCAAGCACATGGCGTCCAATCCGACAACCTTGATGCGCGGCCACGGCGCGACGGTGGTCGGCCGCTCGGTGCGCCACGCCGTCTTCGTCTCGGTTTATCTCGAAGTCGGCGCCAAGCTGCAAATGGAAGCGATGAAGATGGGTGAGATCAAATTTCTCACTGAAGGCGAAGTCGATAAGATCGTCGCGCGCGTCAACGACTACACGCTTAATCGCGCCTGGGAAAACTGGGCGCGCCGGGCCGGGCGGGAGATGCAGAGCGCGTAGCCCGGCGTGCACGAAGCGCACGCCGGGATTTATTGGCTCAATGCTGCGCGCCGATCAATTCGGGACGCAGGCGTGCACGTTCCAGCCGAGATGATAGATACCGACACCCGGATGACGGGCCGCAATTCGACACGCAGAAGCCCGTGAAATTGGGATGGAACCCGTGACCGCGATTATCCCAGGCTTGCGCGCTCGAGCCGAGCAATGCCGCCGCCATGGCCGAGGCCGACAGAAAAACCAATAATTTTCTGCATGGTGCTCCTCCGGGGTTGCTTGGATATGTCGCGATTGGCGCAACAGGGCGCTGCATATTGGTCCGGGGACAGGGAGCGCGGGTTCAACAGTGGACAGCTCGCGGTAGCAAGCTACCAGACGGCAGGGGTCGCCGCGCCCATGTCATGCCGCGCCCCTGTCATCATGAAACGAAATGGCCGCGACGAGTGCGGCCATGACGATGTTGAACGCGGACTGTTTTCGACCCTCACTCCGCCGCGAGGCGAACCTCGGGCGCGGCGGCGCGGACCTCTGCGTCCACCGTCTCTTCGTATTTGGTGAAGTTCTTCTGGAACATGCCGACGAGCTTGCGTGCGGTGTCGTCGAACGCGGCTTTGTCCCTCCAGGTCTTCTGCGGATAGAGGATGTGCGGCTCGATGCCCGGCACCGAGGTCGGCACCGCGAAACCGAAATACGGATCGGTGCGGTAGCTGGCATTCCGCAGGCTGCCGTCGAGCGCGCCGGTGACAAGCGCCCGCGTCACTTTGATCGGCATGCGGCGGCCGACGCCATAGATGCCGCCGGTCCAGCCGGAATTGACTAGCCAGCAGTCGACATCGTGCTTCGCAATATAGTCGCGCAGCAGGTTGCCGTATTCCGCGGGCGGGCGCGGCAAGAACGGCGCGCCGAAGCAGGTCGAGAATTCCGGCTCGACGCCGACCAGGCCCTTCTCGGTGCCCGCGACCTTGGCGGTGTAGCCAGAGAGGAAGTGATACATCGCCTGCGCCGGCGTGAGCTTCGCGATCGGCGGCATCACGCCGAATGCGTCGGCGGTCAGGAAGATGATGTTCTTGGGATGTCCGGCGGTGCCGGTGCGCGAGGCGCTCGGGATGAAGTCGAGCGGATAGGCGGAGCGGGTGTTCTCAGTCCTTTTGTCGCTGTCGTAATCGGGGATGCGGGTTTCCGGATCGAACACCACGTTTTCCAGAACGGCGCCGAAGCGGTTGGTCGCGTCCCAGATCTGCGGCTCAGCCTCGGCCGAGAGTTTTATGCACTTGGCGTAGCAGCCGCCTTCGAAATTGAAAATACCGTCGGGCGACCAGCCGGTCTCATCGTCGCCGATCAAGATGCGGCTCGGATCGGCCGACAGCGTGGTCTTGCCAGTGCCGGACAGGCCGAAGAACAGCGCGCTGTCGCCGTTTTTGCCGACATTGGCGGAGCAATGCATCGGCATCACGCCCTGCGCCGGCAGATAGAAGTTCAGCGTCGTGAAAACCGATTTCTTCATTTCGCCCGCATAGGACGAGCCGCAGATCAGAACGATCTTGCGGGTGAAATCGATCGCCACCATCGTGTCGGAGCCGTCGCGCCCACCGTGGCGTTTGGCGTCCGGCTTAAACGTCGGCATGTCGATGATCGTCATGTCCGGCACGTAGCTTGAAAGCTCCGCGCGTTCCGGGCGGATCAGCAGCTGGCGGATGAACAGCGAGTGCCAGGCGAACTCGGTGAAGACGCGCGCTTTGATGCGATATTTTTGATCGGCGCCGCCGTAGAGGTCTTGCGCGAACAGGGTCTTGCCCTTCGCGTGGGCGAGGAAGTCCTGATACAGATTCTCGAATTGCTCTTTGCTCTGCTTGCGATTGCCGTCCCACCACACGGTGTTCTCGGTCGTCGCATCGACCACGGTGTGTTTGTCTTTCGGCGAACGGCCGGTGTGATGGCCGGTTTCGGCGCACAGCGCGCCGCCGACCACAATGGTCGCCTCGCCGTTGCGGATGGCGTGCTCGTAGAGAGGGGCTTCGGTGAGATTCCAGTGAACCGCTTTGAGATCTTTTAAGCCGAACTTGTTGGCGCCGTAGGCACCGTTTCTTACGCCCGTCTCTTGCACCCTAGCCTCCGCATGTGCGCCCGCAGCCGCCGAGCGTGCGACCCTATATCCGAGCATCCTAGCATCTGCCAAGCCGCTACTATCCTCAAGACTAACTGGCGCATACCCGTCACGTTCCAGCGTGACGTTACGCTGCACCGCAGCGAAAAAGAGGTACGGCAATGGTCGGTATTCGGCGCGCGCTAAGGCCGGCGGTGTTGCCCAACACTTATTAACGCATTGATGAGGGCAAGCGTGGCGCGATGCGCGGCGCAGCGTCTTAGCGACCAAGCCGGTTTATTTTCAGCCGGCGCGGGCCTTCGCTGCCAATTCCACCACCACCTTGCGCAATTGCTGAGCATCGGTCACGCGCCGTGGAAATGGCAGGCGCAGCGTCATGTCGCCGCGTGCGAGGTCGAGGCCTTCCGGGTCGATGCCGGTCATCCGCCAAGGACGATTTTCGACTTTACTACTTTCGACTTGGCCGCTTCTGGCTTTGCGGTCGTCGGCGCCGCAGAGTTTAGTGGCGTAGAGCTGCACGGCGTCGGCATGATCCGTATTCATATGCGTGACTGCGCTGTCCTCGGCCGCGATCAGATTTTCCGCGCCGGATATATCGGTCAGAACGTCGGTGGCTTTCAGATCGGCGGCGCGCGCGAAGCCGCCATTGAGGTGCGCCGACACCGCGTCGAGCCGCCAGAACGAGAAATCTGCAAAGCCGGCATAGAGCTCGGATTTCGGATGGCGGGCGAGGAAGCGGCGCCGTAGGCGCGGTTCGTCGTGACTATCGCGCGCGACCTGAACAAAGGCGCCGAGCAAAGTCAGGCGCGGATGCGCAAGCGGATCGCCCTTGCCGCTTGCGGCCAGCAGCAGCGAGGCGCGGCCGTCGACTTCGAGGTTGGCGGTGTGGGTTGAGAGCCGGGAGATGAGGATCAACGGCGCGCCGTCGCTGTCGGTCGCGACATTGACCAGCGACGCAAACGGATGGCCGGTATTGCGGTCGATGGTTGCAAGCGTGCCGGATCGAGTGACGCGAAGCAGCACTTTGGCCGCCGCGAGGGGGTCGAAGCCCGCCGCGCCCACGGCGTTCTCCGACAGGCGATCCGGCATCGCGCCGGGGAGCGGGGAGGCGGCTTTATCGGCGTCGGCCATATGGGTCCAGATGTGAACTCGGATGAGAGCTCAGATGGGTCCTTCGGTGGTTCTTAGCCCCCGGTTTCGGCCGGGTCTACATTAAGGAACCCTCATGATTTGCCCCTATTTAGCCTTGTCTGGTCACACTTCCGCCCCCACATGGGTTTTCAAAGGCTAACGGGGCCGAGGCTGATTACTGCTTGCGGCCGACTCATGGTAGAAGGCCGCTCATGCCGACAATCGCTCTCGTCGACGACGATCGTAACATCCTCACCTCGGTGTCGATCGCGCTTGAGGCCGAAGGTTATCGGATTACGACCTATACCGACGGCGCCTCGGCGCTCGACGGCTTCAAATCCGCGCCGCCCGATCTCGCCATTCTCGATATCAAAATGCCGCGCATGGACGGCATGGAGACCTTGCGCCGGCTGCGTCAGAAATCCGATCTGCCGGTGATCTTCCTCACCTCAAAGGACGAGGAGATCGACGAATTGTTTGGCCTGAAAATGGGTGCCGACGATTTCATCCGCAAACCGTTCTCGCAGCGCCTTCTGGTCGAGCGCGTCAAAGCCGTGCTGCGCCGCGTTTCGCCGAAGGACGGCATCGTGGTGAAGGAGACCGAGAGCAAGGCGCTCGAGCGCGGGCTCCTGCGCATGGATCCGGAACGTCACACCTGCACCTGGAAGAACGAGCCGGTGACGCTCACCGTCACCGAGTTTCTGATCCTGCAAGCGCTGGCGAGTCGGCCGGGCGTGGTCAAAAGCCGCAATGCGCTGATGGATGCGGCCTATGACGATCAGGTCTATGTCGACGACCGGACCATCGACAGCCACATCAAGCGCCTGCGCAAGAAGTTCAAGGCAAGCGACAACGAATTCGATATGATCGAAACGCTGTACGGCGTCGGTTATCGTTTTAAGGAATAAGACGCAAAATACGCGCTAAAATGCCGTGGGTGGCGGTGCTCAAGACCCCTAACCATTGGCTCCTGACTGGGCGGCTGACGTGCGGTACTAATGGAGGTCCTGGCCCACTAAAGTGAGGCAGGACCGAAACCCGACCGAAACCCCGGCAGACGACGTGCTCGATCGAACCATAGATAGCGCAGGCCCCGAGGCTCAGGTCTCAGGCGAGACCGTTTCGAAAGAGACAGCGCCTCACATCGGCGATCGCTCGGGCGATCGCTTGGACGGCCACGCCGAGAGACCTGGTCTCGACGACGGTGCGGTGCGGATTGGCGGTCTCGCCCGGCTGCGCGGCTGGCTGACCCGCGGCGTGCAGTTCTTCGTCACCCAGAGTTCGTCGAGCCTCACCCGCCGTATTGTCGTTCTCAACGTCACCGGCCTCGTCGTCCTTTCCATCGGCATCATCTTTCTTTCGCAGTTCCGCGCCGGCCTGATCGACGCGCGTATCCAAAGCTTGCAGGTGCAAGGCGAGATCATTGCCGGCGCCATCGCGTCTTCCGCGACAGTGGAAACCGATTCCTCGATCACGCTCGATCCCGACAAGCTGCTCAATCTACATCCGGGCGAAAGCTACGGTCCGAACGAAGACGCGCTCTACGGCATCGATTTTCCGATCAATCCGGAGCGGGTGGCGCCGATTCTGCGGCGGCTCGTGTCACCGACCAAGACGCGGGCGCGGATCTACGATCGCGACGGCGTGTTGCTGGTCGACAGCCGCAATCTGTTCGGCCGCGGCGACGTGCTGCGCTTCGATCTGCCGCCGCCGACCGAGGAAAAGCCGGGCTTCCTCAAGCGCGCCTTCAACGCCGTGCGGATGTGGCTCGGCCGCGGCGATCTGCCGGTCTATCACGAGCTTGGCCCCGACGACGGCAAGGGCTATCCCGAAGTCGCGCAAGCCCTCAACGGCGCCGACGCCAGTATGGTGCGCATCAACGACCGCGGCGACGTCATCGTCTCGGTCGCGGTGCCGGTGCAGCGCTTCCGCGCCGTGCGCGGCGCGCTGATGCTGTCGACGCAAGGCGCCGATATCGACGACATGGTGGAGGCCGAACGGCTCGCCATCATCAAGGTCTTTCTGGTCGCCGCCGGGGTGATGATCGTCTTGTCGATCCTGCTCGCCGGCACCATCGCGGAGCCGGTGCGACGGCTTGCGGACGCCGCAGAAAGCGTGCGGCGGCGCATCCGGACCCGCGTCGAAATCCCCGATTTCACCAAACGCCGCGACGAGATCGGCCACTTGTCCGGCACACTGCGCGACATGACCAACGCGCTCTACAGCCGCATCGAGGCGATCGAAAGTTTCGCCGCCGATGTTTCGCACGAACTGAAAAATCCGCTGACGTCTTTGCGCTCGGCGGTGGAGACTTTGCCGGTGGCGAAGACCGAGGAGAGCCGCGGCCGCCTGCTCAAAGTCATTCAGCACGACGTGCAACGGCTCGACCGCCTGATCTCCGATATTGCCGACGCCAGCCGCCTCGACGCCGAATTGCAGCGCCAGGAAGCGGCGCCGGTCGACTTCGCAAAACTTCTCAGCACGCTGGTCGCTGTGGCCGACGAAGTGAAGCGCGACGACGGCGTCAAAGTCACCTTGCGCTTTCAAGGCAGCGGCGCGCGCGCGTTCGATGCGCCGGGTCACGATTCCCGCCTCGGACAGGTCATCGACAATCTGATCGAGAATGCGCGCTCGTTCTCGCCGCCAGGGGGCACGGTGCGTGTCGTCTGCCGGCGCCAGCGCAATCAGATCGAAGTGTTTGTCGACGATGACGGGCCGGGCGTGCGGGCCGATGCGCTCGAAAAAGTCTTTGAGCGTTTCTATACCGACCGCCCGCATCAGGGCTTCGGCCAGAATTCCGGTCTTGGACTTTCGATCTCCAAACAGATCGTCGAGGCGCATGGCGGCACGATCTGGGTGGAGAACCGCCTCGGCGCGCCGGGCCAAGGTAGCGAACTCAACGGCGAGCCAAAGGTGCTCGGCGCGCGCTTTATTGTCCGCCTGCCGGCGATGTAATGACTGCAACGGTGCATGCCTCGGCCGTGCTTGTGGGCGCCCGCGCGGTCTTGATCCTCGGCCCGCCGGGAGCGGGCAAATCGCGCTTGGCGTTTGACCTGATCGAGGCCGGGCATGGGCAGCGCCTGCCCTTCACCAGGCTGGTCGGCGATGACCGGGTGCATCTGGAAAGTGCCGGCGAGCGGCTCCTGGTCCGGCCAGCGGACAAGCTTAAGGGGCTGATCGAAGTGCGCGGGGCGGGCATTTTCCGGCTCGATCATGAGCCCTGCGCCGTGGTCGGCCTGGTGGTCGATCTCGCAGCGCCGGACGCCGAACGGCTGCCGGAAAGCCTGCAAGTCACGTTGGAGGCTGTCAAATTACCGCGATTGGCGGTCGCCGCGGGCGTTTCGGCCTTGCCGGGAGTGCTGGCCCACCTCACCTCAAGCCATGACCCAAAGCCCTACAGCTATTGACTCCGGACGCTTCTGACCCTTGATCGTCGCCGTGCAACACATTGGCGATTGGTCCAAGAGTCCCAACAAGAGTCGTAACAAGACTTTTAATCAGACTTTTCGGACCGAAGTCTGGAGTTCAGGTCTTCTGGTCTTGGCCTTTCACCACCCAACTGCCGGCCGCTGCTGCCGGTCCACTACCGGGTCCATGGGGCGGCAGCGAAGCCAAGAGAGACCCTTCGGCGACCGTCTTTACCGCGATGCAACAACCCTCAGATTTTGCTCAAAATGCCCCTTGCGCAGAGACTTCGGATGGTCATGATGTGCAATCTTTCGTGCGGCGCAACCGGGACGCGCCCGCGGGGAGTTCCATGATCGGTCTAGTGCTTGTTACCCACGGCCGGCTTGCAGTTGAGTTCCGCGCGGCCCTGGAGCACGTGGTCGGACCCCAAGGGCAGATCGAGTCAGTCACCATCGGGCCCGACGACGACGTCGAGGAACGCCGCAAAGATATCATCGAAGCTGTGCGCCGCGTCGATTCCGGCGACGGGGTTGCGATCCTCACCGACATGTTTGGCGGCACGCCGTCCAATCTCGCCATTTCGGTAATGAGCCGGCCGAAGGTCGAGGTGCTGGCCGGCATCAATCTGCCGATGCTGGTCAAGCTCGCCAAGGTGCGCGACGAATGCCCGCTGGCCGAGGCCGTCGCCGCCGCACAAGAGGCTGGGCGAAAATACGTCACCATCGCCAGCCGCGTCCTCACCGGTAAATGAGCGAACCGGCCCATAGCGGTCCCGGCATGCCGGATCAGATGCCGGCGCCTGAGGGGGCTGTGGCTCGGGTCTTCGTCATCTGCAACAAGAAGGGTCTGCATGCCCGCGCCTCGGCAAAGTTCGTGCAGACTGTCGAAAAATTCGACGCCGACGTGCGGGTCAAACGCTGCGGTGATTACAACGAAACGGTTGGCGGCACCTCAATCATGGGTTTGATGATGCTTGCGGCCGCGCCCGGAACGTCGATCGCCGTCGAGGCGACCGGACGTCAGGCGGCGGAAGTTGTCGATGCTTTGGCAACACTTATCGAGACTCGCTTCGGCGAGGCGGATTGATCGTGCTGCTGATTTAAGATTGGCTAGCCAAGCGGAGCCCAATGCCGAAACGCAGCACCCCGCACCCAAAACCGTCGCAGAAGACAGCTAAGAAGCAATCGCGCCGAAACATTTCGCACCCAAAGGGCTCGTTGAAGGAGAACCGACAAATGGCCGAACCGGACAAAAGGCAATGCATCGCCCATAGCGACCGCGCCGGCTACGGCCGCTCCGGCCGAGCGTCAGCCGGCGTCGATCCGTTATCTCGACAATGCCGACATGTCGGAGACATTTGCCGATTCCATCACCGGGCTGATGTTCGACGGCCAGACGCTCCGTATCGAGTTCGGCGTCACGCGCTTCGATGAAGTCAAACCCAACACCCAGATCACCGGCCGCCGCTATCCGGCGTGCCGCCTCGTGCTGCCGCCGGCAGCGGCGGTCGAACTCATCAATCGCATGCAGCAGATCGCCGCAGCCCTGACCCAGGCCGGCGTCGTGAAAGCGACACCACGGACAACCGAGCCGAGCCGGTGAAGAGCTGAAGTTTTCTCGTCATTGCGAGCCAACGGATCCGGCCCGAAGTGGCCGGTCCGACGACAAGCTCCGCGAAGCAATCCAGGCTGAGCCGCCGGTTGGATTGCTTCGTCGCGGAGCCTGTCATCGGGCCGCGCGCTTCGCGCGGACCCGTTGGCTCCTCGCAAAGACGTAATCGCGTTGGCCGCCTTGAGAATGCCGGCCTGCCGGAAGGGCTCACAGGGGGGATATAAAGGTATCTTTATGTCTTTATTGCCGTAGCCACGACACCCTGCTATAGGCACGGCCAAGTCCAGCAACGAGCCCCAACAACCTGCCGCCAAAAGGATCGCTATGAGCCCGTCCAGCACCGCCGCAAAAACCCTTTCGTCCGCCGATTACGCCGTCAAGGACATCGGCCTCGCCGAATGGGGCCGCAAGGAAATCGTCATTGCCGAGGTCGAAATGCCCGGCCTGATGGCGACACGCGAAGAATACGGCCCGGAGCAGCCGCTGCGCGGCTCAAAGATCGCGGGCTCATTGCACATGACCATCCAGACGGCGGTGCTGATCGAGACACTCAAGGCACTCGGGGCCGATGTGCGCTGGGCCTCCTGTAACATCTATTCGACCCAGGATCACGCCGCAGCCGCGATCGCTGCCGCCGGCACGCCGGTCTTCGCGGTCAAGGGCGAGTCGCTCGAAGAGTACTGGGACTATACCCACCGCATTTTCGAATGGTCGGACGGCTCTGGTCCGAACATGATCCTCGATGACGGCGGCGACGCGACGCTGTTGATGCATCTCGGCATGCAGGCCGAAAGCAATCCGGCCGTCATCGCCAAGCCGACCAACGAGGAAGAAGAGGTGCTGTTTGCGGCGATCAAGAAGCGCATCAAGGACCAGCCGGGCTGGTACACCGAGACGGCGAAGAACTTGAAGGGCGTCACCGAGGAAACGACCACCGGCGTGCATCGGCTCTATCAGATGGAAAAAGAGGGCCGGCTCCTGTTCCCCGCCATCAACGTCAACGACAGCGTCACCAAGTCGAAATTCGACAATCTCTACGGCTGCCGTGAATCGCTGGTCGACGGCATCCGCCGCGGCACCGACGTGATGATGGCCGGCAAGGTGGCGATGGTCGCGGGCTTCGGCGACGTCGGCAAAGGCTCGGCCGCCTCGCTGCGCCAGGCCGGCTGCCGCGTCATGGTGTCGGAGATCGATCCGATCTGCGCGCTGCAGGCGGCGATGGAAGGCTACGAAGTGGTGACGATGGAAGAGGCGGCGCCGCGCGCCGACATCTTCGTCACCGCGACCGGCGATGTCGACGTCATCACCATCGAGCATATGCGCAAGATGAAAGACCGCGCCATTGTCTGCAATATCGGCCACTTCGATTCGGAGATTCAGGTTGCGGCGCTGAAGAACTTGAAATGGTTCAACGTCAAGCCGCAAGTCGACGAGATCGAGTTCCCGGATTCAAAGCGCATTATTCTTCTGTCCGAAGGCCGGCTGGTCAATCTCGGCAACGCCATGGGCCATCCGAGCTTCGTGATGTCGTCGTCCTTCACCAACCAGACGCTGGCGCAGATCGAGCTGTGGACCAATCAGGGCAAATACCAGAAGAAGGTCTATACTCTGCCGAAGCAGCTCGATGAAAAGGTGGCGCGGCTGCACCTCGACAAGATCGGCGTCAAGCTGACCAAGCTGTCCGACAAGCAATCGACCTATATCGGCATCCCGGTGAGCGGGCCGTATAAGACGGATCAGTATCGGTATTGATCTTCTCACCTCTCCCCGCATGCGGGGAGAGGGAGCATCGTGACTTGCCGCTAGGTGGTACCGGTGTTATCTGCGCCACATGTCCGCAACGGCAATCGAAAACATCCGCAATTTCGCAATTATCGCCCATATCGATCATGGCAAATCGACGTTGGCCGACCGGCTGATCCAGCTCACTGGCGGGCTCGAAGAGCGCGAAATGGTCGAGCAGGTGCTCGATTCCATGGATATCGAGCGCGAACGCGGCATCACAATCAAGGCGCAGACGGTGCGGCTGAACTACCGCGCCCGCAACGGCAAGGACTACATCCTCAACCTCATCGACACGCCCGGTCACGTCGATTTCGCCTATGAGGTCAACCGTTCGCTCGCCGCCTGCGAGGGGTCGCTCCTTGTGGTCGATGCCTCCCAAGGCGTCGAGGCGCAGACGCTCGCCAACGTCTATCAGGCGCTCGACAACAATCACGAGATCGTGCCGGTCCTCAACAAGGTCGATCTGCCGGCCGCCGAGCCCGACAAGATCAAGCAGCAGATCGAGGACGTGATCGGGCTTGACGCCTCCGACGCCGTCCTGATTTCGGCGAAGACCGGCCTCAACGTGCCCGAAGTGCTGGAAGCCATCGTGCACCGCCTGCCGCCGCCCAAGGGCGACGCCTCAGCGCCGCTCAAGGCGTTGCTGGTCGACAGCTGGTACGACGCTTATCTCGGCGTCGTCGTGCTTTTTCGTGTGGTCGATGGTATGCTGAAAAAGGACCAGCGCATCCGCATGATGGGCACGGGCGCCGCCTATGACGTCGATCGCGTCGGCGTTTTCACCCCCAAGCGCGTCGAGCTCGGCGAGCTGGGCCCGGGCGAGATCGGTTTTCTCACGGCGTCGATCAAGGAAGTCGCCGACACGCGGATCGGTGACACCATCACCGACGACAAAAAGCCGGTGGCGGCACCGCTGCCCGGCTTCCGCCCGGCGATCCCGGTGGTGTTCTGCGGCCTGTTTCCGGTTGACGCCGCGGACTTCGAAGCGCTGCGCGCCGCCATGGGCAGGCTCCGCCTCAACGACGCGAGCTTTACCTTCGAGATGGAAACTTCGGCCGCGCTCGGCTTCGGCTTCCGCTGCGGCTTCCTCGGGCTTCTGCACCTCGAGATCATCCAGGAGCGGCTCGAGCGCGAGTTCAATCTCAACCTGATCGCAACCGCGCCATCGGTGATCTACAAGATCAAGCTGCGCGACGGCGAGAATCTGGAAATCCATAATCCGGTCGACATGCCGGACCCCAACCATATCGAGGAAATGCAGGAGCCCTGGATCGAGGCGACGATCCTGACGCCCGACGAATATCTCGGCTCGGTGCTGAAACTCTGCCAGGACCGCCGCGGCGAGCAAAAAGAGCTGACCTATGTCGGCAACCGGGCGCTGGCGAAATACAATCTGCCGCTCAACGAAGTGGTGTTCGATTTTTACGATCGGCTGAAATCGGTCTCGCGCGGCTATGCCTCGTTCGATTATCACCTCACCGATTACCGGCCGGCGGATCTGGTCAAGCTGCAAATGCTGGTCAACGGTGAACCGGTCGATGCGCTCGCCATGCTGGTGCACAGGACGCGCGCTGAAAGCCGCGGCCGCGCCATGGCGGAGAAGCTCAAGGAACTAATCCCGCCGCACATGTTCCAGGTGCCGATCCAGGCCGCGATCGGCGGCAAAGTGATCGCGCGCGAAACCGTGCGCGCCTTCCGCAAGGACGTCACCGCGAAATGCTACGGCGGCGACGTGTCGCGCAAACGCAAGCTGCTCGACAAGCAGAAGGAAGGCAAGAAGCGCATGCGGCAGTTCGGCAAGGTCGACATCCCGCAGGAAGCGTTTATTGCAGCGCTGAAAGTCGATATTTAGTCCTTCCGATTCAATGAGCGCGCCCACGCTTGCACTCGAAGGCACGGCGAAAATAATCTCGGCATAAATTTCGCTTGCTGAAATACGGCGGGCTGCAATCAACTTTGCGCGATGCCGGGGCCGTTTATGCAATCGCCGCATTGGTGGAGCACTGTGCAGGCTGTTGGAACTCGGAGGATCGCCATGCCGGACCGCGTAACTCTTCCTCTAAGGCAGCATCGTCGTAGCGCAAATATTTCCAAGACGTGCTTGTTGACTCTCGGCGTGTTGCTCGCCGCAGGCCCAGCGGGCTTGGCGGAGTCGTTAGCCCAATCCAATCTGCAAAGTGCGCAGGCGGAGGGCGCGCCAGGAAATCCGTGCAGCGGCGACAATGGCGGTCTCGCGCTTTCTCCAGGCTTCTGCGCGACGGTCTTTGCCGACAATATCGGCCATGTGCGCCACATGACCGTCGCGCGCAATGGCGTGCTTTATGTCAACACCTGGAGCGGCCGCTATTTTCGCAATGCCCCGCCACCCGCCGGCGGCTTTCTGGTGGCGCTGAAGGATTCAAAGGGTGACGGTAAAGCCGACGTGATCGAGCGTTTCGGCGACGGCCTCGCGCAAGGCTCGGCGGGCGGCTCCGGCATCGCCTTCTACAACGGGGCGGTTTATGCCGAGCAGAATGACAAGATCATCCGCTACGCCATCCCGGCAGATTCGATCGTGCCGAACGGACCGCCGCAGATCGTCGTCTCCGATCTGCCGCTCTCTGGCGATCACCCCATGCATCCCTTCGTCGTCGACACGCAGGGTCACCTTTATGTCGACCTCGGCTCGGCGACCAATTCGTGCCAATCCGAAAATCGCATGCCGAGCTCGCTGGGCCACGACCCCTGCACCGAACTCGAGACGCGCGCCGGCACCTGGCTCTATGACGCCAACAAGACGGGTCAGCATTTCTCCAGTGCGGAACGCTACGTCACCGGGCTTCGTAACGGTGAGGGTTTTGGCTTCGATCCGTCCGGGCGGCTGTTCGCAACCCAGCATGGCCGCGACCAACTCTCGCAGAATTTTTCCAAGCTCTACACCGCGGCGCAAAGCGCGGAACTGCCGGCCGAGGAAGTCGTCTTGCTGCAAAAGGGCGCCGACTTCGGCTGGCCTGAATGCTATTTCGACCGCGGTCAGAACAAGCTCGTGCTGGCGCCGGAATACGGCGGCGATGGCGGCAAGAAGGTCGGCGTCTGCGCCGAGAAGACGCCGCCGGTCGCCGCGTTCCCGGGCCACTGGGCGCCAAACGATCTTCTGATCTATACCGGCACGGCGTTCCCGGCCGCCTATCAAGGCGGCGCCTTCATCGCTTTCCACGGCTCTTGGAATCGTGCGCCGCTGCCGCAGGGCGGCTATAACGTGGTGTTCCAGCCGCTCAAGGACGGCAAGGCTTCCGGCGATTTCATCGTCTTTGCCGATGGTTTTGCCGGCGCCATAAAAGAGCCCGGCCAGGCGGCGTTCCGGCCGACAGGGCTCGCCATGAGCCCGGACGGCGCGCTCTTTATTTCCGACGACAAGCACGGCCGGATCTGGCGCGTCAGCTATCACGGCGCCGCCGAAGCGCCGGCAACGGCCGCGCCCGCGCCCGCAATTGTCGCCACGAGTTCGGGTGAACCCGGCCCGCCGGAAGGCATCCATCCCGACGCCGGCCGGCTCAGCCCGGCCGCGCTGCCGGTTCCCCCCGGCGCCACCAAAGAGCAGATCGTCCTCGGCGATCAGATTTTCCACGGCGAAGCGGCCGGCGGCACCTGCACCGGCTGCCATGGCTCGGATGCGAGCGGAGGTCCGCAAGCGCCGTCTCTGGTGAAGGGCCGCTGGCTGATCGGCGACGGCAGTCTCAAGTCGATAACGGAGACGATCGCCAATGGCGTGCCAAGGCCGCACAATTACGAGGTGCCGATGCCGCCAAAAGGCGGCGCACCGCTATCGGATTCAGATGTGGCCGCCGTCGCGGCTTACGTTTGGGCGATCGGCCATCCGCATGGCTCGTGAAGTTAGTGAATTACAATCGTCGTTGCGCCCATGCCTTCGCGCTCGACCAAGCCATACAGCGTGGCCGCATTGCCGGGATCGAGTCGCACGCAACCGTGCGAGACAGGTCCCCCCAATTGCGAAATCTCGTAGGTGCCGTGAATCGCAAAGCCGCCGTAGAAGAAAATCGAATGCGGCATCGGCGAATTGTAATATTTTTTGGAGTACCAGCGCCGCGCCAGCATTTGCGGGTGATAGGTGCCGGGCGGTGTGACGTAGCCGGCACGCGCGGTGGAAACCCGCCAATTGTAGCGCGGCGAGCCGTCCACCGTCACAAACATCCGCTGACTGGAGCGGTCGATGTTAACGACGATCGAAGCGTCGGCGCGCGTGCTTGCGCCAAACACGATGCAGCCGAACGCGGCCAAAGCGCAAAGCACGCGAAGGCAAATCAAACGGCGCAGGACTTCCCGAGCCATGACACTCCCAGCTCTCTTACC
This sequence comes from Xanthobacteraceae bacterium, assembly GCA_035642635.1. GTDB lineage: Bacteria > Pseudomonadota > Alphaproteobacteria > Rhizobiales > Xanthobacteraceae > BOG-931. The sequence goes on from DASQRX010000053.1 coordinate 23,633, forward strand.
TGGCAACTCTATTGCAACCAACAAATGAACGCGAAATAGCTTTAGCGCTCAACCGATCGTACTTGTAAAGTTACCGCCATTTCGACGGTTAATCCTATGCTCATCCGGCATCCCAGGATGGCGGTAACAGGTTCAAGACTGATGACAGCCTTCGACCTCTTCAGTATCGGCCATTCCAATATTCCGGCGGAGCGCTTTATTGCGATGCAGCGCACAGCCGGCGTGACGGCGATTGCGGATGTGCGCTCGACGCCGTTCTCGCGGTTTTGCCCATGGCTCTCAGCCAAGAATCTGGCGCCGCTCTTGGCCGATGCCGGCATTGGCTACGCGGCCTACGGCGTGGAACTTGGCGGGCGGCCGCGCGATCCCGCGCTCTATCGCGACGGCATCGCCGATTTTGAAGCCATGGCGCGGCAGGCGGATTTTCAGGCCGGGCTTGATCGTCTCGTTGCCGCGGCGGCGCAAGGCCGCGTCTGCGTGATGTGCTCCGAGCGCGAGCCGCTCGAATGCCACCGCTGCCTGTTGGTCACGCGGGCGCTTGCGGCGCGGGGGCTCAATGTCGGCCACATTCTGTACGATGGTACGATTGAGCCGCATGCGGCGACCGAACAACGGCTTTTGGCGCTCGAAGGGGAGGGGCAAGATCTCTTCGTAACTGGACAGAACGAACGACTCGCGGCAGCGTATTCTCGCCGCGCCCGCGCTGTTGCCTATCGCAGCCAAGCGGGCAAGGCGAACCTGCCCGGGGCGAAGAAGAAAGCCGCAGCCAGGAAGAAATGATGCTCGCCCCTTTTCGTTTGCGTCATACTGCGACCATTGCGGCGGCCGTCGTCGTGGCAGTGTTGAGCACTGTGTCGGCGCGCGCCGCAGACGCCAATGCCGATCCGACGCCGCAGGGCACGCTCAATCCGGTGCCGCCACCGGCGCTCGCCGATCCGAATTCGCCGACCACGCCGGCCAGGGAGCTGTTCGCGCGCAAGACTGTGCCGCTTGCCGGCCCGGCGCGCTCGATCGGCGGTTATGCCGACGGCTGCCTCGCCGGCGGCGTGGCGCTGCCGATCACCGGCCCCGCCTGGCAGGTGATGCGGCTGTCACGCAATCGCAATTGGGGCAATCCGGCGCTGATCACCTTCCTCGAGCGGTTCGCTGGCAACGCCAAAAAGAAGTGGAACGGGCTCTTGGTCGGCGACATGTCGCAGCCGCGCGGCGGGCCGATGATCTCAGGCCATGCCAGCCATCAGATCGGGCTCGACGCCGATATCTGGTTCACGCCGATGCCCGACCATGTGCTGACGCGCGAGGAGCGCGAGATGGACGGTGCGGTCAACATGGTCCAGCCCGATGGGCTCGGCGTCGATGCCAAAGTGTGGACGCCGGAGCGTACGGCGCTGATCCGCGACGCGGCGATGGATCCGGCGACGACGCGTATTTTCGTCAACGCCGCGATCAAGAAGGAAATGTGCAGCGAGGCCGGATCGGACCGCGCCTGGCTCAGCAAAGTGCGGCCGTGGTGGGGCCATGCCGAGCACTTTCACGTCCGCATCGCCTGCCCGGCCGACAGTCTCGAATGCAAGCCGCAACCGCCGCCGGAGCCCGGCGATGGCTGCGGCCACGAGCTCGATTTCTGGTTCAAGGAATCGACGCTGCACCCGACGCCGCCGCCTGTTCCGGCAAAGCCGAAACCGGGGATGACGCTCGCCGGCCTGCCGCCGGCATGCAAGCAGGTGGTCGGGGCGCCGTAAGTTACAAACCCGGCGTGCCGAACATCGTGTGTTGCGCCGTGGCGGCGGCATAAACGAGCGCGCCGGCGCAAGCCGCAATCGCCACCGCGAAGCTGAGCAACATTTCCTCCGGCACTTTGGTCAGCCGCGGCAGGCCGAGCCACAGAATGTAGAGGCCGTAGAGGCCGCAAAGCGCGAGAAAATGCAGGCCCGGCAGCAGCAAAAAAATTCCGGCGAGCCAGACCGGGGTAAAAGAATAGACCGAAAGCTTGAATGCGCTGTCGAAACCGCGCCGGCCACCGAAAGCCGGCGCGAGCAAATGGATGAATAGCGCGATGACCAGCACGGTGGCGCAAGCCATCACGTAACCGAAGATCGCGCCGAACAAGCCATCGACGATCGGCGTGCGTACCGTGGCGCCGTTTGTCGTGACAACGCCGATGAGGCAGGCGCCGATGAAACCGCAAAGGCTTGGGATGATCGCGAGCAAGGCCACGTAACGCGTCAGCACGAAAGCCGGGTCGCCGGTTTCCCGTTCGATCGTTCCCCATTCGGCGAGCGGATCGATCAGAATCGATTTCGCCCGCAGCGCCGCGTTCATGGGGCAAAGCCTTTGGCGTCTTCGCGCAGCATGGCGGCGCCCTTTTCCGCGATCATCATGGTCGGCGCATTGGTATTGCCCGACGTGATGCTCGGCATGACTGACGCATCGATGACGCGCAGCCGCTCCAGGCCGGCAACCCGTAGCCGCTCGTCGACCACCATCATCGGGTCGCTTGCGAGCCCCATTTTCGCGGTGCCGACCGGATGAAAGATGGTGGTGCCGATATCGCCCGCGGCCTTGATCAAGCCTTGCTCGTCGTCGTCGCGCGCGGTGGGGCCGGGCAGATATTCGTTGGGATGAAACGGCGCGAGCGCGGGCTGCGCGGCGATGCGGCGGGTAAGGCGGATGGCGCGTGCCGCGATGCGGCGGTCTTCGTCGGTGGACAGATAATTCGGTTTGATCGCCGGCGGGTCGGATGGATTGGCCGAACGCAATCGCACCGCGCCGCGGCTCGTCGGCCGTACATTGCACACGCTCGCGGTGAAGGCCGGGAATGTATGCAGCGGCTCGCCGAACCGATCGAGCGACAAAGGTTGCACGTGATATTGCAGATTCGCGCGCGCCTGGTCACCGTCGGAGCGGGTGAACAGGCCAAGTTGCGACGGCGCCATGGTCAGTGGACCGCGCCGCAACAGCGCATATTCGGCGAGCATGCGGGCAAAGCCGAGCGGGGCATGATAGCGCTCGTTGAGCGTTCCGATGCCGCCGACCTTATAGATCATGCGCAATTGCAGATGATCTTGCAGATTGGCGCCGACGCCCGGCCGGTCGCGCACGACCGGAATGCCGTGTTCCTGCAAATGCGCCGCCGGCCCGACGCCGGAGAGGAGCAAGATTTGGGTCGAACCGATCGAGCCGGCGGCGAGAATGACTTCGCCGCGGCAGTGCGCCATGCGGGCTTGGCCATTCTGTTGCCAGCGCACGCCTGTCGCGCGCTTTTCTTCGAACACGATGCCTTCGACCAGACAGCCGGTCTCGAGCCGAAGGTTTGGGCGGTTCAGCACGGGCTTGAGGAAAGCGCGTGCGGTCGAGATCCGCCGGCCGCGCTTCTGGTTGACGTGAAAGACGCAGCAGCCTTCGTTGTCGCCAGAATTGAAATCGGGAATGGATCTGATCCCGGTCTGCTCGACGGCGGTCCGGAAGGCATCGAGCAGATCCCAGCGCACGCGCGGCGCGGAGATCGGCCATTCGCCGCCGACCGCGTGCGCCTCACTCGCGCCAAGGAAATGATCTTCGTGCTTCTTGAAATACGGCAGCACGTCGTTCCAGCCCCAGCCGGACAGCCCAAGCTGCCGCCAGTGATCGTAGTCTGCGGCTTGGCCGCGCATATAGATCATGGCGTTGATGGCCGACGAGCCGCCGATCACCTTGCCGCGTGGATAATTGAGGCTGCGGCCGTTGAGGCCAGGCTCCGACTCGGTCTTGAAACACCAGTCCGAACGCGGATTGCCGATGGCGAACAGATAGCCGACCGGAATGTGAAACCAGATCCAGTTGTCGCGGCCGCCGGCTTCGAGCACCAGGACGCGCTTATCCGTATCGGCGGAGAGCCGGTTGGCGAGCAGGCAGCCGGCGGAACCCGCGCCGACGATGATGTAATCGTAGCCGCCTGCAATCGCCTCAGTCCCGGGCAAATTCCGCTCCCCTCGTGGCAAAACCTTGCCGCGACCATAGCAGCGGCACAGTGCGTGAGAAGGGGTGCGCAAAGGCTGAGAGCTTGGCGCTCCCTTGTCGGGTCTTTCCTGAGGGCCTATGATCCAAATGCGACATGCGGTGTGCCGTGCGCGCGCCGAATACGGCCTGGAACGACGGTTCCTGAGGCAGTCGCATTGCCTACAACGGACCATGGCATCCGGCGCGCTTTACCTGTGCGCGTTATTTGCACGGGTATTGGCGCGCGTTACTGCATTGGAGAACCGTCGTGCTGAAAAGAAGTATCCTCGCGGCGCTTTTCGCTGCGCTTGCGATCGCCTCGACACCCCACACTGCCGCCGCGCAAGACCGCTCCATCACTGTTTTTGCCGCCGCCTCGATGAAGAACGCGCTCGACGACGTCGACGTGGCTTTCACGAAAAAGAGCGGTATCAAAGTGGTCGCCAGTTACGACGCCAGCTCGGCGCTGATGAAGCAGATCGAGGGCGGCGCACCGGCCGATGCGTTCGTGTCTGCCGATTTGAAATGGATGGATTACGGCGCGCAGAAGAAGCTGATCAAGGACGACACGCGCGTCAATCTGCTTGGCAACCAGCTGGTGCTGATCGCAGGCAAGGATTCCAAGATCGACAATGTCGCCATCAAGGCGGGCTTCGATCTGGCGAAGCTCGCTGGCGGCGGGCGCATCGCCACCGGCGATGTGAAAGCCGTGCCGGTCGGGCTTTACGCGCAAGCCGCGCTGCAAAAGCTCGGGGTCTGGGACGCAATCGAGCCGAAGATGGCGATGACCCAGAATGTCCGCGCCGCGCTGGTCCTGGTTGCGCGCGGCGAGGCGCCGCTCGGCATCGTTTATTCGACCGACGCCAAGGTCGAGCCCGGTGTCAAGGTTGTCGGCGTGTTTCCGGAAGATTCGCACGATCCGATCATCTATCCAGTGGCTGCGACGGCGACTGCCAAGCCGGATGTGGCGCCGTATCTGGCGTTCCTGCGTTCGGCAGCGGCGAAATCGATCTTCGAGGGCTACGGCTTCAGTTTTCTGATAAAGCCGACGTCGTGACGGGAAGCAAAGTAGCCAGCCGGGTTCGCCTTGTTCGATCTTTCGCCTGCTGATTGGACTGCGGTCGAGCTGACGATCCGCATTTCGATTGTCGCCACCTTGTGCGCGCTGCCGCTCGGCATCGCTATCGGCTGGCTCCTCGCGCGCAAAAAATTCTGGGGCAAGTCCGTACTCGACGGACTGGTCCATTTGCCGCTGGTGCTGCCGCCGGTCGTGACCGGGTATCTGCTGCTCATATCGTTTGGGCGCCGGGGGCCGATCGGGGCATTTCTCTACGATCACTTCGGCATCGTGTTCTCGTTCCGCTGGACCGGCGCGGCGCTCGCCTGCGGCGTGATGGGCTTTCCGCTGATGATCCGTCCGATCAGGCTCGCGCTCGAGGCCATCGACCGCAAGCTTGAAGACGCCGCTTCGACGCTTGGCGCGAACAAGGTCTGGGTATTTCTCACCGTCACGCTGCCGCTGGCTTTGCCCGGCATCATCGCCGGCGTGGTTCTGTGCTTCGCAAGGGCACTCGGCGAGTTCGGTGCCACCATCACATTCGTCTCCAATATTCCGGGCGAGACGCAGACGATTTCGGCGGCGATCTTCACCCTGACCCAGGTTCCTGGCGGCGACGCGGCCGCGGGGCGGCTGGCCTTGATCTCGATTGCTCTCGCGTTCGCCGCGCTGTTTGCTTCCGAATGGCTCAGCCGGCGTGCGGCCATCCGCTTCCACGGAGATTGATCGTGCTCGCGGTCGACGTCGACAAGCAACTCGGCACCTTGGAGCTCAGCGTGAAATTCAAGGCTGCGCACGGCGCCACGGCTTTGTTTGGTCCGTCCGGCGCCGGCAAGACCACTGTGGTCAATCTGATTGCCGGCCTGCTCACGCCGGATCGCGGCTCAATCTTGCTCGATGAGACGTTGCTGTTTGACGCGGCCAAAGGCATCGACGTGCCGCCCCATCGGCGCCGCATCGGTTATGTGTTTCAGGAAGGCCGGCTGTTTCCGCATCTGTCGGTGCGGCAAAATCTCGACTATGGACGCCGCATGAGCGGCGCTCCGCGCGACGCGGGCGAGTTCGCGCGTATCGCCGCACTCCTCGATATCGGGCATCTGCTCGATCGCCGACCCGGAAAATTGTCCGGCGGCGAGCGCCAGCGTGTCACCGTCGGCCGCGCGTTGTTGATGCGCCCGAAACTTCTTTTGCTCGACGAACCGCTCGCATCGCTCGACGCCGGCCACAAGCGCGAAATCTTGCCCTATCTGGTGCGGCTGCGCGACGACGCCGGAATCCCGATGGTCTATGTCAGTCATTCACTGGCCGAAGTGCGCCGCATCGCCACCATTGTGGTGCGGCTCGATGCCGGCCATGTCGTCTCAACCGGCGGTCTTGAGCTTCTTAAAGATGCCGACGCCGACGTGTTCGCTTAGATTTTTTCGTTTGAGCATGATCTTTTCCGAAAACCGAGTTCCACTTTTCGGGATCATGCTCTGAAGCCCTTTCGCGTTAAGCGAAGTCAGGCATGATTATTCGCATGTTGTCCTGCCAAAGCGCAGGAGACTATGGTCCGCGATGGACGATTCTCCGCCGCCGAGCACCAAATATGCGGCCGCCAGCCATCCAACAGCTTTGGGCGTGACCTGCGGGGCGGGCGCCGCGCTGTGCTGGGCGCTGGGCTTTGTCGCCGCACGGCACGGTGTCCTGATCGGCATGTCGCCACTGGTTCTCGCACTGCACCGTTATGTCTGGGCAGGTGTCTTGCTCATTCCGGTCGCCGCGGCTGGCGGCTTCGGCAGTCTGGGCCGCATCGGTTGGTGGCGCGCTATAGCGATCACGCTGTTCGGCGGCCTGCCGCTCGCGTTGTGGAGCTATTACGGTTACGTCTACGTACCGCTCGGCCACGGCGCCATCATTCAGCCTTCGTGCGCGGCGCTTGGCGGCCTCGTCCTCTCGAGTCTCGTTCTCCGCGAGCATTTGCCGCCGCGCCGCATCCTCGGCGCCGTGGCGATGCTTGCCGGCCTCGTTGTGATTGGCATCGAAGCGCTCCACACCATTGGCGCACACGGATTTCTCGGCGATATGATGTTTGTCGCCGCCGGCTTCTCCTTTGCGGTCTTCGGCATGATGCTGCGCCTGTGGCAGATTTCGGCCATGCCGGCGGTGGCGGTCACCAGCATCGTCTCGCTCGCGGGCTTGCCGCTGCTCTATTTCAACTTCGAGAATTTCCTTGCCGCCGGATTTCTGCAAAATCTGATTCAAGCCGTTGTGCAAGGCGTCTTCGCCGGCGCCGGCGCGGTCTATCTGTTCACCCGGACGGTGATTTTGCTCGGCGCCGGACGTGCCGCCTTGTTTCCCGCGCTGGTGCCGCCATTCACGCTGCTGGTCGGGTTCCTCGCGCTTGGCGAGGTGCCGAGCGTCTCGCAGCTGATCGGGCTCGTGGTCGTCGTGGTCGGCTTTTGGCTGACGCAAAAAGATTGAGTTAGTGCGTCACGCCGCCTTGCGGCTCGCCAGAAACTCCCCCATGCGGTCGAGCGCCTTCAGGATATTCTCGGTCGAATTGGCGTAAGAGACGCGCATATAGCCTTCGCCGAGCACGCCGAAATCCGGGCCGCCGATCACCGCCACGCCGGCGTCTTCGAGGAGCGTCGCGGCGAGCGGCTTCGCCTTCCAGCCGGTGCGCTTGATATTGGGGAACGCGTAGAACGCGCCGTTCGGCGTGGCGCAGGACGTGCCCGGAAGCTTGTTGAGGCCGGCGACCACGATTTTACGCCGTTTGTCGAACTCGGCGACCATCTTGTGCACTTCATCCTGCGGGCCGGTGAGCGCGGCAAGCCCGGCATATTGCGCCGACGCATTGACGCAGGAATGCAAATTGACCGCGAGCTTACGCGCATAGTCGTAAAGCTTGCTGGGCCAGATCGCGTAGCCGAGCCGCCAGCCGGTCATGGCATAAGTCTTCGACCAGCCATTGAGCAGGATCAGCCGATCGCGGATCGAAGGGTAGGAGCGCAAACACACATGCGTCTCGCCGTCATAGACCATGTGGTCGTAGATTTCGTCCGACATCAGAGCGACATCGGGAAAGCGCTCGAGGCCAGCGACGAGCTTGTCGACTTCGGCTTTCGGCGTCACCCCGCCGGTCGGATTGGCCGGCGAATTGACAATCAGCAGCCGCGTTTGCGGCGTGATCAGATCGAGCGTCTCCTCCGCCGAGAAGGCAAAATTGTTTTCCTCGCGGATCGGCACCGGGATCGGCCGCGCGCCGGTATATTCGATCATCGAACGATAGATCGGAAAGCCGGGATCCGGATAAAGGATATCGACGCCGGGTTCGCCGAACATCAGGATCGACATGAACATGGTTGGCTTGCCGCCCGGCATGATCATGACCTCATCGGGCGACACACTCACCTTGAACCGCTTGTGCAGATCGGCGGCCACCGCTTCGCGTAATGGCAAAATGCCGACGGCCGGCGTATAGCCGTGATGGCCGTCGCGCAGCGCCTTCACCGCCGCCTCGACGATGAAATCCGGCGTGCGGAAATCGGGCTGGCCGATGCCGAGATTGATGATGTCGCGGCCTTGCGCGGCAAGATGCATGGCGCGCGCCAGTACCGCGAAGGCGTTCTCCTCGCCGATGCGATCGAAAGCGGCGACGGTTTTCAGCATGGCATTCCCCCGGGCACTTTGTTGCGGGGCGCAGTTCAGCCCAACCATTCTTTAAATGCAAATGCGAGAAGCCCCGGACAAATTGCCCGGGGCTTCTTAGTCACTCACACCTGACGGGAGGAGCGCTTAGCGGCCGAGATTGAACTCAACGCCGGATTCCTGCGATTCCAGAGTTCCGGTGCGCCCAGCTGCACCGTCCGGATAGTGCAGCGCCGGCGCGTTTTGAGACTGCTCGTTAGAAACGCGCTGGTGCGAGCGCTGCGCGAAAGCCGGCGTCGCCAAGACGGCAATGGCGAGGGCGGACAGAGCCAATTTCACGTTGAGCGACTTCATATCGATTCTCCATCTACGGTCATCACCCTTGACCGGCTACCTAATGGAGTTTCGGCGCTGCACAATGGCGCCACACTTCACAAAATTGTTATATGAATCAATATGTTAATGCGAATTTTATGACCGGCTTTATGCCTGTGTTTTGGCGTCGCGCCGAGTGCCGATCCGGCCTCTATTGGGCCAAAGACCGGTTGTGATCGCCGAAGATTTTTATCTCACGGAACGTGCAGATTTTTCCGCTGTTACGGCGTTAAATCGGCGTGGTCACCACGCGTGAATTGGAGCGCGCCTGCACACTGCGGAAGCCGTATTGCAGGTATCGCGCGTTGTGCGGGAATAAGACGGGAGACGATCTATGAGCAAAAACGGCAAGGGTCAAAACGGTCGCCGCCTGCGGTCGCAATTATGGTTTGACAATACCGATAATCCGGGCATGACCGCGCTCTATCTCGAGCGCTATCTCAATTATGGTCTCACGCGCGAAGAACTGACGTCGGGCCGGCCGATTGTCGGCATCGCGCAGACTGGCTCCGATTTGTCGCCGTGCAATCGCCATCACCTCGAATTGGCGCAACGCGTACGCGCAGGCATTCGCGACGCCGGCGGCGTCGCCTTCGAATTTCCGGTGCATCCAATTCAGGAAACCGGCAAGCGCCCGACCGCGGCGCTCGATCGCAATCTCGCTTATCTCGGTCTCGTCGAAGTGCTGTTCGGCTATCCGCTCGACGGCGTGGTGCTGATGACCGGTTGCGACAAGACGACGCCGGCCTGTTTGATGGCGGCGGCGACCGTCAACACGCCGGCCATTGTGCTGTCCGGCGGGCCGATGCTCGATTACGTCCGCGACGGCAAGCTGATGGGTTCCGGCACGCTGATCTGGCAGGCGCGGCAGGATCAGGCGGCCGGCAAGATCGGCTACAAGGAATTCATCGACATCGTTGCCGATTCGGCGCCATCCATCGGCCATTGCAACACGATGGGCACGGCGTCGACGATGAACGCTCTGGCCGAAGCGCTCGGTATGTCGCTGCCCGGCTGTGCCGCGATTCCGGCGCCATACCGCGAGCGCGCGCAAATGGCCTACGCCACCGGTGTGCGCGCGGTCGAAATCGTGCGCGAGGACTTAAAGCCCTCGGATATTCTCACGCGCTCAGCGTTCGAGAACGCGATCGTGGCTTGCTCCGCCATCGGCGGCTCGACCAATGCGCCGATCCATATCAATGCCATCGCCCGGCATATCGGCGTCGAGCTTGCGATTACGGATTGGGAGAAGGTCGGTTACGACGTGCCGCTGCTGGTGAACATGCAGCCGGCCGGCGCCTATCTCGGTGAGGATTATTACCGCGCCGGCGGCTTGCCCGCGGTGATGCACGAATTGCTTGGGGCCGGAAGGCTCCACGGCGAGGCGCTTACCATCAACGGCAGGACCATGGCGGAGAATGTGGCGCCGGCCAAGACGAACAATGCCGATGTCATCCGCCCCTATCAGCAGCCGATGAAGCCGCATTCAGGCTTCAAGGTCCTGCATGGCAATCTGTTTGACAACGCGATCATGAAGACGAGCGTGATCTCGGACGAATTTCGCACCCGCTACCTGAACAATCCGAAGGACCCGAACGCCTTCGAAGGCCGTGCCGTCGTGTTCGACGGGCCCGAGGAATATCACAAGCGCATCGACGATCCGGCGCTCGATATCGACGAGCATTCCATCCTGTTCATGCGCGGCACGGGACCGATCGGTTACCCCGGCTCGGCCGAAGTCGTGAACATGCAGCCGCCGGCGGCGCTGATCAAAAAGGGCGTCACCGCGCTCGCCTGCATCGGCGATGGCCGCCAGTCCGGTACTTCCGGCTCGCCATCTATTCTCAATGCCTCGCCCGAGGCGGCGGCCGGCGGCGGTTTGGCGCTGCTCAAAACCGGCGACCGCGTGCGCATCGACCTCAACAAAGGCACCGCGGATATTTTGATCTCCGCCGAAGAATTGGCGGAGCGCGCCGCGCGATTGAAGAAGAACGGCGGCTATCATTATCCGCCGAGCCAGACGCCGTGGCAGGAAATTCAGCGCGCCATGGTCGATCAGCTCGGCAGCGGCATGGTTTTGCAGCCGGCGGTGAAATATCAGCGGGTGGCGCAAAAATTCGTGCCGCGCGATAATCATTGATGCGTGCTGCGCTGACGAATACAGCACGCATGAGCGGGGGGATCCGTCATGACCGGGAATCGTCAGTCGGCCGCCGACAAGCGGCAGACCTTTCGTAAGCTCCACGAGTCCGGCTGCTTCGTCATTCCCAATCCGTGGAATGTCGGCAGCGCGCGCTATTTGCAGGGCCTGGGCTTCAAGGCGCTGGCGACGACGAGCTCGGGCCATGCCCATTCACAAGGCTATGCCGACGGCGCGCAGAGCCGCGACCAGGTGCTGGCGCACTACCGCGAATTGGCCGAAGCGACCGATGTGCCGCTCAATGCTGATTTCGAGAATGGCTTTGCCGACGATCCCGATAGCGTGGCCACAAATGTGACGCGCTGCATCGCGACCGGCGTTGCGGGCCTATCGATCGAGGATTCGCCGAATAACGGCGTCTTGCCACTCTACGATTTCGACACTTCCGTCGCCCGCGTAAAGGCGGCGCGCGCGGCGATCGACCGCGCCGGCGGTGAAGTCGTGTTCACCGCGCGAGCGGAGAATTTCATCCGCGCCGTCAATGATCTCGACGACGTCATCCGCCGCCTGAAGGCCTATGCGGCGGCCGGCGCCGACTGCCTCTATGCGCCCGGCATCAAGACGCGCGAGCAGATCGAAGCCGTGGTCAAGGCGGTGGCGCCGAAGCCGGTGAATTTTCTCAATAGCGGCGCCTTTGGTTTCACGGTGGACGACATTGCCGCCATGGGCGTGCGCCGGATCAGCGTCGGCGGCTCGCTCGCCCGCGTCGCCATGCATGCTTTCATTCGTGCCGCGACCGATATTGCCAAACAGGGCAAATTCGACGGCTTTGACGGCCTGATCACGAACCAGGAGCTGAACAAGTTTTTCAGTGAAGACCGCAAGCAGAGTGCAACATGACCGACAAGTTCGAACTGCATCCGCAGACTGGCCAGCCGATCGGGCTTCCGGTCGATCCCACGCCGGCGCCGCGGCCGGGTCCGGTGGTGCTGAAGGGCCGTTACGGCCGCCTGGAGAAGCTCAAGCCCGAGCATGCCGCCGACTTGTGGAAAGTATTCGGCGGGCACGATCATGTCTGGACTTATATTTCGAGCGACGGGCCTTTCGTGAGTGAAGCCGAGTTTACGCCCTTCATCGCCATGCGCGCGGCGGCGGAAGACCCCTATGCCTATGCGATCATCGATCTGGCCGATCGCGCTGTCGGTTATGTCACGCTGCTGCGGATCGTCCCGCAGATGCGGGTGATCGAGGTCGGGCACGTGCTCTATTCGCCGTCACTGCAGCGCACGCCGCTCGGCACCGAGGCCCAATATCTGTTGGCGCGCTATGTTTTCGAGACGCTCGGCTACCGCCGCTATGAGTGGAAGTGCAATACATTGAACGCGCCGTCACGGCGCGCGGCACTGCGCTATGGCTTTGTCTATGAAGGCACTTTTCGCCAGCACATGATTGGCAAAGGCCGCAACCGCGACGATGCTTGGTTCTCGATGCTCGACAGCGAATGGCCGGAGCGCAAGCGCAATTTCGAGCGCTGGCTTAAGCCGGAGAATTTTGATGGTGAGGGCCGACAGAAAGTCAGTCTCGGGGTGCTGAACGGGAGCACGGCATGAGCGGCAGAGTTCAAAACAAAGTCGCACTGATCACGGCGGCGGGGCAGGGCATCGGCCGCGCCATTGCGGAAGCGCTCATTGCCGAAGGCGGCATCGTCATCGCGACCGATCTTGCCGACGACAAGCTTGCCGATCTGAAAGCCAAGACGCGGCAAAAGCTCGACGTGCGTTCGCAGGACAATATCGACGCATTGGCAAAGTCGGTGGCGAGCGAGTTCGGCGCGCTCGATATCCTGGTCAATTGCGCGGGCTATGTCGCCAACGGCTCGGTGCTCGACTGCGCCGATAAGGACTGGGATTTTTCGTTCGACCTCAATGTCAAATCCATGCATCGCATGATCAAGGCGTTTTTGCCGCCGATGCTGGCGAAGAAATCCGGCTCGATTGTCAATATCTCTTCGGCGGTGTCGTCGATCCGTGGCGTGCCGAACCGCTACGCCTATGGTGCGACCAAGGCCGCGGTGATCGGGCTCACCAAGGCGATTGCCGCCGACTTCATCAAGCAAGGCATCCGCTGCAATGCCGTTTGCCCCGGCACGATCGAATCGCCGTCGCTTGAGGACCGCATCGCCGCGCAGTCGAAGGAAACCGGACAGTCGACCGATGCGGTGCGACAGGCTTTCATCGATCGCCAGCCGATGGGCCGACTCGGCAAAGCGCAGGAAGTCGCAGCGCTTGCCCTCTTTCTTGCCAGCGATGAAGCAAGCTACATTACCGGTCAGGCCCATCTTGTCGACGGCGGGATGGCGCTCTAACGGGACATCAAAATGCACATTCTGATCACGGGCGCCGCCGGCATGATCGGGCGCAAACTCGTCGCACGCCTCGTCGACGCGAAGTCGCTCAACGGCAAGCCCATTGAGCAGCTCACGCTCATCGACGTGGTCGCGCCGCACAAACCGGAAAAATTCACCGGCAAGGTCGAGGCTGCCGCGGCTGACATTGCCGATCCGGCAGCGGCGCGCGCCGCGGTTGCCGGCCGGCCGGAAGTGATCTTTCATCTCGCCGGCGTCGTCTCCGGCGAGGCCGAGCTCGATTTCGAAAAGGGCGTGCGGGTCAATCTCGATGGCTCGCGCGCGCTCCTCGAAGCGGTCCGCGCCATTGGCGACGGCTACAAGCCGCGCCTGGTTTTTTCGTCATCGATTGCCGTGTTCGGCGCGCCGTTCCCGCAGGCCATTCCTGACGACTTTCATCTGACGCCGCTGACGTCCTACGGCACGCAGAAAGCGATCGTCGAACTCCTCCTCGCCGACTACACCCGGCGCGGCTTTGTCGACGGCGTCGGCATCAGGCTGCCGAGCATCGTGGTGCGGCCGGGCCGGCCCAACAAGGCGGCATCCGGGTTCTTTTCCTCGATCATTCGCGAGCCGCTCGCCGGCGACGAAGCGCTCTTGCCGGTCGAGAACAATGTGCTGCACTGGCATGCGAGCCCACGCGCGGCGGTGGGCTTTCTCATCCATGCCGCGGGACTTGATGCGAGGAAGCTCGGTCCGCGCATCAATCTGACCATGCCGGGCGTCTGTTGCACCGTCGGCGAGCAGATCGCGGCGTTGCGCCGGATTGCGGGCGACAAGGTCGCGGCCCGCATCCACCGCGCGCCCGATCCGCTGGTGGCCCGGATTGTCGCCGGCTGGCCGAGCCGATTCCATCCGGCCCGCGCGCTCGCGCTCGGGTTCAAGGCCGAGGCCTCGTTCGACGACATCATTCGCGCCCATATCGAGGACGAATTGGGCGGCAAGATCGCGGCGTGAAGACGTCGATTTCGGCCGGATTTCCCGCAGGAACCGGTTCCGCAGCGGCATCAATAGGGAAGGCCGGCAAGCGCGGTTTTGCCGCGGTTTGCTTGCGTTGGGCGCGCTTATGCTTACATTAGCGGGCGGAAATTCCAGTCAATCTTCGCTCTACCCCATTATGACCCGCTCTGCTCTATCATGACCTATGTCGACGCGGCCTGTGCGCCGTTGCGTAAGACCGGCCAAATCAAGATTCACGGCGCCAGCGCCTTCGCGGGCATGCGCAAAGCCGGGCAACTCGCCGCCAAATGCCTCGATATGCTGGTCGGCGAGATCAAGCCCGGCGTGACCACCGAACATATCGACCGGCTGGTGTTCGACTTCGGCATGGATCACGGCGCCATGCCGGCGACGCTGATGTATCGCGGCTACCGCAAGTCGACCTGCACCTCGATCAACCATGTAGTCTGCCACGGCATCCCGGTGGAAAAGCCGATGCGCGAAGGCGACATCGTCAATGTCGACGTGACGCTGATCCTCGGCAACTGGCACGGCGATTCGAGCCGCATGTATCCGGTCGGCGAGATTCCGCGCCGCGCCGAACGGCTGATCGAAGTCACCTATGAGGGCATGATGCGCGGCATCGCAGCGATTAAGCCGGGCGCGACGACCGGCGATATCGGGCACGCCATCCAGACCTTTGTCGAAGCCCAGCATATGAGCGTGGTGCGCGATTTCTGCGGCCACGGCCTTGGCCAGTTGTTCCACGATGAGCCGAATATCGTCCATGTCGGCCGCCCCGGCGAAGGCATCGTGCTCAAGCCCGGCATGTTCTTCACGGTTGAGCCCATGATCAATCTCGGCCGCCCGCACGTGAAAGTCTTGTCCGACGGCTGGACCGCGGTGACGCGCGACCGCTCGCTGTCGGCGCAGTTCGAGCACTCGGTCGGCGTGACGGAGACCGGCGTCGAGATCTTCACGCTGTCGCCGGCCGGATTGGACAAACCGCCCTATCGGGCGATGTGATGCGCTGCGTTTGAGCGAAGGTCAGCTCAAATCCCTTGGTGGCGCTTGCGTTCGGCACGGAACGAAGTTCCGACAAAACCGACATCCTTGATGCCGCGGTAGAGCCATGGCGAATACGCAATCATCGTCAAGGCGCTCGCGCATAGCGTAACCACGATGAGTGTCCGCGTCCGACAGCCCTGCCGAGCACGGCCGCCGCATCATCCGGCGCGCTATCGGCGGTCCAGGCGACGTAGCGGTCGGGGCGGACAAGAATGAGCTTTGCCTCGTAGGCGGTGCGGCCGTCGCTAAAGCTATCGCAAACAATTTTCAGCGGCGCGCCGAGCGTGCGCGCCGCTTTCTCGAAGGCTGCAGCGGTCTGGCCGTCGCCGTCGAAGGCGAGCAAAGTGAAATCCTTGCCGAACTCCTCAAAAACATTGCGCCCGGAGGAGAGCAATTGCGGTGGCAAATGATGTCCGGCGCGCGCCTTGAATGTGTGCGAGCCATGCGCGCTGCTGACGCCGCCCGGCGGCCCGAACACGATCGGTGAGCCTTCGTAATTCGGCTCGTAAGACAGCACGCGCGGCGCCGCCGCATTGGCGTGCTCGTCCCAGGCCTTTTCGAACTCGGCGAGATTGCGCTGCGGGCTGTACCGCGCCATGAATTCCTTGTCGCGGCGGATGCCGGCCTCGATGAAGTCTTCCGCGGTCTCCTTGAACACGGGACGGCGCTCATCCGTATAGGTTTGCAGCAACGCGTCGCCGCCCCAGCCGTTGAGTTTCGCGGCGAGCTTCCAGCCGAGATTGACGACGTCGTCGAGGCCATTGTTGAGCCCATAGGCGCCATAGGGCGGGTGCGAATGGGCGGCATCGCCGGCGATGAAAATACGGCCGACCTGATATTTCTCCGCCACCGCGATGCGCAGATCCCAGAAGCCGACATAATCGAAATCGCAGGCGAACCGGAAGCCGGCGGCCTTCTGCAACAGGCCATGGAAATCGTAATTCTCGCGCGTCGTGTCGGCCAGAACCGGAGAATGAAAGAACCAACTTTCGCCGACATCGACCCGGCCGAAGAATTGCCAATAGCCCTTCAGGTCCGGGTGCAGCACCCGATAGGTGGAACGCGGCGGAAAGCGCTTGAGCGTCTCGTGCAGTTCGCGCGAGCGAAACAGTGCCAGCACCATCAGTTCATCGAAATCGGCGCCGGCGCGTTCGATGCCCACTTGCTGGCGCACGGTGGAGTGGCCGCCGTCGCAACCGATCACGTAATCGGCTTCGAGCGTTTCACGTCCGGCGCCGCTGTCCTCGACGCAGGTGACGCGCGCGCCGTCCTCATCTTGCGCGATGGTTTCCGCCATCCAGCCGAACCGCGCTTCGACACTCGGCAGCTGGCCCATTCTTTTGCGCAGCACATACTCGCCCTGATATTGCGGCAAGCGTTCGTTGTTCTGGAAGTAATAGGAATTGACGATCTCGCGCAGCGGCGGCGCGTACCAGTATTTGTTGTTGAGGTCGTGATAGGCGACGATGCCGCTCATCGGATAAGACGGCGGCAGCATGCGCGCGGCTTTGAGTTCCTCGGCGACGCCCCAGAAATAAAAGTGCTCAACCGAACGCTGCGTCAGATTTTGGCCCTTGGGAATACGCTGCGGCTCGCGACGGCGCTCCACCACGCCGCAGGAAATTCCGCGCTGGCCGAGCTCGACCGCAAGCGCAATGCCGACGGGCCCACCGCCGACGATGACGACCTGATATCGCTTCTTCATTTCTGGCTTTTGGGTTGGAGCATGGTCTTTTCGGAAAACCGGCTTCCACTTTTCCGGATCATGCTTTGAGGAATTGCGCGGTTACTGCCGCACCAGCAGAACCGGAACGGAGGATTCGGGCACGCGCTGCCAGGTATTGGAATCGTTCTGTTCGAACTGCCACGTCTGCCCGTTCGGCGAGAGCAGCATCAACTCGCCTTCATCCATGCGCCAGCCGGTCGGACCGAACCGGGTGACCGATGCATCGCAGCCCGGCTTCACCTTCAGCGCCAGGATGTCGCCCGCGATGGCAGCGTTCGCCAGGGTGAGCACGCAGATCGGCTTGCCGGTGCCGCGCGTCACCGCCCAGTCACCGGCAATGTCGCTTGGCGAAAGCACGGGCGCCGACGTCGCGGCCTGTAAGATGTAACGGCCTTCTTCCGGGGTAAAGCCGTCATACATGCCAGTTTCGACTTCGGAAAAATCCACCACCGAATTGCCGCTGGAATCGAGCAGGCGAAGGCTGCCGAAATTGTCGACCGACCAGGCCACCATGTTCTTGGTCGAGGGAAACAGGCTCGGGCAGTTTTTGTCGATGTCGAGCTTGTAGCCGTTCGGAACCATGTCGGCGCGGAAGTTGAAGTGGCAAATCTTGTCGTGGTCGGCGTTGGAAAATTCCCAGGCGCCGATCATGTTATGGACGGTGTCGTTGATCGAAGCTTGCGGCGGAGCGCCTTGAGTGGCGGCATCCGGCGGCGCGTTCGGCGCGTCCTTCTGGGCATCTTGAGCGAAGGCCGTGCCGCCGAACAGGCTTGCCGCCATCGCCATCACAATAATACCGCCACGACTCATATCGAACACTGCCGCGCTACGCCCTGGATGGCTCGAAAACTATCACGCACACGCTGCGCCGTCATGCCGATGCCGGGCATGCCAGAAGTGCAATCGACACGGCGTATTCTTTCAGCTTTAGCGCCAAGATTTCCACGTCGTTTCCGGCACCGGCGTCAACGGCGGCTTGCCGGCGGCCCAGGCCAGAATGTTGTCGGCTACGAGCTGGTCCATCTTCTGCCGGATATAGACGGAAGCCGATCCGACATGCGGGAACAGCACGACGTTCTCCATCGCGATCAGTTCGCCGGGCACCTGCGGCTCGTTGACAAAAACGTCGAGGCCGGCCGCCATGATCCGCTTGTCCTTGAGCGCCTTGATCAAGGCCGGCTCGTCGACCACCGAGCCGCGCGCCATATTGATGACGATGCCGCTGGGGCCGAGCGCGTCCAGCACTTGCGAGTTGATCATGTTTTGCGTCGCCGCGCCGCCCGGCACGATCACCATCAGCGTATCGACGTCGCGCGCCATGTCGGTCAGGTTCGGATAGTGACGGTAGGCCACTTCCGGCCGCTTCTTGCGCGTGTGATAGACCACGGGCACGCCGAAGGCGTCGAGCCGCCGCGCGACGGCCTGGCCGATGGCGCCCATGCCGACCATGCCGACGGTGCGGTTACGCAGCGTCGCCTTGCTGAGCGGATAGCCTTGCTGCAGCCATTTGCCGGCGCGTACATGGCGCTCCGATTGCGGCAGCTCGCGAACCGTGCAGAGCAATAGCCCGAGCGCGGTATCGGCGACTTCCTCGGTCAAGACTTCGGGCGTGTTGGTGACGATGATGTTGTGGGCGGCCGCATATTTGACGTCGATATTGTCGTAACCGACGCCGAAGTTGGAAATGATCTCGAGCTTTGGAAAGTGCTCGAGAACGCTTGCCGACATCAATCCCTGGGCGCAGGCGATCGCCCGCACCTCGCCATGTTGGGCAATAAAGGCGTCGCGGTCGGCGGCGTCGACGGCTTTATGAACGATGCAGCCGGTTTCGAGACCTTTGACGATGGTCGGCTTCGCCGGGCCAAACAGAATAACTTCGCGCTTGTCCGTCATTCCTCATCCTCACACCAAGAGGCTCACCGGCATTTCGATCAAAGTTTTGATCGCGGCCAACAGTTCGGCGCCGAGCGCGCCGTCGAGCACGCGATGGTCGCAGGATAGCGTTACGCTGATCATGCCGACGAAGGCTGTGCCGCCGTCTTCCTTTTCGACCGCTTGCCGGCGCGCGGCGCCGACCGCGAGGATGGTTGAGTGCGGCGGATTGATGATGGCGGTGAACTCGCGCACGTTATGCATGCCGAGATTAGAGATCGCCGACGCTCCGCCTTGATATTCAGAGGGCTGCAGTTTCTTGTTGCGCGCCCGCGCCGAAAGGTCCTTCACCTCGGCCGAGATCGCGCTCAGCGACTTCGCCTCGGCAGAGCGTATGACCGGCGTGATCAAGCCGCCTTCAAGCGCCACCGCGACGCCGATATCGGAATGCCGGAAGCGCAAAATCCGATCGCCGGCCCAGATCGCGTTCGTCGCCGGAACGCGTTGCAGCCCGAGCGCCAGCGCGCGGACGACGAAATCGTTGACCGAGAGCTTGAACGCCGGATTGCCGTCTTTGTCCTTCGGCGCCGCCGTGTTCGCCTCCTCGCGCAAGGCCATCAGCCGGTCGATGACGACGTCGGTCATCAGATAGAAATGTGGGACGGTCGCGGCCTGCGTCAGCCGCGCCGCGATGGTCTTGCGCATGCCGTCGAGCGGCACTTCCTCGTAGCTGTCGGGCGCGTAGAGCGCCTTGATCTCGGCGGCGCTCGGGCCGTCAGAGCCCGCGGGCGCACGCGACGGCCGCGGCGCATCTTCGATGTCACGCGCCATGATGCGGCCGTGCGGGCCTGAACCGCGCAGGCGAGAAAGATCGATGCCGGCCTCGCCGGCGAGCCGCCGCGCCAACGGCGTAACGAAAGCACCGCCGGGAAGTTTCGCCGGGCCGAAATTGCGATCGGGCGTGCGCACCTCGAAGAACGGATCGAGCTTGATCGGCTGCGCCGGTTGGCGTGGTTGTGGCGCCGGCGCTGCCGGTTTCGCTGGGGCAGCTTTCGGCGGAGCAGCGGCTGCGGGCGGACTTGAGGGCGAACTTGCCGCAACGCCCGAGCCATCGGCGATGACGCCGACGACCGCGCCGACGGGAGCGATTTCGCCTGCCGCCACGCGGATTTCGCTCAAGGTCCCGGTGGTGGTCGACGGCACTTCCATCGATACCTTATCGGTCTCGATCTCGAACAGATTGTCGCCCGGCTTCACCGGTTCGCCGGCCGATTTGAACCATTTGGTGATCTTGCCCTCGGCAACGGTCTCGCCGAGTTGCGGCATCAGCACGTCCATTGTGACAATCCCCGAAGCCGCGTCACGCAATGCGTTCCCAAGTCACTTCCATCGTCGAGTTCGGCGGCCGCAAGACCAGCCGATTGCCGGTGAATTCGTAGCGGCGAACCAAGTCGCCGTTATCGCCCGGCTGGAGACTGTCCAAGCGATGATGCGTGACGGTCCCGGCCATCTCGTCGATCGTATAGGTGCCGAAATAGGCGATGTAATCGGTCAGCGCGATCTTGGCCTCTTCGGGCGTCATCACCGCGCCGGCCTTCGTGCGTTTGACGTCGGGCGCGATCTGCACCGCCATCTCGCCGTGCGGGCCGTAATAGATCATGCCCTTCGGATTCGCGCCGCGATCCCAGCGCCCACCGTCGATCTGCGTGCCGACATAGCGCCAGGCACCGCGCAGCTTATTGGCGACTTCACCCTCGCTCATAGGTCACTCGCGCGCCTTACCATGTCACCGAGATGTATTGAGTTTCCATGAATTCCATCAGGCCTTCATGCGCACCTTCGCGACCGAGGCCGGATTGCTTGACGCCGCCGAAAGGGGCCGCCGGATCGGAGACGAGGCCGCGATTGAGCCCGATCATGCCGAAATCGAGCTTCTCCGACACGCGCATGCCGCGGCTCAAATCCTTGGTGTAGAGATAAGCGACGAGGCCGTATTCGGTGTCGTTGGCACGCGCGATCACTTCGTCTTCGGATTTAAAACTCTGCAGCGAGGCGACCGGACCAAAAATCTCGTCGTTGAGCATTTTGGCATCGTTGGAGACGTTGGCGAGCACGGTCGCCGGATAGAAGAAGCCAGGGCCGCCGGGCGCCTTGCCGCCGGTCAGCACTTTCGCGCCTTTCTTCACCGCGTCGTCGACCAGTTCGATCACCTTGTCGAGGCCTTCTTTGTTGACCAGCGGGCCGAGCGCAATGCCATCGTCGAGGCCATTGCCCATTTTCAGGCCGGCCATTTTAGCCGTGAGCTTCTTGGCAAACTCGTCATGCACCTTCTCGTGCACATAGAAGCGATTGGCCGCGGTGCAGGCCTCGCCCATATTGCGCATCTTGGCGATCATGGCGCCGTCGATGGCGGCGTCGATATCGGCGTCGTCGAACACGATGAAGGGCGCATTGCCGCCGAGCTCCATGGCTGGCTTGACGATGGAGTCGGCGGCTTCATGCAGAAGCTTCCTGCCGACTTCGGTCGAGCCGGTGAACGACACCACGCGCACCCGCGGATCGTGCAGCATCGCGCTCACCACCTTGCCGGAGGAGCGCGACGGAATGACATTGACGACGCCGGCCGGCACGCCGGCCTCTTCGAGAATCGGCATCAGCGCCAGCATGGTGAGCGGCGTGTCGGAGGCGGGCTTGAGCACGACCGGGCAGCCGGCCGCGAGCGCCGGGCCGATCTTGCGGGTCGCCATCGCGGCGGGAAAATTCCACGGCGTCACCAGGACGGCGATCCCGGCCGGCTTGTGATGGACAAAGATGCGCGCACCGGTTGACGGGGCGACGGAATTCTGCCCGACATTGCGCACCGCTTCTTCGGCGTACCAGCGGAAGAATTCCGCCGCATAGGCGACTTCGCCGCGCGAGTCGGACAGCGCCTTGCCGTTCTCGATGGTGATAAGCTTCGCCAGCCGCTCGGCATCGCGCATGATCAATTCGTAGGACTTGCGCAAAATCTCGCCGCGCTCGCGCGCCTTCTTGGCGGCCCAGGCTGGGAACGCGGCGCTCGCGGCATCAAGCGCAGCTTTAGCGTCGTCGACCGTTGCGCTCGCGACCGAAGCGACTTTGTTCTCGGTCGCCGGATCGATCACATCGAAACGCGCGCCGTCGGAAGCTTTGCGCCATTGACCGCCGATCCACAGATCGGTCGGAACATTGGCGAGGAGATTGTCGTACATGGCCATGGTGCTATTCGTCCCTTGCCGTTTTCATCCGCTCATTGCCGCGCAGGCGGGAATCCAGAAATTCTGCTCAAAAGACTGGGTCCCCGCTCGTGCAGGGGTGAGCGGAAATATCTAACTCTCCAACGACCGCCTCACCCGCTCGGCGATGCGGTCGGCGCTCGGCAGCGCGAGATCTTCCAGAATATCGGCGGCCGGCAGCGGAATGTGCGGCGTGGTGATGCGCACCGGCGGGCCGTCGAGATCGTAGAACGCCTCGTCAGCGACGATTGACACAATCTCCGCACCCCAGCCGCATAGCCGCGGATTCTCCTCCACGGTGAACAGGCGGTGGGTGCGCGCGACCGAGCCCAAAATGGTCTGGGTGTCGAGCGGCACCAGCGAGCGCACGTCGATCACTTCGCAATCAATGCCATGTTCGTTTTTGAGCTTTTCGGCG
>DASQRX010000054.1:0-25533 GCA_035642635.1 Xanthobacteraceae bacterium
GCACAGAAAAAGTCTCAACTCGCTTTGAACCGAAATGATTTCCCGACGCCCTTCTAAGCTGAAGGTCGCAGGTTCGAATCCTGCCGGGCTCGCCACTTAATGAAAAATCCCAAACCTCCACCACCGCCATCTCTCGGGCTTCTCTTTCCACGCGCTGGCGAACTGCTCTGCCTCGGCGATCTGC
This sequence comes from Xanthobacteraceae bacterium, assembly GCA_035642635.1. Lineage (GTDB taxonomy): Bacteria > Pseudomonadota > Alphaproteobacteria > Rhizobiales > Xanthobacteraceae > BOG-931. The sequence goes on from DASQRX010000054.1 coordinate 185, forward strand.
GCAGGCGTCATTTCGTCCCGGCGGGACGCGGCTTCGAGCCAGGTGCGCGCCTGATCGAGGAGTGCCAAACGATCGGTCTCGGTCTTGGCCTCGCCCGCGAGGCGGGTATATTCGTCGGCGATTTTGCGGTATTCCTCGGACGTCGGCATGGGACGTTGCATGGGATGCGCTCCCTGCTTACGGACTCCGCTACTATCGGTGTCCCGGCCGCCGATGGCAACGCAGCAGATTTATGTCACCCCGGCGCACCCGAAATCCGTGATCTACACCCGGACGGCCGAACAACTTGGGTTGCGCACGTAGCAATTGAATGTTGCACAATACCCGACCTGCCCTCGTGTGACCCTCGGCACAGACGCTCAGACGCCTCTCGTTCACCCTCGGGGTGAAATTGGAAGAGGAGTACCGAGATGAAAGAGCGGCCCATCGTTCGTGAATCATCAGCAAGGCTTAACAGTCGCCTTGACAGTCGCAATGGCGAAACAACGAGCGCAGTTTGGCATCGGATAATCGTGGCAATGACGAACCCCGATTTTCTGGCGATCCTTATGTTCTGTTTGATCGGGATCCTCCTGGCCCTTAATTTGATGCTGCGCTTTCCGGAATTCGGCGCGGTGATCGAGCAATACAATCAATTCTGATGATGCCGGGCCGGCTATCCGACCCGTTGCCAGCAACCGTACCAGACGACCGCCGGGAATAACTTCCAGGCCGCCGGAAACAATGCTACGAATTCGCTAAGTCCGGATATTTATTTCCATCGATTGACGATGATGCGCGGATTTCTTTGCCTGACCTTCGGTGCCGCCTTAGCGCTCTTCGCTGCTATCGGGGAGCATGCTGTCGCGCAATCCGGCCCTTCGGTCCGGATCATCGTTCCCTTTCCTCCAGGCGGCACCGCCGACATTCTCGCGCGACTTCTCAGCCAGCAGATCGGACAGTCCGCCCAGCAAAACATAATCGTTGAAAACCGACCCGGCGCCGGCGCCTCGATCGGTTACGAATTCACCGCGCGCGCCGAGCCCGACGGCAACACCGTCGTGGTTGCGGCCAATTCCGTCGTCATCAACCCGCTGCTGCGAAAAGTAAACTTCGACCCGGTCAAAAGCTTCGCTCCGATCTGCAACCTGGTCACGTCCCCGCTTGTCTTCGTCGTCAACACTGCATCGTCCTATAAGACGATCGCGGATTTGATTGGCGCCGCACAGGCCAAGCCTGGCACGATCACGGTTGCGGCGCTCGGCCCGGCGACAGCGCAGCACATCGCATTCGAAAGCTTCAAACGCGCGACCGCGACCAACATGATTTTCGTTGCTTACGCGGGTGGCGCACCCGCAATGAACGCGCTGCTCGGGCAGCAGGTGGACGCGGCACTGGTCAATTACTCGGAGGCCGTCGAACAAATTAAGGCCGGTAAGCTGCGTGCGCTGGCGACCGCTTCCGCGCACCGTCTCAAGCCGGCGCCTGAAGTGCCGACGGTCGCTGAGAGCGGTTATCCAGGCTACTCAGCCGAGGTTTGGCTCGGGCTGCTCGCGCCGGCAGCTACCCCTGCGAGCAAGATTACGCAGCTTACGGACTGGTTCTCAGCCGCCATGGCATCGCCCGACGTGGATGCAAAACTGGAGAGCATTGGTCTTTATCCAGCGGTCCGCTGCGGCGAAGATTTCGCGCATTTCATCAATGTTCAAGCGGCCGACTATACCCGCATCATTGCGGACGCGAACATCAAGGTGGAATGATTGTGAGTAGCCCTCTTGAACCTTCGTTGCATCCGGCGACACTGATTATGGTGGCAATCCAACCGGGTTCTTCATGAGCGACAATCAAAGCGATACAGCCAATAAGAAACTAGGCACCGCCCGCTATATCGCGCTGTTGGGCGCGGGCGCGACCACGCTGGCCGTCTTGAACATCATGACGAACGGGGCTGAGGCGGCGTCACTGCCGGTCGTGATCCTGGAATACACCGCGCTCGCCGGTGGGCTATTTGCGCTGGTTGGCGGACTGATCATGATGGTCATGGCGCCGAAGGATAGCCGCCAATAGCGTTGTCGGAAGGTGACGAAGACTTTACCGATTAGCCGGCATATCTGGGCTCGGGGATTGCTCGGGCCGGCCGATGTCGAAATGGCAAGATGAGAAGGCGGAACGCAACCGCCAATCCATAGCGCGCCTGACGCGGGCGCTGCCCGATCCGTTTCCGCCGGTAGTGTTAAAACGCGCGCTTGGCCGGCCGTTCGTGCCGCCGACACCACGGCTTGCAATCGACGGCTATTGGCGCGCCCATCCGCTGCGCGCCGACCGTTTGGCCCGTGCGCTCGCGGCGCGTTCCGGCGCGCCGGCCGGCTGGAGCTGGCGTCTCGGCGAAGATCGCGAGAGCGGATTGCCGCTGACGTTTCGGACGCCACCTGCGCCCTATCGCGAGCGCGCTTTTGCGCGTGGACCGGGATTTTGCTGCGTGTGCGGTCAGCCGGTCTATCGACTCGGCTGGCATATCGACCTGTGGGACGACGGCCCCAACAAAAAGGCCACATGGCACGGCGCCTGCGTGATCGCCTGGGAGTTTTGGAATGCGCCGAGCGAGCAGTCGAAGCTGTTGCGGCGTTTGCAGGCGCGGCGTTGCGGCGAGCGCGGCGGACGGCTGTGGAAGAACGCCGAGGTCGACCACCGCGTGCCATTGTTTCAGGTCTGGGCGGCGCATCGCGAAAAGCCGTGGCCGCAACTCCTCGCCTATTGGGGCCTGCCCAATCTTCAGGTCATCAACCGCGAGGCCCATGTCGCCAAATGCGCCGCTGAAGCGCGGCACCGGAGCGCAACGCGCGCGGTGGCACCCGAAACCGGCTAGGTAGTTCCACTTGTCGCGCTTGGCCCAGGCGTCGCTCCGGGCGGACATTTGCCGAGAATGATCATGCCGAGGACATCGTCCTTGGTGACATCGGCGACGCGCGCGGTGCCGACGACGGAACCGTTTTTCATGACGCAAATGCGGTCCGCCAGATCGAAGACGTCATGGATATCGTGGCTGATCAGGAAGATGCCGATGCCACCGGCCTTGAGCTGCCGCACCAGGTCGCCGACTTGCGCCGTCTCTTGCGGGCCGAGCGCCGCGGTGGGTTCGTCCATGATCAGGATTTGCGCGTTGACCAGAATCGCGCGCGCAATGGCGACCGACTGGCGCTGGCCGCCCGACAGCGCTTTGACCGGATCCTTAAAGCGCGCGAAATGCGGATTGAGACGGCCCATGACTTGGCGCGCCTGCGCCTCCATGGCGATATCGTCGAGCGTGCCCCAGCGCGTGCGCAATTCACGGCCGAGAAACAGATTGGCGGCGGCGTCGACATTGTCGGCGAGTGCCAGCGTCTGGTAGATCGTTTCGATGCCATAACGCTTGGCGTCGCGCGGATTGGCGATCGTTGCCGCCTCCCCGCGAATGGCGATGCTGCCGGCATCCCGCGCATAGGCGCCGGAGAGTATCTTGATCAGCGTCGATTTGCCGGCGCCGTTATGGCCAAGGAGCGCCATCACTTCGCCGGCATAGAGATCGATCGACACGCGGTCGACGGCGTGAATGCCGCCGAAGGACAGCGAAATGTCGCGCATCGCGACGAGAGGCGTCAGCGCGGTATCCATTAGGCTCGCCTCCGCCGATAGACGCTGTCGAGCCACACCGCGGCCACAAGAACGACGCCGACGACAATGTTCTGCAACGGCGTATCGACGCCGAGCAGCACCATGCCGGACTGCAGCGATTGCATCAGCACGGCGCCGAGCATTGCGCCGGGCACGGTGCCTGTGCCGCCGGCGAGCGAAGTGCCGCCGATGACGGCCGCGGCGATGACCAAAAGCTCGGCGAGCGTGCCTTCGGAGTTCGTCGCCGCGTCGAGCCGCGCGATCGACACCGCGGCGCTGATGGCGGCGAGCAGGCCCATCAGCATGAACGTCTTCACAATGACCCAGCGCGTGTTGATGCCGGCAAGCTCGGCCGCCTCCGGATTGCCGCCGATGGCATAGACGTAACGGCCAAAGCGCGTACGCGTGGCGAGGAACGTCATCACGATGCCGACGCCGATTGCGATCAGGACCGGAATCGCGATGCCGTGCGCGATGAAGAGGCCGCCGTCGGGCACTACGATATGGTTCGCCTGCGCCAAGCGGCGCGCGCTGCCGGCCGGCCAGGGATAGGCATTGACGACGGCCACCGCGCCGAGGATGAGCGTGCAGGCGATGCCGCCAAGAAAGATTTCCGCCGCCATCGGCCGCAGCGGAAAGTGAAATTTTTTTCGCCGAACGCGGCCATGCGCCAAGAGCGCAATGACCGCCGCGCAGGCGATCAAGCCGACCGCCCAGCTCCATGTCGCACCGATCGAACCTTCCGGTCCGCCGCCCATGAGCTTGAACGTGGTGTCGAGCGGCGCGACCGTCTGCCCGCTCGTCACCCACCACGCAGCTCCACGCCAGACCAAAAGCCCGCCGAGCGTGACGATGAAGGATGGAATGCCGAGATAGGCGATGAGGAAGCCCTGAAACCCGCCGAGAATGACGCCGAGGGAGAGACCTGCCGCGAGCGCCAAAGCCCAGTCTGCCGCATGTTCGAAGCCCAAAAGCTTTGGCAGCAGATCGGCCTGGATCACGCCCATGACCATGCCGATGAAGCCGAGCATGGAGCCGATCGAGAGGTCGATATTGCGCGTGACGATGACAAGCACCATGCCGGTCGCCATGATGGCGACCGACGACGACTGCACCGAGAGGTTCCACAGGTTGCGCGGCGTCAGAAACAGGCCGCCCGACAGCAAGTGAAAGGCGATCCAGATCAATAGGAGCGCGCCCGTCATGCCGAGCATGCGGGTGTCGAGTTCGGCTGCTTTGAGAAAACGCGCGAGCACGATCAGCCGCAAACTTTGACCGCGCCGGGCTTTACGCCCTGGCAGACGTCTTCTTTCTTGATCCAGCCGGCGTCGATGACGACGTCGAGATTGTCCTTGGTGATCGGGACCGGCGCGAGAAACAGCGCATTCATCCCGACTTTCTTCGGGCCGCCGGCGAATTTCACCACGCCGGGCACCTCGCTCATCTTCTTGCCGTCGGCGAGCAGGGCCGCGACTTCGACCGCCTTCTTGCCGAGCGCACGGGCGTCCTTCCACACCGACACGGTCTGCGTGCCACGCGCGATGCGGTTAAGCGCCGCGTGATCGCCGTCCTGGCCCGATACCGGAACGGCGCCGGCGAGGCCCTGCGCTGCGAGCGCGGCGATGGCGCCGCCCGCGGTGCCGTCATTCGACGCCACGACCGCGTCGACCTTGTTGTTGGTCTTGGTGAGGATTTGCTCCATGTTCTTTTGCGCATTGGCCGGCAGCCAGCCATCCGTATAGGCCTCGCCGACATTTTTGATCTTGCCCGCGGCGATGGCGTCTTTGAGCACTTCCATCTGGCCCGCGAACAGGAAATCGGCGTTCGGATCGGCCGACGATCCCTTGATGAAGGCGTAATTGCCGTCCGGCTTCGCTGCGAGAACGCCGCGCGCCTGCAATCGCCCGACTTCCTTATTGTCGAAGGTAATGTAGAACGCGTCCGGATTCTCGATCAGCCGGTCATAGCCGATCACCGCGATGCCCTCGTCGACCGCCTTTTGCACCGCGGGCGCGATGGCGGAGGAATCCTGCGCCAGGACGATCAGCACATTGGCGTTCTGCGCGATCAGGCTTTCGATATCGGTCAATTGCTTCTGTGCCGAGGATTGCGCGTCGGCGGAGATATATTTGTCGCCGGCCTCAGCGATTGCGGCTTTCATCGCGGCTTCGTCGATCTTGTAGCGCTCCTCCTGGAAGTTCGACCAGGAAACGCCGATGACCTTGCCTTTGGCCTGCGCCGCTGCGGAGAAGGACAGTGAAAATGCCGCACCCGCCAGCAAGGCAATGGCAAGCTTCGTCATAATGTCCCTCCCCCCGCACCGGGCAGCGGCTTTTGCGCTAGACCCAGCCGCATATCGGGAAATTACTGCCTTTCGTTCGCCCTTGTACATGAACTGCGGTGGCGAAACCGAGAGACGGTTGCTGACCAAGCTCCTGGTGATATCAAGGACCCGCGTCGCGGTTGCGCACCTTTGGCGACCGGCCATACTAGTTTAGGGAGGTTCATTGCTATGAAAGCTGCGTACTTTGAGCAATTTGGTGGTCCGGAAGTCCTGCAATATGGCGACCTGCCGGATCCGGTGGCCGCCGCCGGCGAAGTGCTCGTTAATGTTCACGCCGCAAGCGTCAACGCCGCCGACTGGAAATTCCGGTCCGGCGCCTATGAGCGGCATTCAAACGCCAAGCCGCCTTTTATTCCGGGGCGCGACTTCTCCGGCGCGATCGGCGCGGTTGGCGCAGGCGTCACCGACTTGAAAGTCGGCGACGCCGTATTCGGCGTGCTCAACGCCGGCCGTGAGGGCACTTATTGCGAGAAGCTCGCCATCACCTCGGCGATCATCGCCAAGAAGCCCGATGCACTGTCGCATATAAACGCCGCGGCCTTGGCGCTCACCGGCCTGACGGCCATCGATTCCGTGGACAACACGCTGAAACTCAAGCGCGGCGAGACGATTTTGATTCAGGGCGGCGCCGGTGGGGTCGCCGGATTCGCCATCCAATTCGCCAAACATATCGGCGCCCGCGTCATCACCACCACGAGCGCGGCGAACCGCGATTATGTGAAAAGCCTCGGCGCCGACGAGATCATCGATTACAACACGCAGAATTTCACGAAAGTAGTTTCAGGTTGCGACGCCGTGTTCGATACAGTCGGCGGCGATGTCGCGCAAAAATGCTTTGCGGTGCTGCGGCCGGGAGGCCGCGCCGCCTTCATCGGATCGGGCATGGAGGCGCCGAAGCCGAACCGCAGCGACGTGACGTCGTTGCGGCCGCCGGTCGCGCGCGCGCGTGCGCCGCTCGAACGCATCGCAAAGCTGTTCCTGGACGGCGCGATACGGCCGCCCGAGGTCAAGCTTTATCCTCTGTCCGAAGCCGCGGCGGCGCATCGACTCAGCCAGTCCCGGCATTTCCGGGGCAAGCTCATCTTTCAAGTGGGCTAGGCCGCGGAGGCCGTCTCAAGCGACTGTTCTTTTGTCTCCACCGTGAAGCGCGCGGCAATGGCGGCGCCGACGATCGCGATAGTGCCGAAATAAGCGAACACCGCGGCCAATCCCGAGCCGGTCAAAAGATAGGCCACGACCATCGGCCCGGTCGCCGCGGCGATGCGCTGCCAGGCGCCGCCGATGCTGCTGGCAAAAGCGCGGATTCGGGTTGGATAGATCTCGGCGGTGTAAAGATTGAGTCCGATCGCCACGCCCGACATGAAGAAGCTGCCGATCGAGACGAAGACGAGCAGCAGTGTCGCGCTCTCGGCCCCGAGTGCCGCGAGCGTCAGAAGCGTGACGCCGCCGCCGAAGAGCGCCCCGGTAAACCACAGGCGGCGTCGGCATCCAGGTATTGAGGCCGTAGATGGTCGAGAAGCAGCAGAACCACATGGCCCACACGCCCAAGGTGCGGCGGCGATAGGCACCATCGAGCATTTCGAACCAGCGGCGGCGCAGCGGCCCGGCGGGCGTCGGCGCAACAGCGAGTGGCGCCGGCAATTGCACCGGGGACAGTTTTTTGCCCGATGCTTCGATCTGCTGCTCGATATGGCCGACGATCTCATCGGCCTCGGCCACCCTGTCCTGGCCCGCGAGCCAGCGCGGCGATTCCGGCAAGAGGCGCGTCAGAAACACGGCGAGGATCGCCGGCAAAGCGCCGAGATAGAACATCGATTGCCAGCCGAAGCGCGGCACCATGACATAGCCGAGGAGGCCCGCGATCACGAGACCGAAGACAAAGACCAACTCGTAAAGGATGTAGAAGCGGCCGCGGCCTCGCTCGCGGGCGAGTTCGATAATGTAGGCGGTGGCGACCGGGACCTCGCCGCCAAGTCCGATGCCCTGGATGAAGCGAAATGCAGTGAGCGATTGGGCATCCCAGGCGAAGGCGCAGGCGAGGCTCATCACGCCGAAGAGCGCGGTCGCGATCACGACGGTGCGCAAGCGGCCGAACATCTCGGCCGCCCATCCCGCGGTCAGCGCGCCGACCAGTTGTCCGGCGAACGCGGCCGAAATGACCATGCCGATCTGCTGCGGCGACAGCTGCCAGGGCCCGGCGATTGCCGGCAACGCGAAGCTGATGGCCAAGAGATCAAACGCATCGAAGAACGTGGCGATGCCGAGGATTAGACGGACACGAATGTGCCAGGACGAGACCGGCAGCCGGTCGAGCCGCGCCGCGATGAGTTCCGCAGCAGACGCGGCTTCTTGCGCATGGATTTGATCCACTGCGGCACCCCCCCTTTTTAAAAATTCTTCTTAACCCCGGCAGTATCTACAGCATTGTTCTCAAATCATAGCTGGATCGGCACCGCCGTCGAATTCATCGCTGCAAAACGGCCCGCCCTGATAGCAATCGCCGATTGGGTCGGGAGGAAGCGCCTGCTGCGCGGCGAGCGCCGCGTGAGCGTAATCTTCCGCGCGGCCGGTCGGACGATAGCCGTAGCGCAACGCGGCTTTGTTGTCCCACCAGCTCCGCTCGTTGTCGGACGCGCCGAAAAAGATTTCATAACGAAGATCCGGATGCTCGAGCCCGATCCGGATCAGTTGCACCAGGTCTTCCGGCTTGAGCCAGATCGCCAGCCGCCGACGGTCGGCCGGTGTATCGGCGAAATTGCCGATGCGCAGGCAGGTCACCCGCAGGCCGTGTTTATAGGCGTAGAGCGAACCAATCGCTTCGCCAAAAGCCTTGCTCACGCCGTAACGCGAATCCGGCCGCACCGGATCGTTGGTGCCGATGCGGCGGCGCCGCGGATAGAATCCGACCGCGTGGTTCGAGGAAGCGAACACGACGCGCTCGACTTTCTTGCGCCGCGCCGCCTCGAACAGATTGTAGCAGCCGATGATATTAGCATTGAGAATGCGGTCCCAGGACTGCTCGACGGACTCGCCGCCCAAGTGAACGATGCCGTCGATGCCGTCGACGATTTTTTCCACTTGCGCGAGATCGGCGAGATCGGCCTGGACGAAGGCCGGATCGTTAGCCAAATCGACCGGCGCGCGAATATCACTCCAGCGCAGGCGCGGATAGGCGCCGTGAAGGAGTTTTCGCAGCCGCGTGCCGATGCCGCCCGCGGCTCCCGTCACAAGAACTGTCTGCATAATCTCTCTCGGCTTTGCTCAAGACGGCTCGATGGGGTTTCGCGCACCATCGCCGGTCTCGGTCGTCAGCTTCTGATAGCGCCTGCGGCTGTTGAGGAGATGGCGCCGCATCGACGCTCGCGCCGCAGCCGCGGCGCCGGTACGGATGGAGTCCAGTATCTCCAGATGTTCCTTTTGAATACGCCTGAGATAGGCGCGCTGATCCTCCATGCGCGTCATACTCTTGCGGACGCTCTGCCGCGGAATGATGAAGCGCCCGAGATATTCCAGAAAACGCCTGAACTGCGAATTTCCAGTGGCGTCGGCGATGCTGCAATGGAATGAAAAATCCTCGTCCACCGCCGTTTCGCCGCGCGTGATCGCGCGCTCGATCAGGTCATAGGCCGTGGCGATCTTGGCGAACTGCGCCGCCCGGCCCCGTTCTGCCGCCAGTCCGGCCGCTTCGATTTCGACACCGGTGCGCAGTTCCATGATTTGCAGCGCCTCGTGCAACGAATGCAGGTCGTCGACTTCGATCCGGAACGGCCGCCGCGTATTTTGCGCCACGAAAGCGCCAACGCCATGACGTACGATAACAAGCCCGTCCGCGCGCAGGCATGCCACCGCCTCGCGGACGACGGTACGGCTGACGCCGGTCGCCGACATCATCTCTTTTTCGGTCGGCAGCCGCGAGCCGGGCAGCAGGCGGCCGCCGGTAATGTCGCCGGTAATTTGCGTGACCAGCTGCTGGGTCAAGCCACGCGGCGCCGACAGCGGCCGGAACGCCGAGATTTGCTCCTGGGAGGCTTTGCCGGGCAAGCTTGACACCCAAAGGTTATATGGTCATCGTATGACCTGATAACAGGCCTATGCCGCAAGAGCAATGGCCGGGGTCGCGACTTGGGCAATACGACCCGGGCGTGACGCGCAATAGCGGTTCTTCTTCAATCGAGCCAGTCGGAGGAAACAGCCATGACTCGTCGTGCCATGACTCTCACTGCCATGACTCGAGGTGCGATCGTCGATCGCCGTACGCTCATTCGTCTCGGCGGGGTCTCAACACTAGGCGCGTTGTCCGGAAATATTTTGGGTACGCCGGCTGTGGCGCAGCAGAAGACCGTGCTGAAGGCCTCCGACGTTCATCCCGAAGGCTACCCAACGGTCGCGGCGGTTGAGAATCTCGGCAAGAAACTCGAGAGCGCAACCAATGGCCGGCTTAGCGTGCAGATGTATGCCGCGATGCAGCTTGGCGGCGAGAAGGAAGCCATCGAGCAGGCCCAGATCGGCGCCATTCAGCTCGCTCGCGTCTCCGTCGGCACGCTCGGACCCGTGATCAATGATCTCAACGTGCTCAATCTGCCGTTTCTGTTCCGCAACACTGCGCATATGGAAAAAGTCATCGACGGCGATATCGGCGCCGAACTGCTCGACAAGGTCACCAACGATCCCAAAGCCGGCCTCGTGGCGCTGTGTTGGATGGATGCCGGCGCGCGCAACCTCTACGACACCAAGAAGCCGATCAAGGACATCGCCGATCTCAAGGGCCTGAAAATCCGCGTCATCGGCAACCCGATGTTCGTCGACATGATGAACGCGCTCGGCGGCAACGGCGTCGCCATGGGCTATGACCAAGTGTTCAGCGCGTTGCAAACCGGCGTGGTCGACGGCGCGGAGAACAATCCGCCGAGCTATGTGTTCGACAACCACTACACGGTCGCCAAATATTACACGCTCACCCAACACCTGATCGTGCCGGAAATCCTGGTCTTCTCGCGCAAGACCTGGGACGCCATGTCGAAAGACGATCAGGATCTGTTGCGCAAGTTCGCCCGGGAAGCGCAGCTCGACGAACGCGATCTGTGGAACAAGTACGAGACCGCGGCGCTCGACAAGGCCAAGGCCGCCGGCAATCAGATTATCGAGATCGCCGACAAGACCCCGTTCCAAGATGCCGTCAAACCGGTCTGGGATAAATACGGCCCGAAATTCGCCGACATGATCAAGCGCATTCAATCAGTCCAATAAGGTTGCAGTCCAGTAAGGTCGCAGTCCAATAAGGTCGGCAATGGCGCTTTTGTTTCGCAAGGTGATGGACGCGCTTTATCTCTGCTGCGTCGCCGTCGCCGGCACTGCTTTGGTGCTGATCTCCGCCGTTATCCCGTGGGCGGTGTTTACGCGCTACGTGCTCAACAGCGCCGCATCATGGCCGGAACCGACGGCGATCCTTCTCACCATCGTTCTCACGTTCATCGGCGCCGCGGCCTGCTATCGCCGGCGTATCCATATGAACGTGTCCTACTTTGTCCAGTTGCTACCCTCCCCGCTGCGGCTTGCCGCCGAGTTCGCCGCCGAATTGCTGGTCGCCGCGATGGCTGTGTTCATGATGGTGTATGGCGGCAAACTGGTCGAGGCGACCTGGTACAACACGATTGCCGATTTTCCGGCACTTTCGGTCGGCGTCACTTATCTGCCGATACCGATCGGCGGCGTGTTGCTGCTTCTGTTCGTGATCGAGCGTGTGCTCCTAGGCGCGCCGGACGAACCCGAAACCGCTGACGTTCCATTGCATTGAGCAGGCACGACGGATCGCGCGCATGGATGTCGCCATACTTCTGATCACGATGTTCTTCTGCATCGGGATCGGCGTGCCGATTGCCTATGCGCTGGCGCTCGCGGCTGTCGCCGGCGCGTTTTGGATCGGCATTCCGCTTGAAGCGGTGATGCTGAAAATCTCCGACGGCGTCAGCAAGGTCGCCATGCTGACCATTCCGTTTTTTGTGCTCGCCGGCGCCATCATGGCCGAAGGCGGCATGGCGCGCCGCCTGGTCGCTTTCGCCGATGTGCTGGTCGGCTTTACCCGCGTTCGCGGCGGGCTGTCGGTGGTCAATGTTCTCGCCACGACCCTGCTCAGCGGCATTTCGGGCTCGGCCGTAGCCGACACCTCCGCCATCGGCTCGGTGATGATCCCGCAAATGGAACGGAGCGGTTATCCCCGCGTCTTCGCCACCAATGTCACGATCACCGCCTCCGTCCAGGCACTTCTGGTGCCGCCCAGCCACAACGCCGTGATCTATTCGCTCGCGACCGGGGGCACGATTTCGATCATCAGCCTGTTCATGGCCGGCGTCGTGCCGGGGCTCCTGCTGGGCTTTTCACTTGTCATTCTTTGCCTGGTGATCGCCTATCGCGACAGTCATCCGCGCGGCCAGACCGTGCCGATGCGTGAAGCGATCAAGATAACGATCGACGCGGTGTGGGGATTGATCACGCTTGCCATTATTCTTGGCGGCATCCTCGGCGGCGTGTTTACGGCGATCGAAGCCGGCGCTGTCGCCTGCGTCTGGGCCTTCCTGGTCACGATGTTTGTCTATCGCGACTATCGCTGGCGCGATTTGCCGGCGCTGATCCATCGCACGCTGCGCACCGTCGCCATGGTGCTGACGCTGATCGCCTGCGCGTCGAGCGTCGGCTATGTGATGGCGCTGACGCAAATGCCGGCGCGGATCACGGCTTTGTTTCTCACGATCTCGAGCGACAAGAACGTTATTCTGCTTCTGATCAACATCATGCTGCTGGTGCTCGGCTGCTTGCTCGATATGGCGCCATCGATCCTGATCTGCACCCCGATCCTCCTGCCGGTGATGATCAATTTCGGCGTCAGCCCGATCCATTTCGGCATCATCATGATGCTCAATCTCGGCATCGGCCTCTGTCATCCGCCAGTCGGTTCGATCCTGTTTGTCGGCTGCGCTGTGGGCAAGGTCAGGATCGAACAAGTCATGCGCAAAATATGGCCGTTCTACGCGGTCATGCTGACGGTCCTGATGCTGGTGACTTACATCCCGGCGATTTCACTCTGGCTGCCGCGCCTGCTCGGTTTGTGATGGGGTATTCGTAGTCATTTCAATGGCTTGTTATCCTGCAACACGCTTTGCCCGCCGCCCCGTGGCGACACCGCGGACACCACGTCGCAGACGCGGACACCACGTCGCAGACAAGTATTCGGGATACCACCAAAGGCGCTCTAGCGGGTTTCGCGCGATGAGAGTATGTTTTCGCTGACGCCGATCCAATCTAAGAAAAAAATGGCGTATACCCGGAGGGAAACGATGACAGAGTCACGTCTGCTCGACCATGTACGTCCAAATCGGCGCAGCCTCCTTAAAAGCGCAGCGCTCGGTTCCGTCGCCGCTATTGCCGCCCCCTACGTTAAAGACAGCTACGCCGCCGGCACGCTGGCGCTTGGCGTGTGGGACCATTGGGTTCCCGGCGCCAATAACGCGCTGACCAAGCTGTGCAATGAATGGGGCGCGAAGAATAACTGCGAAGTGAAGATCGACTACATCACCTCGCAAGGTGAAAAGGACAAATTGACCGCGGCCGCCGAAGCCCAAGCCGGCACCGGCCACGACATCATGTCGCATCGCGACTGGAACGTCCGCATTCATCAGAACGAGCTCGAACCGCTCGACGATGTCGTCGGCGGTCTGATCAAGCAATATGGCCCGATCAGCCCGGTCGCCGAATATCTCGCCAAGATCAAAGGCGCCTGGCGCGGCGTGCCGACCGCAGTCGGCAGTCAAGTGAAGCCGTGCTGTTCGCGCTTCGATCTTTATCAGCAGCACGCCGGCATCGACGTCCGCGACCTGTTCCCGGCCGACGAGGCGAAATGGGACAAGGCGAAGACCGACAGCTGGTCCTGGGAAACCTATCTTTCGTCGGCCGAGAAACTCTACAAGGCCGGCTTCCCGGTCGGCTTACCGATGGGCCAGACCAGCGACGCCGTCGACTGGGTCGGCGCACTGTATAACTCCTTCGGCGTGGTGATGGTCGACGCTCAGGACAACATCAAGGTCAACTCCGACGAAACCCGCATGGCGTTGGAGTACATGAAGAAGATCATGGCGGTGAACCCGCCCGAGGTCTATGCCTGGGACGACGCCGGCAACAACCGCTGGCTCATTTCCGGCAAGGGCTCGAGCATCATGAATCCGCCGAGCGCCTGGGCGGTCGCCAAGCGCGATCATCCCGAGGTCGCGGCGAATTGCTGGACCCATCCGATGCCGAAGGGACCGAAGGGCCGCTTCGTCGGACAACTGCCGCAATTCTACGGCGTGTGGTCGTTCTCGAAGAACAAGCAGGCGGCAAAAGACCTCTTGACCTACATCTCGCAGAAAGAGTCGATCGCGCAGCTGGTCCAGGCCTCGTCCGGCTACGACCTGCCGTCGTTCAAGAGCATGTATGACCTCGACACCTGGAAGACGGTCGAACCGCCGGTCGGCACCGTGTACGGCTATCCGCCGCGCGGCGACGAGCAGACTTCAATTGCCGGCGCGCCGGCGCGATCCGAAGTCGGCGCCCAGATCTACAATCAGGCGATCAATACCGTGATGGTCGCCAAGGTCACGCAAGGTAACGAGAAGATCGACGACGTGATCAAGTGGGCCGAGAACGAGCTCGAAGGAACCTTGCGCGTCTAAGCGCGGTTTCCGATGTCGCTTGAGAAAACGCATGCCGGCCCTTTTGGCCGGCATGCCGAGTGCCGGTGCCCGAGCCGTGAAAAGCTAAACTCCGGAGGCTGATTCGTAAGATCAGCAAGGACAGAAAATGGCAGATACCGTCCAGACATGGTCGCCCGGGCTGCAAATCAGCCTGCAATCTTCGGCGACGCGCGGCCTGAAGCAATTCCTGCACCGCCGCTCCACCGTCGCGTTTCTGATGTGCCTGCCCTTAATCGTCATCATCGCGACGCTGGTGATCTATCCGGCGTTTTATTCGATCTATCTCTCGATGCTGAACAAGGCCCAGACCCGCTTCATCGGGCTCGGCAATTTCGCCTTTCTGCTGTCGCGCGACGTATTCTGGATGGTGGTGCGGCAGACCGCGATCTTTGCGCTCAGTGCGGTGTTCTTCAAGGCACTGATCGGGCTCGTCACCGCCCACCTCATCAACAATCTGCCCGCCAAAGGCCAGCGCAAGTGGCGCGGCATGCTGCTGGTGCCTTGGGTCATTCCGCTGGCTTTGTCCTCGCTCGGCTGGTGGTGGCTGTTCGACCCCACCCACTCGGCCCTCAATTATGTGCTGGCAAGCCTCGGCCTCGACGAAATTCCGTGGCTGAGCCAACCTGCTTGGGCCCGCTTCTCGGTGATCCTGGTCAATGTCTGGTACGGCGCCCCGTTCTTTTTGATCATGTATCTCGCCGCGCTCAAATCGGTGCCGGAACAGCTCTACGAAGCCGCCGCGATCGACGGCGCCAATGCCTGGCAAAAATTCGTCCACATCACGCTGCCGATGATGCGCAACATCATCGCCATTACCGTGCTGTTCTCAATGATCGTCACCTTCGCCAATTTCGACATCGTGCAGATCATGACCGCGGGCGGCCCGCGCAATATGACGCATGTCTTCGCGACTTACGCCTTCATGCTCGGCATCCGCTCCGGCGACTTGCCGCTCGGCGCCGCCACCTCGCTGTTCATGTTCCCGATCCTCGGTATTGCCGCGATCTTCATCCTGCGCGGAGTGCGCAAGCGCGGCAGGGAGATCGGATGAGCACCGCCGCTCTCGCCCCTCGCGCCGGGCGCGCCAGCCGAAGTTCCAGCGTTCGCTCAAGCCTGAGCCGCAACCGGCGCTGGGCGCTGATCACGTCCTACGTCTTTCTGGTCATCTTCGCGATCTTTTTTCTGATCCCGCCCTACTACATGGTCGTCACCGCGCTCAAGAGCGACGCCGAAGTGGCGCGCATGGCGACCAATCCGTGGATCATCGCCGACGGCCTGACCTTCGACCAATTCAAGATCCTGTTCACGCAGACCGACTTTCTGATCTTCTTCAAGAACACCGTGATCGTCACCGTGTGCGTGGTCGCGATTACGATGGTGGTCAGCGTGTTCGCCGCCTTTTCGCTCGGCCGCATGAAATTCTGGGGCTCGAGCATTTTGGCGACCGGAATCTTCCTGACCTATCTGGTGCCGGATACGCTGTTGTTCATCCCGCTGTTTCAGATCGTCAAAGCATTCGGCCTGCTCAACAACTATTGGGGCATGGTGCTGGTCTATCCGACGCTGACGGTGCCGTTCTGCACCTGGATCATGATCGGCTACTTCCAGTCGATCCCCAAGGAGCTCGACGAGGCGGCGCTGATCGACGGCGCCGGCCACCTGCAGATGCTCACCAAGATCTTCATCCCGGTGGCGCTGCCCGGCATCATCGCGGCGATGATTTTTGCCTTCACGGTGTCGTGGGCGGCCTTCGTCTATCCGATGGCGTTTCTCTATTCGGCCGACCAGCAGGTGCTCACCGTCGGCACGGTGACGAGCCTCATCCGCGGCGACGTCTACAAGTGGGGCATGCTGATGGCTGGCGCGCTGATTGCCGCCGCGCCGCCGCTCGTAATCTATGCCTTCCTGATGGACTACTACATCGCGGGCCTGACCGCGGGCGCCACCAAAGGCTGACAAGAGGTTTTGCATATGGCCGAAGTTGCGTTGCGTAATGTGATCAAGCGCTACGACAATGTCGAAGCGGTGCGTAGCATCAATCTCGACATTCCCGACAACGAATTCGTGGTGCTGGTCGGCCCCTCGGGCTGCGGCAAGTCGACGACATTGCGCATGATCGCCGGTCTCGAGGAGGTCACCGCGGGCGATATCTATATCGGCGGCGACATCGTCAACGACCTGCCGCCGAAGGACCGCGACATCGCCATGGTGTTTCAGAATTACGCGCTCTACCCGCACATGTCGGTGTTCGAGAACATGTCGTTCGGGCTGAAACTGCGCAAATTTCCCAAGGACGAGATCAAACGGCGCGTCGACCATGCCGCGCGCATTCTCGATATTACCGAGCTCCTCGACCGCAAGCCGAAGGCTTTGTCCGGCGGCCAGCGCCAGCGCGTGGCGATGGGCCGCGCCATCGTGCGCAATCCGAAGGTATTCTTGTTCGATGAGCCGCTGTCAAACCTCGACGCCAAGCTGCGGGTGCAGATGCGCACCGAGATCAAGCGTGTGCACCAGCTGGTGAAGACCACGACGGTCTATGTCACCCACGACCAGGTCGAGGCGATGACGCTCGCCGACCGCGTCGTGGTCATGAACGGCGGGGTGATCGAGCAGATCGCGACGCCGCAGGATCTCTATCACCATCCGCGAACGCATTTCGTCGCCGGCTTCATCGGCTCGCCGGCGATGAATTTCATGCGCTGCAGGCTTGAGCAAAACGGCGTCGGGCTCAAGGTACGCCTCTCCGACAAGATCAGCCTGCCGGTACCGGCGGCGTTGTCGGCGCGTCTGCAATCGCTGACCAGCAAGGAACTGACATTCGGGCTGCGCCCCGAACACATCACCGAGCCGCGGCGCAGCGACGGCGACCCGCAAAGCGAGTTCACCGCGACCCTCGACGTCGTCGAGCCGATGGGCATGGAAACCATGGTCTACTTCACCGTCGACGGCCAGGAGGTTTGCGCTCGCGTCGAGCCCGGCAGCGCCACCGGCCCCAGCGAGCCGATGCGGCTCTACGCCAATATGAACCACATGCACCTGATCGACCCGCAGACCGGCACGGTGCTTTAACAACTCACCAACATCGCAATGAAAATCGCCGGGGCGTTGCCACCCCGGCGATGATGCTGCGTGCGCCGCTTAAGTCTTATTCGGCAGCGACTGCAGGCGCGTCGTATTCGGCCGAGATGTCCTGGCCGGTATAGTCGGGCATCAGCGCTGCTGCGATCAAGCTGATCACCGCGCAGGCCGCGATGTAGATCGCGATCGCATAGCCGGTGTGATAGGCGGCGAACAGCGCGGTCGCGATCAGCGGCGCCGGGCCGCCGGCGATGATCGATGCCAGCTGGTAGCCGAGCGACGCACCGCTATAGCGCAGGCGCGGCGTGAACGATTCCGCGATCAGCGCCGCTTGCGGCCCATACTGCATGTCGTGCGGAATGAGCGACAGTACGATGGCGATGAACACGGCAGACGGGATCGCCGTATCCACCATGCCGAAAAACAGGAACCCGAACAGGCCCATCGTAACGACGCCGATCAGGTACATGTTCCTGCGGCCGATCTTATCCGAGATATGGCCGGATAGCGGGATGGTGACGAACGAGACGCAAGCCGCCGCCATCACAGCCCCGAGGATGAGGTTCCGCGACATGTGCAAGGTGCCGACCGCGTAGGCGAAGATGAAGGCGGTGAAGATATAGAACGGCGCCTGCTCGGACAGCCGCAGCAAGGCCGAGAGGATGATCTCTCGCGGCTGCTTCTTGATGACTTCGAGCACCGGAGCCTTTTCGGTCTTATCCTTGTCGAGGATGTCTTGGAATACCGGCGTCTCGAGAATGCCGAGCCGGATCCACAAGCCGACGGCGACCAGGATGATCGAGAGCGCGAACGGAATGCGCCAGCCCCAGACCAAGAACTGGTCGCCCGCATAGGTGCTGAAGGCAAGAATCGCCAGGTTGGCCAGCAACAACCCGCACGGCACGCCGAATTGCGGCCAAGCCGCGACTAGGCCGCGCTGATTGTGCGTGCGCGACCATTCCATCGCCAACAGCACCGAGCCGCCCCATTCGCCGCCGACGCCGATGCCTTGAATCATGCGCAGCACGGTCAAGAGCACGGCGCCCCAGATGCCGATAGATTCATAAGTCGGCACAAATGCGATGGCGAACGTCGCCAATCCCATACACAACAGCGTCGCGATCAGGGTTGCCTTGCGACCGATTCGATCGCCGTAATGGCCGAAAATCGCGGCCCCGATCGGCCGACCGACAAAGCCGATGAAATAGGTGCCGAAGGCGAGCAATGTCGCCGAAAGCACGTCCGCATTGGGAAAATACAGCTTGCCGAATACGAGGCCGGCCGCCGTTCCATACAGAAAAAAATCGTACCACTCGATTGCAGTACCGACTGTCGACGCGATGACGGCTTTGCGCAGTTGCGCGCTATGTTCCGCCTCGGGCAGTGCGCCGAGCGTCGCTGTTGCCATTGCCATGGCTTACCTCCCCATTTTGCTCTTTGTTTCCACGGGGCGAACTCTCACGGGCCCGCCTCCTGGAGCGAGCATATACGCAGAGGCTGCTGGATGGCTATAGACCTAAGGTCGCGTCGTTTAATAAGTGGGGCCAATAAGTGGACCCGCCTTTTTGACGCAGTGCAGCGCAAATCTAGCGCGCAGCAGCACCGGTCTTCCAAAAGGAATCATGCTGCAACGAAAAAGCTAGACCATGATCCGCTTCAACCGCGTCGGATCATGGTCTGGCCGCGCTCGACTTGCAGCAAATAGGTCCGTTGCAGCGCTAGGCCCAAGAGCGGCGATTACTGGCTGGGTTTGTTGGACGCCATCACGGTGACCGGCATCTCGCGGTAATAGTCCGCGAACAGGCGCTTGAGGTTGTCCACTTTGGGAGCGTCGTTGAAGACGATGTACGGATAGTTCGGGTGCGTCACGGCGAAGTCCTGATGATAATCCTCCGCCGGATAGAAGCCCGTTAGCGGCTCGAGCTTGGTCACGATCGGTTCGCCGAACGCCTTCGCCTTGTTGAGCTGAGCGATATAAGCGTTGGCGACCTGCTTCTGTTCGTCATTGGCATAGAAGATCGCCGAACGATATTGGGTGCCGGAATCCGGACCCTGATAGTTCAGCTCGGTCGGATTATGTCCGACGGAGAAATAGATTTGCAGGATTTTGCCGAGCGATATCTGCTGCGGATCGAATGTCACCTGCTCCGATTCGGCGTGCCCGGTGCGGCCCGAGCCGACTTCCTCGTAATGCGCCGTGTCTTTCTTGCCGCCGGCATAGCCTGACACCGCCTGCGTCACACCCTTGGTGTGCGCAAACACGGCCTGCACCCCCCAGAAGCAGCCGCCGGCCAAGACCACGGTCTGCAATCCGCTGCCGGGAGGCAAAGTCTGATCGAGCACCGGACCAGCGATTTCGACGGCCGGTTCGGCCGCGTGCACCAGGCTCGACGTCAGACCGAACAACGGGATCAAAGTCAGCGCGCCGACCACCGGCGCCGCCAGGAAGCCAAAGCTCCTCCTTGTCTTCGCTTGAGCGGTTTTCCACTTAGCCATCTTCGTCCCCTTTGAGTTCTGTTGCGACTTTGCCGACGCAATATCTTTTCGCGCGCCAAGCGGCGCGCCATGTCACACAGGGGTTTTACGGCAGTCCGGCGGCACCGTGCCAATCACAAACATCGCCACGGCTCGCCACGCCGCGGTCACGACATCGTGTAGCGGCTTACTGCGAGCGCGCGTTGTTCAACAACGGAATGTCGCTCACCGCCTTCGGCGCCGGCAGCGACTGCAGATAGGCGTAGATATCGTCGAGATCGCCGTCGCTCAGCACTGCAGCGCGAAACGGCGGCATCGCACCATTGGTCGTGCGCACGAAGGATTTGAAGCCATCGAGCGGCAATTGCGTCCGCGCGATCACCCGGCCGTTACTAGTTACGACGGAGCCCTGGCCAATGAAACCGTGGCATTGCCAGCAGCCATGCTGGGTGAAAGCGATCTTGCCTTTGGCGGCGTCGGCCGCAGCCGCCGTGTTTATTGCAGCGAAGCTCGCCGCGAGCGCAGCGAACGCGATCAGTGCCGGCCTTATTCCCAAGAAACGCATATCTACTCCCCTTAGCGCGGCTGCGTCACAACATTGACCAGCGCCGGCTGGCCGGTTTTGACCACGGCGACTGCTTCTTTGATCGCGGGTCCGAGATCGGCCGGATCGGTGATCGGGCCTTTCGCCCACCACCCCATCGATTTGGCGAGGTCGTGATATTGGATGTCGGGATTCATGATGCTGGTGCCGATCGGGCCCAGATCGTTGCCGATATTGGCGACGCGGCTGCGGAAATTCGACATGCGTTGAATGTGCATGACCTCCTGGTGATAGCCGCGATTGTTGTGCATCACCGCGAGCAGCGGGATTTTGTGGCGCGCCGCGGTCCACAGCACGCCCGGCGCATACATCAGATCGCCGTCGGACTGGATCGAGACCGAGAAGCGGCCGAGATCGCGGTTGCCGAGCGCCGCCCCGATCGAACCTGGTGCGCCGTAGCCGACGCCATAGCCGCCCGACGCGCCGAGCCACTGGTAATGCTTCTCCATCGGCCACAGCCGATTGGCCCAGTTGCTGGTATTGCCGGAGGTTGAAACCAGCGACCAGTTTTCGTCTTTGATCTGGGCGTAGGTCTCCATCAACAGCCGCGCGGTTGAGATCGGCACCGCATCCCAGGCGATGGCAGCCGCCTGTTTGGTGGCCTCAAGTCCTTTGGCGTGCGCCTGGCGAATGCCGTCGCCGCGCTTTGTCATCGCGTCCTTGCGATCGTTGCCGATGGCCGACTTCACCGCTTCGATCAGCGACGGCAAAGTCGCCTCGGCGTCGCCCGGCATCGAAATGTCGATGCTCTGGAATTGCTGAAAGTCCTGGTAATTCGATTTGGTCAGCAGATCGACCGAGCTGATGCTGATCAGCTTGGTGCCCGGCTTGATCTTGGTGGTGATCTGCCCGTAGCCGTTATTGGCGTTATCGATGAAGCCGTTCACCGTTCCCCAATAGTCCGACAGCTCCATGCCGATGATGACGTCGGCCTGTGGAATGACGTTAATCGGCCGGTTGAGATAATGCGTGTTCGGAAAGTTCATGCGGTTGCCTTGGTCGACCACCGGCGCCTGCAGCAGTTCGGCAAGCTCGATCAGAAGATCGACGCCGTTTTGCGTCCGCGCCGCGCGGTCGACCACGATGACGGGATGCTCGGCATTGGCGAGAAGTCGCGCCGCCTCCTTCACCGCAGCGAGATCGCCCTGTGGCGGAGCCGCGGCAAAGAATTTTGGAATGTAGAGCGGCTGACCGAAATCGCGGGCCGGCTCGGTCTGCAAGCCGCCGTCGAGCGACATCATCACCGGGCCATAGGGCGGCGTGGTCGCGATCTTGTACATGCGGACGAAACTTTCCGCGAAGTGTTGCGGCGAAACCGGATTGTCGTCCCACTTGGTGTAGTCGCGCACGATCGCGTTGATATCTTGCGCGGAGTGGAAGGTCGGCACGCCAGGCAGCCGGTGCGCGGCGTCGAGATCGTTGCCGCCCAAGACGAGAACGGGAACGCGATCGCACCAGGCGTTGTAGATCGCCATGGTGGCGTGCTGCAGACCGACCACGCCGTGGACCAAGGTCATCAGCGGCTTGCCGGTCGCCTTGAAGTAACCGTGGCACATCGCGACGCTGGATTCCTCGTGCATGCAGGTGAGGAATTCCGGCATCGTGTTCTTGCCGTAGTTGATCAACGATTCATGGATGCCGCGATAGCTCGACGCCGGATTGGCCGGCAGATATTTGATGTCGAGCGTCTTGATGACGTCGACCATGAAATCCGATCCGGGCGGGCCGTTCTCCGCCGGCGCTGCCGGGGCTTGCGGCGTGCCGGTCTCGGCTGCGGCGACTTGGGCGTTCGGCGGCAGCGCCGACGGCAAGCGCTGCTCCGGCAGCGCCGGGGTTGCTGTCGCAGCAAGCGCCGCCGTTGTCGGAGGCACGCTGCCGGCAGCGCCTGCAATCGCTGCCGTGGCGAGAAACTTGCGGCGATTGAGTTTCGAAGAGGTCTTATCGGTCGGCATCGTCAACTCCCTAAAGTCTTCTTGCAGGCGTCAAGGTGCACGCGCCAAGCTGCATGCTCCAAGCTGCATGCGCCAAGCGAATCGGTAGGCTTCGATACCATTCCGGACGGAAGCTCGAAAGCAGGTTTTCGCCGCAAAATCATAGCTCGTGGGCGAGACCTCGGGTCCGCGCATGGGTCGGCGGATGGGTGAGCATGGTCGCGTAACGCGCGCGTAAATTCAGTCGCCACTCGGAGTGGCAAGGAAGGAGGTACGGCCCGAAACCGGGGATTAAGCATTTTCCGCGATGATGCGCTCGCCGCTCTTTGGGCAGTGGGGACATCGGGGCGTGGGGCGCTGACACATGGCGGCTAATCCCAAACTGACGGGCGCAATGCCTGCGCGCGCGCCGTCCACTGAACCCGACCTGGCGGGCGGCATTGGGCGTGCTCCGGCGCGCAGTCCAGCCCGCGGTCCCGCAGTCGGTCCCGTGCCAAGCACCAAGACCGAGCGGAGCATCGGCGCGCGCACGCCGCTCTGCTTCGTCATCGATACCGACGCCAGCATCCGGCATTTTCTGTCGCTCATCCTGCAAGGCAGCGGCATCGATACCGAAGAATTCGCCGACGGCTACACGCTGCGTGACGCGCTCGTGCGCCGCGCGCCCGATGTCGTCTTTCTCGACATCGGCCTTGAAGTCGCCGGCGCCACCGAGTGCATTGGGACGCTCGGCACCAGCGGTTATCGCGGGCAAGTGCAACTGACGAGCACCCGCGGTCTGGGCGTGCTCGCGCAAGTCAAATCCATCGGCGAACAACAGCATCTGCATATGTTGCCGGTGCTCAGTAAACCATTCGAGACGAGCGTCATCATGAAAGTATTGCAGGATCTCAAGCTCGGTCAGCGTCCCGCCCTCGCCGGACGCGTCGATCTCGGCGAAGCTCTGGCGAAGGGCTGGATCGAATTCTGGTACCAGCCGAAAATCGATCTGCGCAAAAAGCAGCTTGTCGGCGTCGAAGCCTTCGCGCGCGCGCGTCATCCGGTCCACGGCGTGCTGATGCCGGAAGCATTCGTCCCGGCCGCATCCGACACGAACCTGGTCGCTTTGTCCGAGCTCGCTTTGACCGAAGCCATGAAGGCGAGCCTCAACTTCGCCAAGCTCGGGGTCAATTTGCGAATGGCGGTCAACATGCCCGTCAACGCACTGAAAAAACTCTCAGTGGTCGAGATCGTACAAGCCTATCGGCCGCGCTTTGACAAATGGCCGGGTCTTCTCATCGACGTCACCGAAGAACAGATCGTCAATGATTTCGAGTTGGCGCGCGACATCGTGGGACGACTGGAACATCTCAATGTCAAGCTCGCGATCGACGATTTTGGCCGCGACTATTCCTCGGTGATGCGGCTCTCCGAACTGCCCCTCGCCGAGATCAAGCTCGACCGCAGCCTCGTGATGGGTTGCGGCAGCGACACCGTCAGCGCGCCGTTGTGCAAGGCTGCGATCGACCTCGCACACAGTTTCGGCAGCATCGCGGTCGGGGTCGGCATCGAGCGGGCGTCCGATGCGCTGGCGCTCGTCAGCATGGGCTGCGATTACGGCCAGGGCTTTCTGCTCGGCCAGCCGATGCCGGAAGATCGTTTCATCGCGCTGCTGCGCCAGCGCGCGGCAAGGCCGCAAGCGAGACGGCTCGCGTAAGTTCCAGGTTTAGTGCGTCCAGGCGCCGCGGCGCGTGTAAGCGAAATTGTCGGAATACGAGATCCGCGTCTGCTTGTGCGGCGGTGTGTCGAACACCTCGTAGGCGATGCCGTTGCGCTCGCAATAGGCGATCGCCTCGTCCTTGGTGTCGAAGTGCAGGCGCACCTGCTGCTTCATGTCGCCCGAACTGGTCCAGCCCATCAGCGGATCGATGGCACGGCGCTGTTCGGGCTCGTAATCGAGCACCCATTCCTTGGTGTTGGCGGCGCCGGACTGCATCGCGGTGCGGGCCGGCTTATAGATTCGGGCGGTCATGAATGTCCGTGGTCTCGGTTGCGGTCGGATCAGCACTATGGCGCAAGATGGCGTCAGAATCATTGCCAATTTTTTTGGCCGAATTTGGTGGATTTTGTCTGCTTGCTATCGAGACGATCTGCCTGGCTCTCAGGAAGATTGGCTATCAAGAAGAATGGTCGGGGCAGCAGGATTTGAACCTGCGACCTGGAGTACCCAAAACACCTCACACACCTGTGCACAAAAAAGCAGGAGCGAGCATAGACCTCATTTTCCCCTTGTAAATCAGCAAAACCGGACTCATACCAACAGTCAAACGGGGCGTGGGATAGCGCCGGTTGGCACTGGCGATCTTCCCATGATCTTCCCAGATCGAGGGTGAGCCATGAAATTGACCACGGTGACGGTGCGCACTCAGGCCTTACCGGCCGGCAAGAGCGAGGCGATTTTCTTCGACGACGACATCCCGGGCTTCGGGCTTCGCATCCGCGACGGCGGTTCCCGAAGGTTCGTCTTTCAATACAAGCTGAGCACCAAGCAACGACGCATGGCGCTCGGCAAGGCAACGCCCGAG
>DASQRX010000055.1:0-10518 GCA_035642635.1 Xanthobacteraceae bacterium
CGCGCGAACGATATGACGCATTCGTCGACGCACTCCTCCTCGGCGAGAAAACCGCGTTCCACGACTTCGAAATTGCGACGCCCTATTTCGACGGCTGCCTGCCGATCGAAGTCATGGCCGAGCGCGGGCGCGAGACGCTGCGCCACGGGCCGATGAAGCCGTTCGGGCTGACCAATCCACAGCAGCCGGAGCGCAAGCCCTATGCGGTCGTGCAACTGCGCCAAGACAACAAGCTCGGCTCGCTGTTCAATATGGTGGGCTTTCAGACCAAGCTCCGGCATGCCGAGCAGGTCCGCGTTTTTCGTTCCATCCCTGGGCTTGAGCGCGCCGAGTTCGTCCGCCTCGGTGGGCTGCATCGCAACACCTTTCTCAATTCGCCGAAACTGCTCGACCAAACGCTGCGGCTCAAAGCGGAGCCGCGTTTGCGCTTTGCCGGGCAGATCACCGGGTGCGAGGGCTATGTCGAATCAGCCGCGATCGGGCTTCTGGCGGGGCGCTTTGCCGCTGCCGAACGGCTGGGCGACCGGCTCTTCGTTCCGCCGCCCTGCACTGCCCACGGCGCCCTCCTCGGCCACATTACCGGCGGCCATGTCGAAACCATCGACGCCGGACCAAGCTCGTTTCAGCCGATGAACGTCAATTTCGGCTTGTTCCCGCCATTGGCCCAGGCCCCCACCAGGGATGCCGACGGCCATCGGCTGCGCGGGCCGGCCAAGGCTGCCGCCAAGAAGCGCGCGCTCTGCGCCCGCGCGCTCAACGACCTCGACGCCTGGCTCGCCGGCGCCCTGCCCATAGCCGCCGAGTAAGCATGGCCGCGGAGTGAGCATGATCGCTTTGGCCAACCGGTTTCCCCTTTTTGGGATCATGCTTTAGAAACTCGCGCATGAACGACGAACTCGGCGGCCGCTGGCATAGCGGCGTTGTGCTCAAGCGCGATGTGTTTTCCACCATCGAGCGCGGCCGCTTTCGCGTGGACGGCGGCGACGTCGACGCGGTACTGCGCCGCCTCGACGAGGTACCGTGGTGGAGCCGGCCGCTCGCCTATGAACTATTTCGCCGCGAGCGCAAGGCGCTAGCGCGCGCCAAGCCGCTCGGCGTCGCGCCGCCGCTCCTCTTTGCCGGACGCCGCGTCCTGGTACGTGGCTGGATCGACGGCGTACCGCTGCACATTGCCAAGCCGCACGGCGACGCCGCCTATTTCCGCTCCGCGAAGGCGGCCTTGCGCGCGCTGCATCGCGCCGGGATCGCCCATAACGATCTCGCCAAGGAACAGAATTGGCTCTACGCCCAAGACAAGAGCGGCAACGGGCAACGTGCAGGACATGGCACGGTACGCGGCCGCGCCTTCCTCACCGACTTTCAGCTTGCCGCCTGTTTTCGCCGCCGCAATCACCTGTTCCGGATTTGCTGTTACGACGATCTGCGCCATCTCCTCAAGCACAAGCGCCGTTACGCGCCCGACGCGCTCACCGCCGCGGAACGCCGCGTGCTCGCGCGCAAAAGCGTCATCAACCGCGTTTGGATGGCGACCGGAAAAAAAGTCTATTACGCGATTACGCGCGGACTGAATTTCACCGACCGCGAGGGCCGTGGCTTGCGTTTCGTCCGAGACGCGCCGGAAATCGCGGCGCGGCTGCTCACCAATCCGCGGGTGCGCGATGTCGCCATCGTGCCGTTCCCGGATCGCCGCGCCGGCACCGGCCTTTATGCGTTTGTCGAAGGCACCGCGGGCGACGGCGAACTGTTGGAATTTCTCGGCGCGGCGAGGCCCGAGCATTTGCAAGTCGTCGACGCTCTGCCGCGCAACGCGCAAGGCGAAGTGCGCAGCGAAATCCTCGAACTGGTGGCGATGAATCAGCTCGACCTGATCGATCCGCTGCTCAAGACCGATGCCGAGCGCGCGATCGTCGGCCGCATCGTCTCGGACCGGCGCAATCTGCGCGACCGCTTCGCGTTCTGAAGACGCGGCCTACCCGCCAATCCGATCTGGATTGCGCGCAGCGCGCCAAATGAGCCATTGCCGGCGCCATGCCGACAGTTCGGCGGGCGCGAAGGCATCGCAGCGGTCCAACCGGTCGAGCAACGGCCGTACCGGCGCGAGCGGAAGAAACGCCGGTAGCGCCTCGCGCGGCAGTGCCGCGATGCGCTCACCGGCCGCGGCGAGATGTCGGCGGGCGATGTCGCGCAATTCGGTAAGCGCTGCGCTCAAGCCGGGCGAAGACTGGCCCGCAAAAATGTCCGACGGGCTGACCGCGTGACGCACCAGTAGGTCAAGCGGCACATAGAGGCGATGCTGAGCGGCATGCGCAGGCAGAGCGTGCAGCAGACCTGCGATGGCGCCGGCAAGGCCGGCGGGTCCGGCTGCAGCTTCCGCCCCGAAGCCTGTCAGGATTTGCGCGGCCAAAGCAACCAATGCCGACGAGGTCGCCTTCGCGTAGGTTTCGAGCGCGGCAATATCAGCCATCGGCTCGTCGTAGAGGTCAAAACGGTGCGCCTCAATCAGCGCAGTCAGGAGGCTCGCGACGAGCCCGTGCCGCCCCATCGTCGTCAGAAGCGCCGCCGCGACCGGATTGGCGCCCGCCTCTTCGCGCCGTTCGCCGTTGAGAACGTCGGCCCACCATTGCAGGCGGATTTCTCCCGGCAGCGGTTCGCGGGCCGCGTCGCGTACGCGCACCACTTCGACGTTAAAGGCATAGAGCGCATGGAGCGCTCCGCGCCGCTCGGCCGGCGCGAACAGCGCGGCCAGATAGCGGTCGCGATCGGCTTGCCGGACCAGTTCCGCACAATAGGCGAATGCATCCTGCATGATGCAATTCACTCGTTATTCGATGGCGATCAGGCCAGCGCCGACGCGGCGGCCTTCCATCTGCATGACACTATAGGTCCGCACAGCTGGCCCCGTCGTCATCGTGTCGACCGAGACGTGTGACGCCCGGAATTTTGCCCGCAGCGACGCTGGCAGAATCCAGGGCGTAGTGCCGACGCCGAGAATGAAAAAATCAAGCTGATCGAGGCGAGCATAAACCAGCGACAGTGTCTCGTCGGTGATCGCCGCGGGCGAGCCCACCGGCCAAGCCCACATGCCGTCGGGCAGACACAACAGCGAGCCGCGATGCGACATGCCGCCGAAGCGGAAACCAAAGCCGCCATGGGCATCGATCGGCGCCTGGCGCGGGAGGTGGCGATCCTCCACTAGCGCCGCGATCTGCCGCGCTGCGCGGGCTGAGACGCCGCCGGAATGGCCGGCGCGGTGGGCGGCGCTTCGGGCTCTTCGGCGCTACCGGTCCGCGTGCTGCCGACACCGAGATAGATCAGGATCGGCGAGGCGATGAACACCGACGTATAGGTGCCGACCAAGACGACGCCGAACATCATGGTCGCGGTGAAGCTGTGAATGGCCTGCCCGCCGAACAGCAGCAGAGCCAATAGCGACATCGCGACCGTCACGTGGGTGACGATCGAGCGCGACAAGGTCGCGTTCACCGAGGCGTTCAGCAAATCCGGCATCGGCATGCGCTTATAGCGCCGCAGCATTTCGCGAATGCGGTCGTAGATCACCACCGTGTCGTTGAGCGAATAGCCAAGAATGGTCAGCAAGGCGGCGATACTGGTGAGATCGAAATCGATGTGCGTGAGCGACATGAAGCCCACGGTGAGCACCAGGTCGTGGACATTGGCGATCATGGCACCGAGCGCGAATTGCCATTCGAACCGGAACCACAGGTAAATCAGGATGGCAAAGATGGCGAGCACGAGACCGATGGTGCCGTAGGACAGAAGTTCGGTCGAGACGCTCGGCCCCACCACTTCGACTCGCCGGTAGTCGACGGCGTCACCCAAAGCATCGCGGACTTTCTGCACCGCTACCTGCTGCGCCTGGTCGCCACCCGGCTGTTCAGAAATACGAATGAGAACGTTGTCCGGGCTGCCGAATTGTTGCAGCTGGAAATCGCCGAGCTTGAGGCCGCCGATGGTCGTGCGCATCTTGGCGAGATCGGCCGGTCCAGCCTTGGACTGCACCTCCATCAGTGTGCCGCCGATGAAATCGATGCCGAAATTCAGGCCATGAAAGAAAAACAGTGCGATCGCCGCGATCGACAGCAGCGCCGAAACGGGAAAGCTGATGCGCCGGAAGCGCATGAAGTCGAACTTGGTATTGTCGGGAACGATGCGAAGCAGGCGCACGAGACTTCTTTCAATATCGCTAGATCGGCACGACGCGCGGCCGGTACAGGCGGACCCAAGAGGCCACGATCAGCCGGGTCAACGTGAAGGCGGTGAACAGCGTGGTGAGGATGCCAATGCCGAGCGTCACGGCGAAACCGCGCACCGGTCCGGTGCCGATATAGAACAAGACCGCAGCGGCGATGAAGGTGGTTATGTTGGAGTCGAGAATAGTGGCAAGCGCACGCGTGAATCCGGCGTCGATGGCGTTGATCGCGGTGCGCCCTGCCCGCACCTCTTCGCGGATGCGCTCGTAGATCAGCACGTTGGAATCCACCGCGATGCCGACCGTGAGCACGATGCCGGCGATGCCGGGCAGCGTCAGTGTTGCGCTCAAGAGCGACAGCACGCCGAAAATCATGGCGACATTGATGGCGACAGCGATATTGGCGAACAGGCCGAACAGCCCGTAAGTCGCGAACATAAAGACAATGACGAGCGCCGCGCCGACATAAGCAGCGCGCTCGCCGGCATTGATCGAATCCTGGCCGAGACCCGGCCCGACCGTTCGCTCCTCGACAACCGTGAGCGGCGCCGGCAATGCGCCGGCGCGCAGTAGGACCGCGAGTTCGGTGGCCGACTGCACGGTGAAATTACCGGTGATCTGCCCCTGCCCTCCGATAATCGGCTGTTGGATGACCGGTGCCGAGATCACCTTGTTGTCCAGCACGATGGCGAACGGCTTGCCGACATTGGCGGTCGTAACGTCGGCAAACTTGCGGGCGCCCGACGAATTGAAGCGGAAGTTCACGTCCGGCTGCCCGCTCTGCTGATCGAAGCCCGGCTGCGCGTCGGTGAGATCCGCGCCCGACACTAGCACGCGCTTTTCAACCAGGTATTTCAGCCCACCTTCGCCGTCGAGCACTTCCGAATCCTGAGGATGCGCGTCCAGTGCCTGTTCCGGCGTCATTGTCAGATCGACCATGCGGAAGTCGAGTTTTGCGGTCTGGCCCAAAACTTTTAAGAGCTCGGAAGGATCCTGTAGGCCCGGCACCTGCACCAGAATGCGGTCGGCGCCCTCGCGCTGGATGGTCGGTTCGACAAGGCCGATGCCGTTGATGCGCCGCTGAATGATCTCGATCGATTGATCGACGGCCTGGCGCACGCGCTCAACCACCGCCGGATCGCTCGGCGTCAAGGTGATCGTATTGCCGTTATTGGCGACATCGAGGGTGCGGTGTCCGGTGGTAGCGAGAATGCCGGACATCGGTTGCGATAGACCGCTCAATTTGCTCAAACCATTGTCGATATCGGTGTCGCGGGTAATGTGGACTTCGACGCTGTTGCCGCGAATAGCGCGGCCAGTGAACGGAATGCGGGCCCCGCGCAGCACGCCCAAAACATCGTCATAAGTCGTCTGCAATTGCTCCTTGCGTACGGCATTGGTATCGACTTGGAGCAAGATGCTCGAGCCGCCTTGCAGATCGAGGCCGAGCACGACATGGCGCTGCGCCCAAGCCGGCCAGCTCTTGACCATGCGGTCGGGAAAGAAATTCGGCACGGCGAACAGGCACACGACAAGCGCCAAGAGCAGGATCGCCGCAGCCTTCCACCGCGTGAAAAACAACATCGACTTCGAATTTCCTCGTTACGATCGCGCCGCGGACCCAATCAGCTCGCGCTGTCGTCCTTCACCGGCTCGCCCTTGGCCCGGACTTCCGTGACCATGGAACGCATCTGCCGCGCTCGAACGCCGTCGGCGATTTCGACCTCGATCTGGTCGTCATCCACGACTTTGGTGACCTTGCCGACCAGGCCGCCATTGGTGACCACGGTATCGCCGCGCCGCAGCGCCTTGATCATCGCCTGGTGTTGTTTGGCCTTCTGCTGCTGTGGCCGCAACACCAGGAAGTACATAATCACGATAATCAGGATCAGCGGCATGAACGACGTGATCATGCCGGCCGAGTCACCGCCGAATAGTCCTTGAGCGAACGCGGGCGTGCTAAACATTGCTTCTCCGGGGCAGCATTAAGGCGCGCCGCCCAGTTTGGTGATGTGGGGCCTTATTCGCGCGCAAAATCGGCGCGGACTATAGCCGCCATTGGCCCAATTGCAACGCCGCGAAGCCCTTCCGGCCAAACTTGCGGGCATTGCCGCGCCCCGCTAAGGGAAGGCCGCAACCCGGTACAAACATGGCCAAATCTCCTCCACAATCGAGAAAAAAAGCGGCGAAAAAGATCGCCAAACCAAATATCGCGAAACCGGGACGCAATCCTGCCCCTGACGGCAACTCGGAATTGCTGGCGCGGATCGCAGGCGCTTTGGAGCGGCTTGCCCCACAATCCAAGCCCAGGCTCGATTTCTCGGCTGCCGAGGCCTTTGTTTGGCATCCCGAGGCACAACAGCTCGCGCCTGTTCGCCGCGTCAATCGTGTCGAGATGTCGCTGCTCAAGGGCATCGAGCGGGTGCGCGATCTGTTGGTCGAGAACACCGAGCGCTTCGCCCGCGGCCTGCCGGCCAACAATGCGCTGTTGTGGGGCGCGCGCGGCATGGGCAAATCCTCGCTGGTCAAAGCGGCGCATGCGTCAATCGGCGCCGCCTATCCGCAATCAGGCCTCAAGCTCATCGAAATCCACCGCGAGGATATCGAGTCGCTGCCGGAACTGATGGCGCTCATGCGCAATGCGCCGGAACACTTCATCGTGTTCTGCGACGATCTTTCGTTCGACGCTGAAGACACCTCGTACAAATCGCTCAAGACCATGCTCGAAGGCGGCATCGAGGGACGGCCGGAGAACGTGATCTTCTACGCCACGTCGAACCGCCGGCATCTGATGGCGCGCGACATGGTGGAGAACGAACGTTCGACCGCGATCAATCCCGGCGAGGCGGTGGAGGAGAAAGTTTCACTGTCCGACCGGTTCGGACTGTGGCTTGGTTTCCACCGCTGCAGCCAGGACGAATATCTCGCCATGGTCGAAGGCTATATCGAGCGCCACCGCATTCCGATTGCGGCCGAAGAGCTGCGCCGCGAAGCGCTCGAATGGGCGACGACGCGCGGCGCGCGTTCGGGCCGTGTGGCGTGGCAATACGTGCAGGATCTGGCGGGCAGATTAGGCGTGAAGGTGGAAAGCTAGCATCTTCGCTCGTCATTCCGGATTGCCGTGACAGCGGCAAGTCCGGAATCCATAATCACAGGTCAGCGGATATGGATTCCGGGTTCGCCACTTCGTGGCGCCCCGGAATGACGACGACTAAGCCCCGCTCAGATATTGCGCCGGGTCGACAGGCGTCGCGCCCTTCCGAATCTCAAAATGCAGCTGCGGCGAGGTGACATTGCCGGTCTGGCCGGAATGCGCGATCACCTGCCCGCGTTTGACGGTATCGCCGCGCTTGACCAGGATGTCGCTCGCGTGCGCGTAGGCGGTGACGAAACCGTTGGCGTGGCGCACCAGCACCAGATTGCCGTAGCCCTTGAGCTCGTTGCCCGCATAGGCGACGACGCCATCGTCGGCCGCTTTGACCGGCGTGCCTTCGGGAACCGCGAGATTGATGCCGTCGTTCTGCAGGCCGTTCGGCTTCGGACCGAAGGCCTGGATGACACGGCCGCGGACTGGCCAGCGGAAGCCCGGCGCGTCCGCTCCGACA
Organism: Xanthobacteraceae bacterium; assembly: GCA_035642635.1. Lineage (GTDB taxonomy): Bacteria > Pseudomonadota > Alphaproteobacteria > Rhizobiales > Xanthobacteraceae > BOG-931. The sequence goes on from DASQRX010000055.1 coordinate 7,816, forward strand.
TCGGCCGTCTTCGCTGAATTCTCCACCGCACTAGCCGGCGCCGTCGCGGTTGGCGCGGCGACGCGCGCGCTCAGCGGCGATTCCCGGCTGGCGAGGCTCGGCCCGCCGGACTGCGTAATCACCGGCTGCGTGCGCGGTGGCGCCGACATCGGAGCTGGCGCCGCCAACGCCAGACGCGGCGGTTCCCGCGTGTCCGGAATAGTGATGCGGTCGCCGACCTTCACCATTGTGTTCGGCGGAATGTTGTTGACCTTGGCGAGCACCATCACCGGCTTGTTGTAGAGCCGCGCGATGCTGTTGAGCGTTTCGCCCGGCGTCACAATATGCACGCTCGAGGACGCGGCGAGCGCGGAGCGCGGCGGGCCGACCGGAGCGGCAACGGCCGCCACGCTCGACGTGTAGCGCGGTTCCGCCTCCAAGGGCGCGCCGGGGGTCTGGCGATAACGCGGGATCACCAGATGCTGACCGGGACGGACCATCGCCGGGCTGGTGATGTTGTTGGCTTGCATGATCGCCGAGACCGGCACGCCGCGCCGATGCGCGATCATGTCGAGCGTCTCGCCCGGCTCGACGATGATCGGGGTGCCGCCTTCCCAGGTCCAAACCGGCGGCGGCGGTGCGGCGGCCACCGATCCCGTCACTTCGTTATTAGTGGCCTGATACGAACCCATATACGAACCCATGCCGCGGCCGCCGCCCGAGGTGCCGTCATCGGCGCTGGCGAGACGCGGCAAAGGCTGGCTCTCGATATGGCTTGCGGGCGTGGTCTGGATCGAGCCGGTGACGTCGTTGCGCGCGGCTGGCCGCGAGTTCGAGCCGAAGCCTTCGTTGAAGCGGCCTGAATCGCCGCTACAGCTCGCAACTCCGATGCCGATTAACGAAATGGCAACCAGTTGCGGCCAGCTGGCCGACCGACGCGATGCGCACATGGTTACTCACTCGAACGCAATACAAGGACGAGCGACTAAACAACGTTGCGGTAAACAGGGGTTTAAGTGGCCCAGCGTATTTTTGCGAAGTTCGCTGGTGTGTCTTTGCAGTTACAGTTCGCGCGCTTTGCCCGGCAACAACGGCACGAAGCGGACCGCCACGAGATTTTCGCGCGTTAATTCGCCGCTCGGCCCCTTGGTGAGTTTGACCAGGCGCTGCGTGCCGTTACGGGGCCCGATCGGCAACACCATCTTGCCGCCGGCGGCAAGCTGCGCGACCAGCCGCTCGGGAACATCCTCGGCAGCGGCGGTCACCATGATGCGGTCGAACGGCGGGGTGTGCGACAGACCCGCCGCGCCGTCGCCGACCAGAACGGTGGCATTGCTGTAGCCAAGCGTCTTGATCCGGTCGCTCGCCGTTTCGGCCAGCGTCCGGTAGCGCTCGATGCTCACCACCTCGCGCGCCAGCCGCGACAGGATGGCCGTCTGATAGCCCGAGCCGGTGCCGACTTCGAGGACGCGATGATGCGGCTCGATGTCGAGCTGTTCGGTCATGTAAGCGACGACATAGGGCTGACTGATGGTCTGGCCGCAGGCGATCGGCAGCGCTTGATCCGCATAGGCGCAGTCGGCAAACCCCGCCGCGACAAAATATTCGCGCGGCACCTCGTCCATGGCGCGCAGCACGGCCTGATCGCTGATTCCGCGCCGGCGCAGCGCCAGCTGAAATTCCATGCGCTCAACGTCGGCTGCCGGGACTTCGGCCACAATGACCTCGCGTCTATCGTCCATATGTCACGCCGCCCGCCAGGAACTAGAAAACCAGGAACCAGGAACCAGGAATCAGGAAACTGGAAACTGGAAACCAGGAACCAACAGCGCCAATTGGCGTTATCGGAGTTCGAAAGGGTGAGTCGTCTGCGACGGCGGAACTAGCACTTAATAGAGTCGGCTCGGGCCGAAAGCTATTATAATTGTCCAACATAATCGTCCGCGTCAGCGTTGGGGGCTTTGATGTCATCAACCAGTAAGCGTGTCCTCGTGGTCGAGGACGAAATGATGATCCGCATGCTGCTCGAAGGCATGCTGGAAGATCTTGGCCACACCGTCGCCGCCGAAGCCGGCAGCATCGACGAGGCCATAGCACTCGCCAAAAAAGCCAAGTTCGACGTCGCCCTTCTCGACGTCAATCTCAATGGGCGGCCGATCACGCCCGTGGTCGAGGTCCTGGTCGCGCGCGGCCTGCCGTTCGTGTTCGCCAGCGGCTATGGCCAGGACGGCGTTCCAAACGCCTATCGCAGCTCGCCGACATTGCAGAAGCCGTTCCAGGTGGACGCACTCGCCGAGGCGATCGCGGCCGCCGCCAAAGTGTGAGCTAGTTCTTCTCAAATAGCGCGGCAAGCTGCGTCATGGTCGGCTCGTCGGTGATGTCGATCTTGAGCGGCGTCACCGCGATGCAGCGATCTTCAAGCGCCGCAATATCAGTGCCGTGCTCCGGCGGCATCTTGAGCTGTTGCGAATAGGCGATCCAGTAATAAGGATTGTGGCGGCCGTCGAAGCGCTTGTCGATATGAAGCCGCTCCTGCCGCCGCCGCCCGAGCGGCGCGACGACGATGCCCTTGATCTCTTCGGGCGCGCAGTCGGGAAAATTGACATTGACCAGAACGTCTTTGCGCACGCCACCACCGAGAATGCCTCGGCCGAGCACGCCGCGGATGATATCGGGCGCATGGCGCAACCCGGTGTCCCAGAACGGCGGCTGGCCGCTGCGCGA
>DASQRX010000056.1:0-10613 GCA_035642635.1 Xanthobacteraceae bacterium
CCAAGGTTATTGCTACGGCAACAAAACCAACTCCGATCAGTAAATGCTTCATGTGTCGCCCCATTTGGGACCGGCCACCCAGGCCTGGAACTCAATCAACATACAACAAATCCAAAAGAAACCATTCCCTCAATTCAAAAAGGACAAGTGGCCTCGGAAAGGCACCGGTACCCTGATTAGCACTTTTCCTTTGTGTGTGACTCCTTTCCCGACAGGATTGCCGGCCGCCGAACCACGGTTTGCGGTTTGCTAGCGGTTTGCTAGCGAACTGCTGATGGCTAGACAGTACGGGACCGAACGAGGCGATACGGCCACGACGGAAAACCGCTGATTTTTCAGGAGAGGAATGACGAGGACGTACTAGGCCGGACGGTGTGGTAAGGTTTAGTCATCCGTCACCCTCAGTGTAATTTACCCTTGAATCTCCAGCGATTTCTCGCCATCTCGGGACCGACAAATCGTCGCTAAATCCTGCGGGGGATACCGTCATGGCTGTTGCTGAAGAAACGAAAGCGGAAGGGAAGTCCGAGAGCCGGCCGTTCGAGGCCGATGTCGCCAAGCTGCTGCACCTGATGGTGCACTCGGTCTATTCCGACAAATCGGTGTTTTTGCGCGAGCTGATCGCCAATGCGGCCGATGCCTGCGAGCGGCTGCGTTACGAGGCGATTGCCGATCCTGCGCTGCTCGGCCAAGGTCCTGACAGTGACGTTAAACTGCGGATCACCGTGGCGCTCGATCCCGAGGCGAAGCTCTTGTCCATCGAGGACAACGGCATCGGCATGAGCCGCGACGAGATGATCGAGGCGCTCGGCACCATCGCGCGATCCGGCACCAAGGCGTTCCTCGAAAAAGTCGAGGCGGCGCAGGGCGGCGAGGGGGGCCAAGGCGAGAAAGCCGAGAAAACCGAGAAAACCGACAAAGCGGATAAAGTTGCGGCGGAGGCGAGCCCGCTCATCGGCCGCTTCGGCGTCGGTTTCTATTCGGCCTTCATGGTGGCGGAGCGCGTCGACGTCATTTCGCGCCGCGCCGGCACGGACGCGGCCTGGCAATGGACTTCCGACGGCAAGGGCGAATTCGCCGTGTCGCCGGTGGCGCTGGACGCCGCGCCGCGCCGCGGCACGCGCGTTGTTCTCCACCTGATGGACGATGCCAAAGACTATGCCGAACGCTTGAAGGTCGAGCAGACTATCAAGGCGCAGTCGGGCCATGTGCCGGTGCCGATTGCGGTGGTCGACAAGCCGGGTGCGGAACCCGGCGAGATTACCGACGGCGCGGCGCTGTGGGCCAAGCCGAAGTCCGAAATCAAGCCGGCCGACTACACCGATTTCTACCGCAGCATCGCGGGGGCTTTCGACGAGCCGGCGCTGACGATCCACTACCGGGCGGAGGGGCGGCACGATTATACGGCGCTCTTGTTCGTGCCGGGCGCGCGGCCGTTCGACCTGTTCGATCCGGACCGCAAGGGCCGCATCAAGCTTTACGTCAAGCGCGTCTTCATCACCGACGATGCCGAGATTCTGCCGCGCTATCTGCGCTTCGTGCGCGGGCTCGTCGACAGCGCCGATCTGCCGTTGAACGTCTCGCGCGAGAAGATTCAGGAAAGTCCGCTCCTTGCCGCGATCAGGCGCGGCGTGACCAGCCGCGTGCTGTCGGAACTGGAGCGGCTCGCCGACAAGGAGGCGGCGACCTACACGAAGATTTGGGACGTTTTCGGCGCGGTGCTCAAGGAAGGCATCTACGAGGATTTCGAGCGCCGCGATGCGCTGCTCAAGCTGGCGCGCTTTAGGACCACGGCAAGCGGCGACGACTGGCGCAGCCTCGCCGACTATGTGGCGGCGCTGAAAACCAACCAGACCGCGATCTATTATCTCGCCGGCGACGAGATCGGACGGCTCAAATCCTCGCCGCATCTCGAAGGTTTTCGCGCCCGCGGCGTCGAGGTGCTGCTGCTGCCCGACCCGGTGGACACGTTCTGGGTCATGCCCGGCGTGTCGTTCGACGGCAAGCCGTTCAAGTCGGTCACGCAAGGGGCGGCCGACCTCGCGCTCATTCCAAGGCTCGACGCCGAACCGGCGGCGACGCCGGATATCGCGGAAACGGTCAAGCAGTTCCTGGGGTTCCTGAAGTCGACGCTCGGCGACGAGGTGGCGGAGGTGAGGGCGTCGGAACGTCTCACCGATAGCGCGGTGTGCCTCGTGGCCGCGGAAACCGGGCCCGACCGCGCGCTGGAAAAGCTTCTCGCCAGCGCTGGGCGGCTGAACTCGGCCTCGAAGCCGATCCTCGAAGTCAATCCGCACCACAAGCTCATTGTCGCGCTTTCGGCGCTGGGCGCGAGCGAGCAAAGCTTCAAAGAGGATGCCGCGCATTTGCTGTTCGACGAGGCGCGCCTCCTCGATGGCGATCGCCCGGCGGATGCGAAGCAGTTTTCCGATCGCCTCGCGCGCGTGCTCGAACGCGGGCTCAAGTAAAACACAGTCCAAACGAAAACCGCCCCGGACTCGGCCCAGGGCGGTCAATACGTTACCGAAGAGATTTTGACGGAAGACCTATTCCGCGGGGGTCACCGGCACGCGCTGATTCGCAAGTTGCACGGGGATCTTGGGTTCGGCCGGCGCGGCGAGCGGTGCGTCGTCGTCCACGTTCAACTCAGCCGCCTTCGCGCCCTTGAGCCGCAGGTAAAGCTGCGAGCCGATCAGGAGCACGCACATCCCGACGAAGAACGCGCTGATCGGCCGTTCGATGAAGACCAGCATGTCGCCGCGCGAGATCAGCATGGCGCGGCGGAAGTTCTCCTCGAACCGCGGGCCGAGCACGAAGCCGAGCAGGATCGGCGCCGGATGGAAGCCGAGGCGCAGCAGGACATAGCCGAACAGGCCGATCGCCGCGACTTCGCCGACCTGGAAGAAGTCGTTGTTGGCGGCGTAGACGCCGATGCAGACGAAGAACATCGCGCTCGGGTAGAGGAACTTGTACGGGATCGCCAGCATCTTCACCCAGATGCCGATCAACGGCACGTTGAGCAGCACCAGCATGATGTTGCCGATCCAGAAACTGGCGACCAATCCCCAGAAAATGTCGGGATGCTGCGAGATCAGCTGCGGGCCGGGCACGATGCCTTGGATCATCAAGGCGCCGAGCAAGAGCGCCATGACGGCGTCGCCCGGAATGCCGAGGCTCATGGTCGGGATGAAATCGCCCTGCACCGAGGAGTGGGTCGCGGCCTCGGGGCAGACCACGCCCTCGATGAGGCCGGTGCCGAATTTCTCTGGATGTCTTGAGATTTTCTTTTCCGTCGCATAGGCGACGAAGGAGGCGATGGTCGGCCCGGTGCCGGGAATGAGCGCGCACAGGCTGCCGATGATCGTGCCGCGCCACATCGGAAAGAAGGCCTGTTTCATATCGGCCTTGGTCGGGCGCATGTCTTTGAGGCCGACATGGGTATATTTGGTGTTGATCGGCGCGACCTGATTGACGCTGTTCATGAACTCGGCGATGCCGAACAGGCCGAGCGCGAGCGCGATCAGTTCGATGCCGTCGTCGAGTTCGGTCATGCCGAACGTATAACGCTCCGAACCGGTCTCAAGGTCGGTGCCGACCGAGCCGAGGAATAGTCCCAGCACCGTCATGGCCACGCCTTTGATCGGCGAGCCGCGCGCCAGCGTCGAGCCCGCCAGCAAGCCGAGCAGCATCAGCGAGCACACCTCGGCCGGGCCGAATTGCAGGGCCGCCCGTACCAGGAGCGGCGACAGGAAGATCATTTCGGTAATGCCCCAGGAGGCGCCGACAAACGAGGCAAACACCGTCAGGCCGAGCGCAACGCCGCCGCGGCCTTGCTTGGTCATCGGGAAGCCGTCGAGACAGGTCACCGCATGCGGCGGATGGCAGGGCAAATTGAGCAGGATCGAGCAGATCGCCCCGCCATATTGCGCGCCGTACATGACGCCGCCCAGCATCAGAATGGCGGCGACCGGCTTCATGCCGAAAGTGAGCGGCAGAAGAATTGAGATCGTGGCGAGCGGACCCATGCCGGGCAGCACGCCGACCATGTTGCCGACGAGAACGCCGATGAAGCAGAACATCAGATTGTGCGGCTCGAGCGCGACGCCGAATCCGTACCAGAGGTCGGTGAGTGCGGTCCCGATCACAGTGCGCCCCTCCAAGTCAGTATCGGCATGGGCACCTGAAGAAAGTAGGAAAACAGGCCAACGCCGAAAACTGTCACGACTGTCGCTAGGATCACCGTGCCCAGCCAGGTGGCGTTCTTATCGCCGAGCGCAGCGATGAAGACGCACGAGAATGTCGCCGGGACCATACCGAAGTAATGCCCGAACATGATGAAACATATCGGGCTCATGAGAATGCAGAACCAGGCCCACCATTGCGGCTGTTCCGGCAGCACGCCCTGGTCCTCATCGCCTTCGGCGGAGAGTCCCGCCGCGGCGATGGCAATGCCGAGAAGAACGAGGAGCACGCCGAGCGCGGTCGGCAGGAATCCCGGTCCCATATGCATGAGTGTGCCGGCGCGGTAGCTCGAGCCTTTCAGCGCAATGCCGAGGCCGAGCAGCACCATCAAGCCGCCAGCATAAAAGTCCCGCTTGCCTAACAGCTCGCGGACTGGGCTGGTGGAAGGCCGCAATTTTTCCTCCCGGCACCGTCTTCGGGGCCTTTACTGAATCTCGTTCCGATATTGTTCGAAACGAGGAACTACAACAAGTGGCCAAGTATTCCGTAGCGACCAGGTGTCGCAATGCTCCCGGTCGTGGGTCTCCCGCCGTTTCCCCCTGCCTTGGTTTTCGGCACAGTGGAGATCCTGCATTCGGCAGGTCCTAGACGATATAGGGCACCGCGCAGGCGTGCAACTCCTATATATGACGGCATAATGATGCCGGCCGGTAGCCTTCGACTATATTTAATAGCCGGCCGGGTTATTCCAATTCCACGGCTTCCGGCAGGTAACTAACCCCGGAAGTGGCTAGTTCGTTGCACGAAGCGGCGCGAACAAATCCGGACTGTCGTTGCGAACATTGCCGACACGACGGTCGACCGGCCAAAACGCCATGCCGGCGCCGGGATAAGGCTTGAGCATGGCCTTGAGTCGCGCGTCATTCGCCGCAATTTCACCGAGCCAAGCGGTCCAATGTTCCCGCAGCAGCAATACAGGCATGCGCGCATGCAACGGTTCGAGAAGCTCGTTCGCGGTCGTGGTGATGATGGCGAAGGAGTTGATGATGTCGCCGCCCGGCGCCTGCCATGCGTCCCACAAGCCGGCAAAGGTCATTAGCCCGTGATCGCTTAAGCCCACAGCGAAGGGCTGTTTGTCGGTGTCGCGCCACTCGTAATAGCCGTCGGCGATGACGAGGCAGCGGCGTCCCGCCGTCCAGGCGGCACGGAACGCCGGGCGGGTATCGATGCCTTCGGCGCGGGCGTTGAAGGTCGAATATCCGATCTTCAGCAACTTGGGCTCAGGTTTCGCCCATGACGGCACGAGACCCCAGCGCATCAAGGTGAGCGTGCGTTCGTTGTTCGCCGAGACGACAACCGGAAGTTTCGACGTCGGCGCGGCGTTCCATCGCGGCTGGTAAGTGCCGATCTCGTCCCAGTCGATCTTCAGATCGAGTTTGATTTCGGAAACGTCGTCGGGAAGCTTGGCGCGTCCGCACATGATGGGACTCCTGGGAATTTGAAGCCGGCTGACATCTGCCCCTCAATGAAAGTCGTGGCTCTTGAGCATGCGCCAGGAGTCTTCTTGGCGTGACGAGTCTTCCTGGTGGGACAGACCTTCCTGGCGGGACGGACATGCAACAGCCGGTAACGAAAGATCGCCGTCGCGCAGCTTGGGCAGCGCGGCGGAGAGATCGACAAAGCTTGCCGCGACCACATGGATGACGAGGCCGACGCGCTGCGGGCGCCCGCGCACGGCGAGGAAGCGCGCTGTCATCACCGTGCGGCGGTTTTTTTCGAAAACTTTCGGCCAGACGATGATGTTGGCGATGTCGGTCTCGTCTTCGAGCGTCATGAACACGACGCCTTTCGACGTGCCGGGCCGCTGCCGCACCAGGACGAGACCCGCGACGGTGACAAGCGAGTCCTGTGACAAGGCGTCGCTGCGCAGCTGCATGTTGTGGATAACGCCAAGCGCTGCGAGGCGATCGCGGAAAAAACCCACCGGATGTGCTTTCAGCGACATGCCGGTCGTCACGTAGTCTTCCACGACATGTTCGCATAACGGCATGGTGGGGAGCGCGACAGGAGGCTCGGGGAAAAGCTCGTCGCTCAGATGGGCTGTGAGTAGCGGCAGCGTTTCCTCCGTGCTGACGGAAGCTGCGGTGTCGGAAGCCACCCGGCGCGGACGCGCTCCGATCATGTCGAGCCGCCGCGCCGCCCATAAAGCGGCACGCCGGTCGAGAGCCAATGAGCGGAACGCATCCGCCGCGGCGAGCCGTTCGATGGTGAAGCGGGAAATGCCGGCTGTGGCCGCGAGCCGCTCGATCGAGGCAAAGCCGTTGCCGCGCGCCGCGATGAGCCTTTCCAGCTCGTCTTTGCTAAGACCATGGATCTGGCGGAAGCCGAGGCGCACCGCATGACTCCCACCTATCCTTCCCCCGTTTGCAGGGAAGGGGTCGGAGGGTGCGCTTGGTTCGAGCGTGCAATCCCAGGCGCTGAAATTGACATCGACGCCGCGGATCTCGACGCCGTGCGCCCGTGCGTCGCGCACCAGCTGCGCCGGCTGATAAAAACCCATCGGTTGGCTGTTGAGGATGGCGGCGCAGAACACGTCCGGGTAGCGGCATTTGATCCAGGCCGAGGCATAAACCAATAGTGCGAAACTCGCGGCGTGACTTTCCGGAAAGCCGTATTCGCCAAAACCTTCGATCTGGCCGAAGCAATGTTCGGCGAAGTCGCGGTCATAGCCGCGCTCGGCCATACCGTTGATGAACTTGTCGCGAAACAGATGAACTTTGCCGGTGTGCCGGAACGTCGCCATGGCGCGACGCAAGCCGTCGGCTTCGTCGGGCGAGAATTTCGCCGCCGTGATGGCGATCTGCATCGCCTGTTCCTGGAACAGCGGCACGCCGAGCGTTCGCTTGAGCACCTCGGCCAATTCGTTGGCTGGCCCATGTTGTGGAGCAGGCGAGGGGTAATGCTTTTCCTCGATGCCGTCGCGGCGGCGCAGATAGGGATGCACCATGTCGCCCTGGATCGGCCCCGGCCGCACGATCGCGACTTCGATGACGAGATCGTAGAAACATTGCGGCTTCAGCCGCGGCAGCATCGACATCTGCGCGCGGCTCTCGACCTGGAACACGCCGACGGAATCGGCGCGCGATAGCATGTCGTAAACGGCGCGATCGTGCTGCGGCAGCGTGGCGAGCGAAAAGGCTGCGCCGTAATGCTCCTTCAAGAGATCAAGCCCGCGGCGCAGGCAGCTCAACATGCCGAGCGCAAGCACATCGACCTTCATCAGTCCGAGCGTGTCGATATCGTCCTTGTCCCATTCGATGAAGGTGCGATCCGCCATAGCGGCATTGCCGATGGGAACCGTTTCGTCGAGCCGCTCGCGGGTGAGCACGAAGCCGCCGACATGCTGCGAGAGATGGCGCGGGAAACCGATCAGCTCATCGGCCAGCGCGACCGCCTGCCGGATGCCCGGATTGGCTGGATCGAGGCCGGCCTGGCGGATGTGATCGTCGGGCAGGCCGTCGCCATAACCCCATACGGTTTTGGCGAGCGCTGAGGTGACGTCTTCCGTCAATCCCAGCACTTTGCCGACTTCGCGGATGGCGCGGCGCGAGCGGTAGTGGATGACGGTCGAGCAGATCGCCGCGCGATGGCGGCCGTAGCGCTGATAAATGTATTGGATGACTTCCTCGCGCCGTTCGTGCTCGAAATCGACGTCGATATCGGGCGGCTCGCCGCGGTTCGCTGAAATGAAACGGGCGAACAGCAGTTTGCTCTCGTTCGGATTGACCTCGGTGATGCCGAGGCAAAAACAGACCGCGCTGTTTGCCGCCGAGCCGCGGCCCTGGCACAGAATCTTTTTTTCATCCCGTGCATAGGCGACCACGTCGTGCACGGTGAGAAAATAATGGGCGTAGTTGAGCTCTTCGATCAGCGCCAGTTCGTCGTTCAGCCGCTTGATGACGTCCGCAGGAATGCCGTTTGGAAAAAGCTTCTTAGGATAACGGTTGGTCGCGCCCGCCCAGGTCAGATCGGCAAGATGCTGTTGGGCGGTCTTGCCCTGGGGCACCGGCTCGTCGGGATATTCGTATTTCAACTGATCGAGCGAGAAGCGGCAGGCTTCCGCGATCTCGAGGGTGCGCGCGATGGCGCCGGGAAAGTTCTTGAACAGCCGTGCCATTTCGGCGGCCGGCTTGATATGGCGTTCGGCATTGACAGTGAGCTTGAGGCCCGCCTCGGCCAAGGTGCATTTTTCGCGCACGCAGGTGAGTATGTCGGCGAGCGGCCGGCGCTCCGGCGCGTGATAGGACACGTCATTGACGGCGACGAGCGCCGCGCCAGAACGTTCACCGAGTTCGGCCAACAGGCCAAGCCGGCGCGGCTCATCGCCGCGATGATAATGCACACCGGCGAGGAAGGTGCGTCCTGGCGCGGTGCGGACCAACGCGACGAGATGTTCAGTGAAGGCAGTATCTGAAAATGATGCCAGCGGTGGGATCACAATGAAAATCTGACCGTCACTCGCGCTCAAAATGTCTGCGAAGGTGAGACTACACTCGCCTTTCTTCGCTGCGCGATTGCCTTTGGTCAGAAGCCGGCAGAGACGCCCATAGGCCTTGCGATCCGTGGGATAAGCGAGCGCCTCGAAACCGTCGCTCGTCACCAGGCGGGTGCCGACGACAAGCTTGATGTTTCTTTTTCTGGCTTCGTCATGGGCGCGCACCGCGCCGGCAAAAGAGTTGCGGTCGGTGAGGCCAATGGCGGCGAGGCCGAGCGCATCGGCACTCGCCACCATTTCCTGCGGATGCGAGGCGCCGCGCAGGAAAGAGAAGTTCGTCGTCACGGCGAGTTCGGCATAAGCGTTCATCTGAACTTCTCACGCAAACAGGCCGTGCACGTACCAGCGCGCCGCCGCGGTCTCGCGTCCGTAAAGGCCTTCGCGGTAGAGCCAGAAACGGTGGCCGCCGAAATCCTCGACGAGGTAATAGTCTCGTGTTGGCTTGATCTCGCCGTGCGGAGTGCGCCACCACTCGGCGCCGATGCGTTCCGGGCCTTGGGCGCCGGCGATGTCATAGGTCACGCCGCGCCAAGAAAAACGCCGCGGCGGCCCGTCGGGGATAAGCGCGGTGACTTCGGTCGGCTCGGCTTGCGGCAAGAGAAGAAGCGGGCGCGGTTTTTCATCGGCAAGCGGCCATGCCGGCTCCTCGCTATCGACCGGCGCCAGAACTTCGGCGTGCTCGGGAATGTGACTGGCTATCGGTTCGAACCGTCGTACGCGATGCAGACCGAGACGCTGGCGCAGCGCATCGATCAAAGCGGCATAACGTTCCGCGGCGTCGCCATCCGGCGCGCCGGGTAGTTCGGCGGAATTGATTTCAATTTGTCGCGCCGGCATCGGTTCGGCACGCGTAATGGCAAGACCGATCGCTTCGTAGCCGAATTCCGAGTTGAATTCCGTGTCATGCGTTGTCGCAAGCGTGGCAAGTTTCAGGTCAAGAAGACGCGCCACATGCGCCACATTGCGTGTCGGCAAAGTCAGCCCGATATCGATGATCTCGACCGCGCCATCGACGCGGTAGAGCGAAAGCCGCAGCGCGCGGGCTCCGGCATCGTCGCGCGTCAGCACGTTTGCCAACATCTGCATTAGGCGTTGCGCCCGGGCAATGACGGCCTCCTGCGTGGCGATCGGCTCGAGCAGATAGTGCAGGCTGTGATAGACCGGCGGCGCTATGATCGGCACGAGCGGCTCGTCGAGGCGGCCGAGCGATTGATCCAGTCGCCGCAGCAATTCGGCGGCAAAGCGTACAGCGAATGGCGCGCGCGGCTTGTCAATCAGGGCGCCGACGGATTTGAAGCCAAGACGGCGCAGCGTGATGCGGATGTCCGGCGAAAGCCGGAGCGCTTCGACCGGCATGCCGGACAAGGCCGCGGCTTCCTCTCCTGACGGCAAAACAAACAAAGATGAGGGGTGAAAGTGCGACAGCGCCCAGGCCCCGCCTGGCGTCGCGGCGACCGCAAGCCGCGCCGCTAGACCAAAGTTTTTAAGCCGCGCGGCGAGATCGGCAATCAACTCTTCCTCGCCGCCGAACAGATGTGCCGAGCCCTCGATGTCGAGGAAGAAACCATCCGCGCCATTTTCTTCGCCCCAAGGCGAGGCGGTCGGCGTGTAGCGCGTCGCCCACAAGGCGATGCGTCGCAACGCTGCATCATCGGCCGTGGCATCGACGGCGCGCACTTGCAGCCCGTCGGCTTTGGCCCGCGCATCGGCCAAGGATTCGCCGACCGCAAGGCCCGCGTCTTCCGCAGCCTGGTTCAAGGCGGCGATGTGCAAGCCCCCGCTCGCCGCAATGGCGAGGATGAACGGCCGATCAGGATCCACCCAGTGAGGAGATCGGGGCTCGCTCGAGGGGCCAAGCGCCTGCGCCGCGAGAAAG
>DASQRX010000057.1:0-13371 GCA_035642635.1 Xanthobacteraceae bacterium
GTCCTCGACAACGTGGCCATAGGCGAAGCGCGCGCCGTATCGCGACGGCACGAATTGCGGCCAGATCAACGGCACGCGGATTTGGCCGCCATGAGTGTGACCGGCAAGCGTCAGCGCCACGCGCCCCGGCACTTGCGTGAAAATATCCGGCTCGTGAACGAGAAGGACAACAGGGTCGTCGGTTTGGACGCGCTTGAGCGTACCTGGCAGATCGTCGGCGCCACGAAACCGCCCCGGCCCGATCCAATGCGCGAGTTGATCGCCGAGCCCGGCCAGCCAGAATTTTTGTCCCGGCGGCCCGAGCAGTACGGCGTCGTTTTCAAGAATCGGGATGCGCGCGCCGGCAAGCGCGCCGCGCACGCCATGCAGGTCGTGCCACCAATCGTGATTACCAAGGATCGCCCAAACGCCGAGCGGCGCCTCAAGCCGCGCGAGCTCGGCGGCCCACAGCGGATCGTCAATCGGCTTGATCTTGAACTTGTACCACGCCTTGAAATCGCCGAGCAGCACGACGAGATCCGACCGCAATGCATTCGACGTCTCGACGATCCGGGCGATATGCGGCAGCGTGATGTGCGGGCCGCCGGCGTGAAGATCGGCAATCACCGTGATGGTGAGCTTTTGTCCCGCGGGCCAGTTCGGCGGCGTCAGCCCATATGGCGTCACCAGGACATCGAACGGTTCGACCGCGCCGCCATAGGCCCCGGTCGCGCTGGCCGACAGGCCGATCAATCCGACAGTGCCGGCGATCACGCGGCGCCGCGTCAGGCCGGACTTCGGCAGCGGACTTGGCAGAATACCTGGTAGAGTACCTGGCGGATTCTTTGGCGGACTCTCTGCTTCCATAGCTTTCCTTGACGCCGACTGATGAACGGGCGGTTGCTGCGGATATATAATCTCTCACTTTGCGTGGCAAAGTAACAGAGCATTCGCGAGAAATTACGACCGTTTATGGACGGATTCCGTGCCCTTTGCGGCGCGGCGGTTTTTGCGATCACGAAGCCGCGATCTTCTCGCGCGTGACCCAATCGAACGTTCTGTCGAGCGCGCGGCCGAGCCGGCCGAACAACTCGTCGACTTCCTGCGCGTTAATGATGAGCGGCGGCGATAGCGTTAACACGTCGCCCATGACCGCGCGCACGATCAAGCCCTCGGCTTCGGCAAATTGTACCGCGCGCGCGGCAACGCCGTGCTGCGGCGAGAATGACCGTTTACTCTTTTTGTCGGCGACCAGTTCGACGCCGCCGATCAAGCCGAGCCCGCGCGCTTCGCCGACCAGCGGATGATCGCTGAGCGCTTTGAGCCGGGCCTGGAATTGCGCGCCGCGCTCGGCCGCTTTTTCAACGATGCGGTCGCGCGCATAAATTTCGAGCGCCTTGAGCGCCACCGCCGCCGAGACCGGATGGCCCCCATAGGTGAAGCCGTGGCCGAATACGCCGATCTTTTTGCTCTCGGCGAGCAGCGCTTGATACATATTTTCCGGGATCATCACGCCGGCGATCGGCAGATAGGCCGATGACAGCATTTTAGCGATCGAGATCGAATGCGGGCGGAAGCCGAGCTTGCCGCAGCCGAACGTAGTGCCGAGCCGGCCGAAACCGCAAATCACCTCGTCGCTGATCATGAACACGTCATGCTTGGCGCAGACCGGCATGATCTTCTCAAAATAGGTCTGCGGCGGCACGATCACGCCGCCGGCGCCCATCACCGGCTCGGCGATGAAGGCCGCGACCGTGTCGGGGCCTTCCTTGACGATGAGCGCGTCAAGCTCGTCCGCAAGCCGCGTCGCAAAATCCTCCTCGCTCTCGCCCTCCTGCGCGAAACGATAGTGGTGCGGGCAACTCGTGTGCAGAAAGCCCGGCAGCGGCAAATCGAAATCCCGATGGTTGGCGGGCAGGCCGGTCAGTGACGCGGCAACGATGGTAACGCCGTGATAGCCTTTGAGGCGGCTAATGATTTTTTTCTTCTTCGGCCGATTCAGCGCGTTGTTGAAATACCAAACGAGCTTCACCTGGGTATCGTTGGCTTCCGATCCGGAATTGCAGAAAAACGTCTTTGAGATCGGCACCGGCGCGATCTCCTTGAGCTTCTCGGCAAGCTCGATCGCCGGGTCGTGGCTTCGCCCGGTGAACAAATGCGCGAAGGAGAGCTTGCGCATTTGCGTGGCCGCGGCTTCGACCAATTCCTCGTTGCCGTAGCCAAGTGCCGTGCACCACAGCCCGGCCATACCCTCGATATAGGGCTTGCCCTCGGTGTCATAGACATGGACGCCCTGGCCACGCTCGATAATCAGCGGGCCATTGTCGCGAAAGCTCGCCAGATTGACGTAAGGATGCAGCAGCGTTTCGACATCGCGGGTCGCGAGATTGCTGAGTGGCGGCATTTTGGTGTCCTTATGGGCTCAAACGAGAAATCTAGACCTCGATCCGATGCAATTGAATTTAAGGTCTAGCGTTCGTCGGGTTTTACTGGAACGCGATTCTTTTACTGGAACGCGATTCTTGGGCGCGGACGCGGCAGCGGTACTTCGTCGATTGGAATGGCCGGCTCGTCGTCGCCTTGCGGCACGGCACTATCGGCCGGCGGCGTCTTGGCTTGCGCTCCCGCGGGCGGCGGCGGCACGCGCACATCCCACTGGCAGATTTTGTAATTATTACGGCGCTCGGCGAGGTCGAGATGAATATGTTCTTCGTGATAGCCGTCGGAGCCGGGGCCGAGCACGGTCGAGAAGCGCGCGCAAACACTCAAACGGATGGCGGCGCGCCAATCCTTGTCGACATGGACGTCGGTCAGGCCGAATTCGTGGCCGTCGGCGAGGCCGAAGTCGCGCACATCGATGGCGTTGGCTTTGCCATGCTCGCTCAATTGCGCGGCGCGGACATTATTGCGGCCGCGGCATGAATAGGAATCGAAATTGTCGAGCACGCGCAGTGGCGGGCCAAATTTTTTCATCGACGGTGCGACATCCTCGCGCACCCATTCGGCGAGCTGTTCCGCCATCGGGCAGCGCAACGTCGCCGGCGGCGAGACCACGACTTTGCTCTGATCGGGCAGGATCACCGATGCCATCAGCACGGCATCGGTGGCGCCGCATTCGCCGGCGCCAACCAGAACCGGTAGCGGCTTGAATTCCGCAACTTTGCCTAGTCCGATCTGACAGGCCGAGGGTGTTGCCGCCGCGGCGGCCGCCGTCTTGTCCGGAAACGATGCATATTCTTCCTGCGGTGGCGCGAATTGTTGCGGGATCACGACAGGCAAGGGCCGCGGCATGGCTTTAGCGGTTATAGCTTTGGCGGTTTTGGTCCGTTTCTGCGGCTGTTGGGAAATGGCCGGCGTGCCGTTCGGCGCGCCATTTTGCGCCGCGGCGACACCTGTTGCGCACAACAAAACACCTGTCGCGCACAACACTATGGCGACGACGACGGCACCCTTCACGCGGACATCCCCAGCGCAATTGCGGCCCATACTTAGGCCGTAAATACCTAAGTATTCAAGCACCAGCCCCGCGCCCGAAGAAATGTTTGCCTCGCCGCGTGAGTTAGGTAACCTCACAACAAATACGGCATGATCCCGAAAAGTGGTTAGCGGTTTTCGGAAAAGATCATGCGCAAAATCGGGAGAGACGCCATGCTTGGGCTGATGCAGGATTGGCCGCTTCTGTGCCATCGCATTCTCGATCACGCCGCGCTCTATCACGGCGATCGGCAAGTGATTTCGCGGTCGGTCGAAGGACCGTTCCACACCACCACTTATGCCGCGCTTCGGCTGCGCGCGCTGCGCGTGGCGCAGCAGCTCGAACGCGACGGCATCAAACCGGGCGACCGCGTGGCGACGCTGGCTTGGAACACCTGGCGACACCTTGAAGCTTGGTACGGCATCATGGGCACCGGCGGCGTCTATCACACGATCAATCCGCGGCTGTTCGCCGAGCAGATCATCTGGATCGTTAATCACGCCGAAGATCGCGTGATGATGGTCGATCTGACCTTCCTGCCGATCCTGGAAAAGCTCGCCGACAAGCTCAAGCCGATCGAAAAATACATCGTGCTGACCGATGCCGCGCACATGCCGGCGACGGCGCTTAAAAATGCCGTGCCCTATGAGGACTGGATCGCCGCCGCCGACGGCGATTGCGCCTGGAAATCCTTCGACGAAAACACCGCCGCCGGCATGTGCTACACGTCCGGCACCACCGGCAGCCCCAAAGGCGTGCTCTATTCGCACCGCTCGAACGTGCTGCACTCGATGATGGCAGCGCAACCCGACGCCATGGGTCTTGCCTCGCGCGACGTTATCTTGCCGGTGGTGCCGATGTTCCACGCCAATTGCTGGGGCCTGGCTTTGACCTCGCCGATGGTCGGCGCCACGCTGGTGATGCCGGGCGGCCAGCTCGACGGCGCCTCGATCTACGAATTGCTCGACACTTACCGCGTCACCTTTACGGCCGCGGTGCCGACGGTGTGGCTGATGCTGTTGAACCATCTCGAAGCCAACAATCTCAAGCTGCCGTATTTGAACAGAGTGGTGATCGGCGGTTCGGCCTGTCCGCGTGCGATGACGCAAAAATTCCAGGAGAATTACAACGTCGAAGTCTGCCACGCCTGGGGCATGACCGAGATGTCGCCGCTCGGCACGCTTGGCTCGCTTAAGCCGGAATATGCCAGCCTGACCGGCGACGCCAGACTCGACGTGCAGATGAAACAAGGCCACCCGCCATTCGGCGTCGAGATGAAGATCACCGACGATGAGGGGCGGGAATTGCCGCGCGACGGCGTTACCTTCGGCCGTCTCAAAGTAAGCGGGCCTTCGGTCGCGGGCGGCTACTTCAAGGAGGGCGGCGCTCTACTCGACCGCGAAGGTTATTTCGACACTGGCGACGTCGGTACCATCGACCGCCACGGCTATCTCAACATTACCGACCGCTCCAAGGACGTGATCAAGTCGGGCGGCGAATGGATTTCCTCCATCGAACTGGAAAACATCGCGGTCGGCCACCCCAAGATCGCCGAAGCCGCCGTGATCGGCGTGCGCCATCCGAAATGGGACGAGCGGCCGCTGCTCGTCGTGGTGCGCAAGGACGGCGAGGAGGTGAGCCGGGACGAAATGCTCGCCTTTCTCGACGGCAAGGTCGCCAAATGGTGGATGCCGGACGACGTGGTTTTCGTCGGCGAAATCCCGCACACCGCGACCGGCAAGATCCTGAAAACGGCGCTGCGCGTGCAGTTCAAGGATTACGTGTTTCCGGGCGCGCTTGCGGTTTGATCGGCCGGCGGCTGAACGATTTCCTCCGGGAAAAATTCGTTGGCGCATCGCATAGGTCGGCCTGTTCCAATGCGCGACGCGCAGGCCTTCCACCGATTCGCGCGGGCTTCTGGGCACAGCGGCGGTGAAAAATTCCCCGGTCCCAGTCATTTAACACAATAGTTCCGCAATCCGCGGCGTGCCGCATAGATTTCACGGTCACGCCCAAAGTCTATCTCGCGGCAGAACGACGTATTATGACCACATTCGGCTGGTCATAGCGGGCCTCGGCTCGCGGGACCGAGCCGAATCACCCATCCCATCAACAACATCATAGGTACGTAATGGCTTGGCACAGCCCGGGGAAACTTGTCTTTGCTTTCACTCTTCTTGCTTCGACGATCGGTTTTACGCTGAGCGCTTCGGCGCAATCTGGAATTGCTTCGGTTTATTCAGAAGGAAGCCGAACCGCGAGTGGCGAGCGGCTATCGCCGGGGGCACTCACGGCGGCGCATCGCTCGCTGCCGTTCGGCACCATGGTGCGGGTCACCGATAACCGCACCGGCCGTTCGGTGGTGGTGCGCATCAACGATCGCGGGCCTTTCGTCCGCGGCCGCGTGATCGACCTGACGCCGGCCGGCGCGCATGCGCTCGGTTTTTCCGGCCTTGCCGAGGTGACGCTCGACGTCGTCGGCAGAAGCTGAAGCTTCGGCCTCAGCATGATCCGGAAGATCATGCGCCAAAAGCGGGACCAAACGACGGGAGGCTTCGGCCTCCCGTTTTTTTGCGCCGCCTGCGTTGCGCTGACCCGTTGGGTCGTCCGGGCACCATGCTATGATGCGGACCTCAGACGGCTGGGTGAGCGACATGACCGAGAACGAATTCGACCAAAGCGACGAACAAATTCTCATCTACGAGGTTTCCGACGCGGCGCTGGAAGCCGCGGCGAATACGCTGCCGGGCGCGGCGATGTCGTTTCCCAATTCTCCGACCGTCAACATCATCGTCGTCTGCTGCGGCAACGACTAGCGGCACCCCTGATCCTGCCAAAAACGAAGCGCGCCGAAACATCTACTCCGCCGGCGGCAGTTTGGGCTTCGGCTTGGTTTTCACGAACGTGCCTTTGAGATTATCCCACAACTGAATCTTGGCGCCGTTGCGATGCATGATCACGCTTTGCTGTGCCACCGAAAGCGAGTTGTTCCAGGCCCAGTAGATCACGAGCCCGGCCGGGAATTTCGCCAGCATGAAGGTGAAGATCAGCGGCATCCAGTTGAAGATCATCTGCTGGGTGGGGTCGGGCGGCGCCGGATTGAGCTTCATCTGCACCCACATGGTCACGCCCATGATCGCCGGCCAGAAGCCGAGATGCAGGAAGCTGCCGATCAGCGGCAGGATCGTCGGGTCGAACGGGATCAAGCCGCCGAGCGTGAAGATATTGGTCGGGTCCGGCGCCGACAGATCGTGAATCCAGCCGTAGAACGACGCGTGACGCATCTCGATGGTGATGAACAGCACCTTGTAGAGCGAGAAGAACACCGGAATCTGGATGGCGATCGGCAGGCAGCCGGCGATCGGATTGATCTGCTCCTTCTTGTAGAGCTCCATCATCGCCTGCTGCTGCTTGACGCGGTCGTCGGCGTAGCGCTCCTTGATCATCGCCATCTGCGGCTGCACCGCCTTCATCTTCGCCATCGAGGCGTAAGATTTATTGGCGAGCGGGAAGAACAGGATCTTCACCAGCACCGTGACGATCAGGATGGCGATGCCGAAATTGCCGACGACATGGAAGAAATAGTCCATGGCGAGGAACATCGGCTTGGTCAGGAAGTAGAACCAGCCCCAGTCGATCAACAGGTCGAACTTATTGAGGCCAAGCTCGGCGTTATAGCCGCCGTCGACGCCCAGAAAATTGATGCCGACGACGGAGACTTCCTTGGCGCCGGCGAACAGCCGCGCATCGGCGGTGCCGCTCGCGCCCGGCGCGACGGTCAGCGGATCGAGCAGATAATCGGTCTGATAGGTCTTGAGGCTGTCGGCCTCGCCCGAAGAGAAGCGGGCGCGCACTCTGGCATCGATATCGGGCAGAAGGGCCGACGCGAAATATTTGTCGGTGAAGCCGAGCCAGGCATTGGTGGCGTCCCAGGTCAGCGACTTCTTCTCCTCCATCTTCTTGTAGGTCTCGGTCTGCTCGCCCTGATCGCCCATGACGCCGATCAGGCCCTCATGGAGAATGTAATAGCCAAGCACTTCCGGCGCGCCGTGGCGCGAGATCAGCGCATAGGGATAGAGCGTCACCGCGCTGCCGCCCTTGTTGGCGACGTCGTCCTTGATGGTGAACAGATAACGATCGTCGAGCGAAATGGTGCGGGTGAAAGTCAGGCCCTGGCCGTTGTCGTAGGAGAGCGTCACCGGATGGTCGACGCCCAGCGCGCCGGAGCCCACCTGCTTCCACACCGTGTCGGGGCCGGGCATGACGGCGCTGGTGCCCGAGGCAGCGACCCAGCCGAATTCGGCGTAATAGGCGCCGGGCGCGCCGGACGGCGAGAACAAGACGATCGGCGGCGAATTCGGATCGATGGTCTCGCGATATTGCGTCAGCGTCAGATCGTCGATGCGGCCGCCTTTGAGGTCGATCGAGCCGCCGAGCCGCGGCGTGTCGATGGCGACGCGGGGCGTCGCGCCGATGATGGTTTCCCGCGACGCCGCTTGCGACGGCGCCGCCGCGCTCGGCACGCCGGGGGCTTCCGGCGCCGTGCTCGCCGCGCCCGGCTGCGTCCGGCCGGGTTGCAATTGCGCCTGTTCTTGCTGCTTCAGCGCCGCCTGCTCGCGCTGCTTTTCCATCTGCGGATAGCCGACGAAATATTGCCAGCCGACCATCACGAGGAGCGACAGCACGATGGCCAGGATGGTGTTCTTGTGCTCGCCCATTTAGTGCTCTTTCGGAGTTTTGGGTGTGCGCTGCCGCTGCGGTCGAGGCGCCGGCCGTCCGGACGAACCCGCCTTATGTAGGGGCGGCTTATTCCCCGCACCAGTTGCAACGCGGCGCAGCGCGCCATCGAGTTCCCGGGCCATGTCACTGAACGGCAATGCGAGCGCCGTCCGCCGCCCGATCAGCACGTAATCGTGGCCGGGCGAGAATGACGTCTCCGGCTTAAGTCGCACCATTTCGCGCAATCGGCGCCGGACGCGGTTGCGCTCGACGGCATTGCCGACCTGCTTGGACACCGTGAAGCCGAACCGGGCAGGACCATTATCCTGTCCAGTTTCATCACGCCGCCGCGCCTGGAGGACGAATGCATTCGCCGGCGCCCGCGCGCCTGCTTGGGCCGCAGCCCGAAAGTCCGTCCGGCGTTTCAAGCGCTCCATGGTATGGGCTTTGGAATAGGCTTCGGGTTCGGCCTGGTTCGGGTTCGCCTGGTTCGGGGCTGGCAAATTCTGGATCGCCATCCTCAGGGTCACCTTATTTGGGGTCACCTTGCATCGGTTTGGCGACGACAGCCCGGTGCTGCGCTCCGTTGCGGCTTTCAGTCTAGGCGCTCAGTCGTTTACGGCCGCGGGCGCGGCGAGCGGCCACAACCTTTTGGCCGCCCTTGCTCGCCATCCGGGCGCGAAAGCCGTGGCGGCGCTTGCGCACCAATTTGCTCGGCTGATAGGTCCGTTTCACGGGGTGATCTCCGCTGCGCGCACAAAATTTTAAGAGGTTAACGACCGCAGGCGCTCCGGCCCACCGGCCTAGCGGCGCGATTGGCGCGGCTTATACGGGAGCGCTGTGGGCTCGTCAACGTGACTTCGCGGCCATTTGCCGGCGATTTCCGGCAAATTCAGCAAGGGTTACGAGGCGGTATCCAAGCCCGCATTGCCATCGCGAAAGACCTATAGAACAAGACCTATAGAATAGGTGTGTCCCCTCCGCGACTTCCGGCAGGCCCGATGGCGCAAAATATCCCGCAAAAAACCCCGCAAGAGCTTGAGCCCGACATTTGCGTGATCGGCGCCGGGGCGGGCGGATTGATGGCGGCGTCCGCCGCGGCCGCTTTCGGCGTGAGCGTCGTGCTCATCGAAAAGGGCCGCATGGGCGGCGAGACCCTCTATGGCGGCTCGCTGCCGGCGCAAGCGTTGATCGCTGCGGGAGAGCGCGCCAATGCGGTGCGGAGCGGCGCCCGTTTTGGCGTTAAGACCGTTCGCTTCGGCGTCGATTTCGCCGCCGTGCGTGCGCGCGCGCGTGCGGGACGTCGTGTCCGCAGTGGCGCCACTCGATTCGCCCGAGCGCTTCAACGCCATGGGCGTGCGCATCATCGAAGGGGTCGGGCATTTCGCCGACCGGGAGACCGTCGCGGCTGGCGGCTTTGCCATCAAGGCGCGGCGTTTCATTATCGCCACCGGATCGTCGCCGGAACTGCCGCCGATCCCCGGTCTTGCCGATGTGCCTCTCCTCACCAACGAGAATGTTTTCGATCTCGAGGAATGTCCGCGCCATCTTGTCGTTATTGGCGCGGGCGTGGTCGCCATCGAAATGGCGCAGGCGTTTCGTCGGCTCGGCGCCGAGGTGACGGTGCTGAGCGAGGCGGCGCCGCTTGCCGGCTTCGATCCCGAACGTGTTGCACTCGTCATCGACGGGCTTGTCCGCGACGGCGTGGTGTTGCGCAGCGGCGTGAAGATTGCGCACGCGCGCCGCGCGCTGGCGCGCGTGCAAGTCGACATTGCAGGTGAAGCAGGTGCCGAGACGATCGAAGGCACCCATATTCTGGTCGCGACCGGCCGGCAGCCGAACATTGCCGCTCTCGATCTTGACAGAGCCGGCATCCGCCACGCGGCGGCGGGCATCGTCGTCGACAAGCGCCTTCTCACCACCAACAAACGCGTCTACGCCATCGGCGACGTCATCGACGCGCCGAAATGGACGCATGTCGCCCAGCATCACGCCGGTCTTGTGATCCGTCACGCGTTGTTCCGCACTCAGGTCGAAGCCGACAGCGCCGCCGTTCCGTGGATGACCTTCACGGCTCCGGAGATGGCGCAAGTCGGCATCACCGAGGACGAAGCCCGCGCGCAGGCTTACGCCCCTCGGATCTTGCGCTGGCCGTACAGCGAAAACGAGCGCGCGCAGGCGACCGGCGAGACCGGCGGCCACATTAAGGTCGTCATCGATCGTAAAGGTCTTGTGCTCGGCGTGACGTTGGTGGGCCGGGAGGCCACAGAGAATATCGCGGTCTGGACGCTTGCCATAAACCAAAAGCTGAATATTGCGGCCCTGGCCGGTGTTATTGTGCCGTATCCGACCTATGCGGAGGTGGGAAAGCGCGCTGCGATGACCTATTTTAATCGAGGTTTGACGTCGCCCTTGGTGCGGCGCATCATAGGTTGGCTGCGGCGTTTTGGTCGACGGTTTTGTCCCAACGTACTGTCCCGATTTGGGCTGGCGGCGAGGCTCGGCGAATGAGTGAAGAAGCTGCAACGCGGCCGGCTCCGGTCCGGCCGCCGTGGTTCGGGCTTTCGGGGAAGCTCCTCGTCCTCACGATCCTGTTCGTGATGATCGCGGAAGTGCTGATCTATGTGCCGTCGGTCGCCAATTATCGCGTGATGTGGCTCAAGGATCGGCTCGCCTCCGGCTATACCGCGGCTTTGGTGCTCGATGCCGCGCCGAACGGCGTCGTCTCCGACGCGCTCACCAAACAGATTCTCGATTCGATCGGCGCCCGCGCCGTCGCCATGAAGATGGGCACGCAGCGCCAGCTCCTCGCCGTCGACGACATGCCGCCGCCGATCAGCGACGATTTCGACATGCGCGACGTGAAAACCTTCGATTCGATCATGGATGCCTTCAAGATACTGGCCAACAATCACACCCGCGACAGCGTGATGCGTGTGGTCGGGCCGGCGCCGATGGGCGGCGACTACATCGAATTGATCATGGACGAGCCGCCGCTGCGCAAGGCGATGCTGCGCTATTCGGTCGACATTCTCCTGATATCGCTGCTCATCTCCTGCATCACCGCGACGCTGGTCTATCTGGCGCTGCATTACATGTTCGTGCGGCCGATGCGCCGAATCACCGCCAATATGATGGCGTTCCGCGCCGCGCCGGAAGACCCCGACCGCATTATGGTGCCGTTAGGCCGCGTCGACGAGATCGGCACCGCCGAACGCGAACTTTCGGCGATGCAGACCGATCTGGCCTCGATGCTGCACCAAAAGAGCCGGCTCGCCGCGCTCGGGCTCGCAGTGTCGAAGATCAATCACGATCTGCGCAACCTGCTCGCCTCGGCGCAATTGTTCTCGGATCGGCTGGCGAAAATTCCCGATCCGGGCGTGCAGCGTTTCGCGCCGAAACTGATGCGTGCGCTGGAACGCGCCATCGCGTTCTGCCAGTCGACGCTGTCCTACGGCCGCCTGCAGGAGCCGCCGCCGGACCGCCGGGAGATTCTGCTCGAGCCTTTGGTCGAAGAGGTGCACGAGACGCTGGGGCTCAGCCCTAACGGCCCGGTGCGCTGGATCAGCGCGGTCGAGCGCGGCCTCATGGTGGAGGCCGATTACGATCAACTGTTCCGCATCCTGCTCAACCTGTCGCGCAACGCCTTGCAGGCCATGGAACAGGCCATGGAAAGCCGCGCCACGCGCGATCCCGGCCGCGATCAGATCCGCATCACCGGCCGCCGGGAGGGCGCGGTGGTGGTGATCGAAGTGTCCGACACCGGGCCGGGCTTTTCGGCAAAGGCCAGCGCGCATTTGTTCGAAGCGTTCCAGGGCTCGACCCGCCCCGGCGGCACCGGCCTCGGCCTTGCCATCGCCGCCGAACTGGTGCGCGCCCATGGCGGCGAGATCCGCCTGGTCGAAGGCACGATCGGGGCGACGCTGCGGTTGACCATTCCGGACCGCGCCGTGGAACTTGCCGCGCATCGCGGCGCAAGAGCGCATGGGTAAGAAAGGTCTGACGTGCATCCACTAATCGGGTTGCTGATTCTGATCGGTGTTGGTGCCCTGATCGTCTTTGCCTTTCGGCAAGGCTTGCGTGTCAGACCCGACGATCGACCAGATCACGGGCCCTCCGTTGGTTTCGGCTCCGATGGATCATCCCACGACGGCGGCGGTTTCGGGCACGGTTAGGCTTTGAGCTTTACGCAAACGCCCAAAAGGGCGATTGGGCATCTCCATCAACCCTTCGCCGCCCGCCTTGCCAATAAGCGCCAGACCCTATAACTACGGCGCCGCGCCGCGGGGCCGCTTTGGCGGCATTTATTTCGCGCGGCGCAACCCGCGCCCGTAGCTCAGCTGGATAGAGCACCAGACTACGAATCTGGGGGTCAGGAGTTCGAATCTCTTCGGGCGCGCCAAATAACACATTGATGTGTAACGAGTTTCAATCGTCGCTCGAATCAACCAGTGCCGATTTTCAGTTCGAAATCGCCACCGTGTCGCCACCAGGGCTGACCGCTGCCGTCGCAGGTGTCAGCTAACGGACGGCTGTTCGCCATTTTCGCCTCTTCCTCGGAGCAAAACCATTACTTGCCCGGCGCGTCGAGATCGAAGGACGCCACGAATGACTTCTAATACCGCCTTCGTCATTTCCTCTACAAATCCTCTACAAACAGCGGAATGCCGTCGGTGCGCTCAATGATGTCTCGCCGGATGCTTTCCGAGCATCCGGCTCCGGCGACCTCAGCGCGACTTCCCCGGCCATGCCACCGCAAACTCTTCAGCGCGCTCGGCAGGAGGTATCCTTCGAGCGTGCGCGCGCTGTTGCGCGCAAGCAGCAGGCAAAGTCCTGGGAATTGCGCGCGGCGATCAGCATGGCGCGGCTCTGGCGCGACCAGGGCAAGCGGGACAAGGCCCGCGATCTTCTCGCTCCGGTCTACGGCTGGTTCACCGAAGGCTTCGACACGCGCGATCTGAAGGAGGCCAGGGGCTTGCTCGATGAGCTGCACGCCTGACAACTAGTTTCGAAACCGCCTCTAAGTTGGTTGCGGGGGCCTACAACCAATTTTATCTAATCAGCCAGGCCCCGGCGCCGTTCCATGTGATCGCCAGGGGGTGGGCCGGTCCCAGTCTTCTGGCGATGATCCTGTTTGAAAAGTTTGGCCAGCATCAGCCGCTCAACCGGCAAGCGGAGCGCTATGCCAAGGAGGGCGT
>DASQRX010000058.1:0-21602 GCA_035642635.1 Xanthobacteraceae bacterium
ACCATCACCAACGGCTCGGTCCGTGATATTCCGCAGGTCGCCGAGGGCTTTCAGATGCTCGCCGGCTCTATCGGCCCCTCGCATGCCTATGTGCATGTCGAGGATTTTGGCATTCCGGTCACCATCCACGGCATGGCGGTCAAGAGCGGCGATCTCATCCATGCCGACCGCCATGGCGCCGTTGTCGTGCCGGTGAGCACGATCGATCCCATGAAGACGGCACTTAATGGCCTCCTCGAGCAAGAGGCGCGCATCATCTCCACTGCCCGCCTCCCCGGTGTGACGGTCGCGGCGATCAAGGCCGCCTTCAAGGGCTAGGCCTTGGCACTCGGATGCCAGCGCGGGTGGTAGCCTGCTGACAGCGCCGCGAGGATCGCGGGCGGTGTGAGCGCGTCGACCATGACATCGCGCGGCCTCGGCTGGCGATCGTCATAACGTTGCGGCGTCCAGCGCAGCAGGGCGTCGCCACGAACCACGAAGGCTTGGCCCTCCCGCGCGATGAATGCACCGTCGGGCAATGTGTCGATGTTGCGCCGGTGCAGACGCTTGGCGCGGCCTTGCAGACGTTCGCCATGGAGCACAACGTCCATCGCGTCGGCATAGGGCCGTGTCGAAAGCCGATGCGCTTTGCGCCAGGCCTCGGCAAAGGCTGCCGCGTCCTCGCGGCGGCACTCAAAGCACGGCCGGTGCCCGGCCGCGAGCGCGGTCGGCTCATCGAGGAAAAACAGCTCGGTGTAGAAACGGCCCCACACGTCGCGCCGGCGGCCCTTGAAGTCGAGCACGCAACAGATCCATTGCCGCGAGGCCCAGCGGCGCGCCGTCAAGGTCTTCGCGTCGGTATGAAAGCGCCCGCCGCGATTGCCAAAGAACAATCCGCGCGCGGGCGAAGCGGTCAACTCTCCAAAAGGGCTTACGCGATTTTGCAGCGGCATCTGTCAACTCGGCGCAGTGCCGCAATAGCCTGCGGACGACAGCGGGCCCACCCGATTCCTGATCCGTCCCGTTGTGACCGGTGCGCCCGCCGCGCTACGCTCGCTGCAGCAACCTCGGGAGGAAGGCATGGGCAGGAAGATTGCTATCGTTGGGGCCGGAGCGGTCGGCGGCTATGCCGGAGCTCACATGGTGCAAGCCGGTGAGGATGTGACGTTCATCGATCCTTGGCCCGCGCATGTCGAGCATATGCGGGCGCACGGCTTGCGTGTGACGCATGCCATGAAGGAGCCGGAATTCACCGTGCCGGTGCGCGCGCTCCACGTGACGGACGCGCAGCAGCTCGCCAAGGAGAAGCCCGTCGACATCGCCTTCGTCTGCATGAAGTCCTACGACACGGCTTGGGCGACGATGCTGATCCGGCAATATCTCGCGCCCGACGGCTATGTGGTCTCGCTACAGAATTGCATGAATGAAGAGACGATCGCCGGCGTCGTCGGCTGGGGCAAGACGCTCGGCTGCATCGCCTCGAGTATCACGGTCAACCTGCCGGAGCCCGGTCGCATTCATCGCGGCGCCGCCAAGCACGGCGCAGCGCATACCGTGTTCCGCGCCGGCGAAGTGCACGGCCGCATCACGCAACGGGCCGAGGAGGTCTGCCGGCTTGTCGCTAACGCTGACAGCGCAAAGGTAACCGCCAATCTGTGGGGCGAGCGCTGGTCGAAGCTCGTCGCCAACGCCATGCAGAACGGGCTTTCCGCCTGCACGGGCCTCGGCGGCGGCGACATGCTCAAGAGCGACCCGATCCGCCGCTTCTCGACACGGCTCGGCAGCGAAGCCATCCGCGTCGGACAAGCGCATGGCTACCAGTTGGAGGAAATTTTGCATCTGCCGCCGGAAACGATCGCGCGCGCGGGTGAAGGCGACGCGGCGGCGGCGAGCGCCTGCGACGCGCAGCGTTTTAAGGACTCTGGCCATACCGCGGCCACGCAGCGCCCCTCGATGGGTCAGGACATGCAGAAAGGCCGGCGCACGGAGATCGAGTTCCTCAACGGTTTGATCGTGCGCGAAGGCGAGAAGGTCGGCCTCTCCTGCCGCGCCAATGCGGTGCTGACCGACCTCGTCAAGCGCGTCGAGAACGGCGAGATCAAGTCCGACCCGCGGCACATTACCGAGCTCAGGTTGAACTGAGCTGGTTTCGTACCGCGCTACGCGTTGGCCGGCGCCGGCAAGAGTTTTGTCGGCTCCGGCCGCTCAACGGCGTCCTCTTTGGCGGGGCTAAAATGATCCCAGGCCTTCTCGTGGCCCCAATACACAAAGGGGCCCACAACGAAGCCGAAGGCGGCGAGACCCGCCGCCGTGACGGCGTCCCCGACCACCACGTATAACGTGGTGAAGTCCATCGCGGTCGCGAGAGTGCGGAAGGTGATGGTCTTGGCCAGCGCCCGGCTGATCGTAATCCCTCCCCGGCCCGGCGCATCGGCATCGGACCGTATCGGCAAGAGAGACGAAATCTCAACGGCGCCATCGGCAGGGCCGAAATAATTCCAGGCACTTTCGTGGACCAGATAGAACACCGGGCCGACGACCAGCGCGAAGGTCGACAGGCCCGCCGCCGTGGTGAGTTCGCCGAGCACGATATAATTCGAGCTGAAGTCGAGCGTCGTGACGATGATACGAAAGGTGATGGTCTTGGCTATGGCCTGTTTAATCCCGAGCCGTTCAGCAGCGGCCAGCGGCGCCTTGAGGTTGAGCCGGCCGGCCGCGGGCTGGGTAGCGTTGCGCGCGTGAGCATTGGGCGCAGGCCGGCCTCGGACGGCTGACTTGACCAGCGGCCGCACACGCCGGCGCAGATCAGGCAGGATTTTGGGCGCCAGAATTACAGCGCCGCCGATCACCAAGCCCGGGATCAGTGCCGCCTCGACCAAGGCAGCACCGGCAACGACCGCTAATCCCACCGTCACATATCGTATCATGGCGTTGTCCTTAGGCGTGCAAGAGAACGGGCCGGTGAGAGATACAGGCGCGAAACAACTAAGGTTACTGATGATGATGACAGCCATGCGATAGGCGGTCATGCGGCTCAGCCCGATCAAGTCATCGCTACGCGGAACTCACCGGCTGTCGAGGCTGGAGGAAGCCTGCGCCACGTCTTTCGCCACCGGTGCTTTCGCCACCGGCGCGACAAAGCCGCCCGCCGCGGCGTCGGCCAGCGCGTTACGGTCCAATGCCTCGTCGTGCTTGTAGACGTCATCGCGGAATTCGACAGTACCGTCGCGCGACACCCAGCCGGTCAGATAGACCCAGGCCACCGGAATCTTGTGCGGCAAGTTGATGATCTTGGTCTGGTCTGAGGCGATGCCGGCGTCGATCGACGCGCGATCCCATCCCGGCGGGCCGTCCTGCAGGATCCAGGCGGCGAGATCGCGCACATTGTCGACACGGGTGCAGCCGTGGGAATCGAAACGGTAATCGTCGGCGAACAATTTCCGCGTATCAGTGTCGTGCATATAGACCGAATACGGATTGGGCATGTCGATCTTCAGATAGCCGAGCGCGTTCCAGGCGCCGGCATCCTGGCGCACCGTGAAATTCGGCGAGCGCTCCATCGACCAGTCGACGCTGCCCGGATTGATCTCTTCGTCATGCGCGCCGAGGAGCCGCATATGCATGCGGCTCAGATAACTCGGATCCGTGCGCATGTGTCGGGCGATCTCGGTCTTGGTGATCGAGAGCGGCACGGTCCAGGTCGGGTTGAGGTCGACCGCGGTGATGTAAACGGTGAGCGTCGGCGACGGCTTGTCGATCTTGCCGACAATGACGCGGTAGCGGCGCTCGACCTTGCCGTGGGCGACCGCTTCGACAAAGGCGGCCGGAATATTCACCACGACGTAGCGATCGGCGAACAGGAAATCCATGCCGAGGAGCCGTTCCAGCGACGCTTCGAGCTGCTTGATGCGGTCGCCGACCGGAACGTTCATCGCTTTGAGGGTTTGCGCGCCGACCGTGCCGGTCGCGTCGAGCCCATGGCGCAATTGGAATTTCTTGACGCCGGCCGTGACGGCGGCGTCGTAGCTGTCGCCCGTCTCCTGGCTCGCGGGCACATCTTCGGTGATGACGAGACGCTGGCGGAGCAGCGCGACGCTCGGTCCGCTCGCGCCCGGCGCAAGCTTGGCGTCGGTCGGCAGCGTCGGCCAGCCGCCGCGCACTTGGATGTCCGAATAGCTGAGCAGCGTTTGCTTGATGCGCAGATAAGTGCCGTCGTCGAAAACGGGGTCCGACGTCAAGGCCAGTTCCGCGGCCGAACGCGCTTCGGGCGTCGACGCCACGGCCGGCGCGGGCTTGGCGGACTGAGCAGCAGGCTTTATGGGCGCGCCGGGCCTAGCCGGGCCCGGCTGCGGCTTGCCGGGCACAGCCTGCGGCGGCCGCATCGCCGGCTGGCCGCCGACCTGGGCTAGTGCCGGACCAACGGCGAGCCCAAGGGCCGCGCCGACGAGCAAAGTGATTCGCATGAAACCGTCCCCGTGCAGACGACCGCGAATATCCCATTGGCATGGCGGATTTTCGGCCAGTCGCTCAACCCTGCTCTGTCGCGTTTACGAATGGATGGGTTCGAAGTCCTCACAGCAAAAAGTGCGATGCACTTACCGCGTCTAAGAGCCGCCGCTCAAGCCTGCGGCTGCGGCTCCATCGGGCCCTCGGGCTGCGGCGGCCGGTTGCGGCCGGCGCCCGCGGTCGGCACCGTCGGCGTCCGCGACGTCGTCGGCTCGATCACCGATTCTCGATTCGGCTTCTTGCCCATGATCAGGTCTTTGATCTCGTCGCCGGTCAGCGTCTCGAACTCGAGCAGGCCCTTGGCGAGCGTCTCGAGGTCGGCGCGCTTCGCGGTGAGGATCGTCTGCGCTTCGTTGAAACCGGCCTCGACCAGCCGCCTGATCTCGCCGTCGATCTTCCGCGCGGTTTCCTCGGAAATGTTCTGCTGGCGCGCCACCGAATAGCCGAGAAACACTTCTTCCTGGTTCTCGCCGTAAGCAACCGTGCCGAGGGTGTCGGACAGACCCCAGCGCGTCACCATCATGCGCGCAAGCTTGGTCGCCTGCTCGATATCGGACGCAGCACCTGAGGTCACGCGTTCGCGGCCGAACACCAATTCCTCGGCGACACGGCCGCCCATCATGATGGCAAGACGCGACGTCATCTGTTCAAGGCTCATCGACAGCTTGTCGCGTTCCGGCAATTGCATAACCATGCCGAGCGCGCGGCCACGCGGGATGATCGTCGCCTTGTGCACCGGATCGGTCGCCTTGACGTTGAGCGCGACGATGGCGTGGCCGCCTTCGTGATAGGCGGTGAGGAGCTTTTCCTCCTCCGTCATCACCAGCGACTTGCGCTCGGCGCCCATCATCACTTTGTCCTTGGCGTCCTCGAACTCGACCTGGGTGACCATGCGCTTGTTGCGCCGGGCCGCCATCAGGGCCGCCTCGTTGACGAGATTCATCAGATCGGCGCCGGAGAAGCCCGGCGTACCGCGCGCGATGGTCTTCAGAACGACGTCCGGTGCCAGCGGCACCTTGCGCACGTGCACTTTCAAAATCTGCTCGCGGCCGACCACGTCGGGGTTCGGCACCACGACTTGACGGTCGAAGCGGCCGGGACGCAGCAGCGCTGGATCGAGCACGTCGGGCCGGTTGGTCGCTGCGATCAGGATGATGCCTTCGTTGGCCTCGAAGCCGTCCATCTCGACCAGCAACTGATTCAGTGTCTGCTCGCGCTCGTCGTTGCCGCCGCCGAGACCGGCGCCACGATGGCGGCCCACCGCGTCGATTTCGTCGATGAAGATGATGCAGGGCGCGTTTTTCTTGGCCTGCTCGAACATGTCGCGCACGCGGCTGGCGCCGACGCCGACGAACATTTCGACGAAGTCGGATCCCGAAATGGTGAAGAACGGCACATTGGCTTCGCCGGCGACGGCGCGCGCGATCAGCGTCTTGCCGGTACCGGGCGGGCCGACCAGGAGCACGCCGCGCGGAATGCGCCCGCCGAGCCGCTGGTACTTGGCCGGATCGCGCAGGAATTCGACGATCTCCTGCAGGTCCTGCTTGGCCTCATCGACGCCGGCCACGTCCTCGAAGGTGACACGGCCATGCGCTTCGGTCAGAAGTTTTGCCCGCGACTTGCCGAAGCCGAGCGCTTTGCCACCGGCGCCCTGCATTTGCCGCGACAGAAAGATCCAAACGCCGATCAGCGCCACGAAGGGGAGCCAAGAAATCAGAAGCGACACGAACCACGGCACATTGTCGGTCTGCGGCCGTGCGGTGATCGAGACGCCCTTGTTGTAAAGGCGCTGCACCAGCGACGGATCACTCGGCGCATAGGTCTGGAAGGTGCGGCCGTCGGTGAAGGTGCCGTGAATGTCGGGGCCCTGGATGAGCACATCACGCACATGGCCCTGGTCGACCTCAGTCAACAGTTGCGAGAACGCGATGTCCGTTGACGACGTGCGCTGCCCCGGATTCTGGAACAGGGTGAACAAAGCCAAAAGCAGCAGGACAATAATGACCCACAGGGCGAAATTGCGCAGATTGGCGTTCATCTCGTGTCCTTGACCCCCCGTCTAAGCGAGTCGGCGGGATAATGCGTGCCTGCGAGTCGTGGCCGCTTCACGTCCCCGATACAGGCCAATGTAGGCGTCGGGCCGCCCCCTGCCAAGGGAACCACCTGCGCAACCTGAGCAATATGTCGTTATTTCGTAAAGCGCCCCTTGCGATGTTTCGGCAGGGCTCGGGTGCCGGTTGGCACGCTCCCCTTGGTCCGCCGGGCCGGAGCGCGTTCGACCGTAACGCAATCGCGGTCGAGCGTGATCGAGGCCCCGGCCAACGTCCGGCGCAGGCGGGAACGGGCCTGCCGCAACGCGTCGTAAAGCGCCTCAAGCTTGGCCAGTTCGACCGGGCCCTCGTCGCCAACATGCGAAACAGTGCGGCCGAGAAGGCGCAAGGCCACCTCGGCGGGCAGATCGGCAAATTGCGCCGTCGCAATCCTGATCGGACCGCGTTCGCGCCACGGGCGCGGTGCCAGCGCACCGCATGCCGCCGCGACCGAAAATTCGATCGCCGCTTCGGCGCGCCGCACCCGCGCCGCGAGCCGGGCCAAGCCGCGCGCATCGAGACCCTCGCGCGCGAGTTCCGGCATCAGGCTGCGCAGCCGCGCGCGGGCAAACCGCGGATCGCGGTTGCTCGGGTCTTCGCTATAGCCGATGCACGCCGCGTCAAGCGTTGCCAAAAGCCGGGCTTTCGGCAAACCAAGGAACGGGCGCACGAGAAAGAGAGAGTGCCCGCCGCCGACCGGAAGCGGCGCGGCATGCGCCATGCCGGCGAGCCCGACGAGCCCGCTGCCGCGCGCCAGCCGAAACAGAATCGTCTCGGCCTGATCGTCGAGCGTATGCGCAGTCAGGATATGGGCGTATCCGGCGCGCGATGCCGTGTCGGCGAGCAAGCGGTAGCGCGCAATGCGGGCGGCTTCCTGCAAGCCCGATTTCGGCTTTTCGCCGCGCCAGCGCAACGTGCGATGAGCGACGCCAAAACTCCTCGCCAGGCGCTTGACCGCGGCCGCCTCACGCGCGGCTTCCGCGCGCAATCCATGATCGACGGTGACGGCCACGAGCTTCGGCGCGCGCTTAAGGCGCGTTTTCAGCTCTTTGGCCCAGCGCGCCGCAAGAATCAGAAGCGCTGTTGAATCTGCACCGCCGGATACCGCAAGGACCAGTCCACGCGCGCTTTCAAGTCCGCTGAACAATACGCTCGCTTCGTCATCGCGAACGGCTTGTTCAGCAGTGGACACGCTTCTGTTCCCGGTCGACGTTTTGCTTCATCGCCGCAGAAGCTTTCGGATATTTCCGCAGCACTTCGCCAAGCGAGGCGCAGGCGGCTTCCTTTTCGCCGAGCGCCGCCAGCGATTGGCCAAGCCGTATCAGCGCCTCCGGCGCCCGCGCGGTGGTCTCGTATTTTGTCGAGACCGCAAGGAAGGATTCGGCGGCGTCGCGGTAGTGCTGCTCCTGGAACAGGCTTTCGCCGAGCCAATATTGCGCCTCGGGCGTCAGCCGGTCGCTCGGATATTTCTGCAGGAAGCCGCGAAACGTCTGTTCCGCAAGTCCATAGTCCTTGTGCAGCACGTAGCCGTAAGCGAGATCGAATTCGTCCTTCGGCGTGTTGCCGGGCGGCAGCGCCGCCTGCATGGCGCCGGTCGAATTCGGATTGATCTGCGGCGGCGGCGGCAACGGACCGCCTTGCCCCGCACTATTCGACGGTGACGAAAGATCGAGCGGAGCGCCGATCCGGCGAGGCGCGGGCGTGCTCGACACCGCGGGCGGCGGCTCGGCGGCGGCGCCTGGAGCACCAAGCGGGCGTGGCGCGCCCGGCGCATTCGGATCGGCCGAGGGATCGAAGGCGTCGCCACGGCGCGGCGGATAAGACCCCGTATCGTTAGGCGCGGCCGTGACAACGGCCCCGGTCGTTGGCGGCGCCGGCGTGTAGGGTGGGGGCGGTGAATATTGCGCTTGTGGCGGCGGCGAATACTGGCCCGGGGGCGGCGAGTATTGCGCGGTCGCCGGCGGCGCCGAATATTGCGAGCCGGATTGATATTGCGCACCAGGCGGCGGCGAATATTGCTGCGCCTGTGGCGGCGGCGCGGATTGCGGGTTCGGCCGCGACGCCGCCGTGTTCGGCGCGGCCCCAGGTGCGGCCGCCTGGGCCTGCTGTAACTGCTGCTCGAGTTGGCTGTTGCGGTGCTGTAATTCTTCCACCGTGCCGGTGAGATCGCGAACCTGGGCCTCGAGGTGGTCGATGCGCATCATCAGGTCGGATTCCGACATTTGAGCTTGAGCGGCGCTAGCCCATAGCGTGCACGCCAGCGCGAGCAGGGAAACGGAGCGGATCATCGCTTTCGTCTTTTTTGGTGGTGTCCCGATCGCTAACATACCCTGCCCTGCGTCCAAATTGTGACTGTGGCCCAAAGATGGCCCCTTATCGCGAGCATCGTGACCGGCCGCTCACCGGCCGCGCGCCATATTCATTCCGCGGGCTGGATCCGCGGGCTCTTGTGGGAGGCGAGCGAGAAGCTAGCACGCGGCAAATGACACTGCTGCCACGGCGCGGCGAAGGTCACGGCGGGGATAGTATTCGCAAGGCTAACGCGAACGCCAAATTCCGACCAGCGATCGCCAAAACACCATCACCGATACGACAGCCGCCAATATCAGCGTCGCAACCATCATCTGAACGACCACGAAATTAGGCTCGTCCCGGCCGAAGAACAGACTGGCCACGGCAGCGCCGGCGTTCAAGAGCAGGTCTGCAGGCCAAGTGAGCCAATCCAGCATGACAGCCTCGCGGGCAGGTCTGCCGCCCGCCTTCCGCTCATTGTAGCTATTCTGACATTCCCATTTCACAAACGTCCAAAAGACTGCCGCACCAGTTCCACGTCACATTCAAACGGCCCGCTCACGCGGTTGCCGGCGGCTTCGCGTCGGCATCGACGTGCGCCTCAGGCACAGCCTTCTGCGGCCGCGATGACGGCCGCAACCGCTCGCGGATCGCCTGGAACATCACATAGAGCGGCGGTATTGCGAAGATGCCGATGAACGACGCGAGGATCATGCCGCCGAACACCGGCGTGCCGACATTGCGCCGCGCGAGTTGCGACGCACCAACCGCGACAACCAGCGGAAAGAGGCCGAGGATGAATGCAAACGACGTCATCATCACCGGACGGAAGCGCAGCCGTGCGCCTTCGCTCGCCGCTTCCTGCAGCGGCACGCCTTTTTCCCTTTGCTCCTTGGCGAATTCGACGATCAGAATGCCGTTCTTGGCGGCGAGGCCGATCAGCACCACCATGCCGATCTGGCCATAGAGATCGAGGGTGAGGCCGCCGACAACAATGGCGAGGAACGAGCCCAAGATGCCGATCGACACCGAAAGCAGAACCGGCACCGGTATGGTCCAGCTCTCGTAGAGTCCGACCAGAAACAGATAGGCGAACAGCAAGGCGAAGCCGAGAATGATCGGCGTCTTGCCTTCTGCGCGCTTCTCCTGGAACGCGGTATCGGTCCAGGCCCCGGCATAGCCTTGCGGCAAAGTGTTCGCGGCGACGGTCTCCATCGCCTTCAAGGCTTGGCCTGACGAAATGCCGGGCGCCGGACTGCCCTGCACCGTGACCGCGCGAAGATTGTTGTAGCGGATCAAGGCCGGCGGCCCGACGACGACGCGGACTTCGGCAAGACTGCGCAACGGGACCATCTTGCCCTCGCTGCTGCGCACATTGATCCGAAAAATATCGTCGATCCTGTCACGGTCGGAGGCTTCGGCCTGCACCTGCACCTGCCAGGTGCGACCAAACAGATTCATATTGTTGACGAAGTAGCCGCCGAGCGACGCTTGCAACGCCTGAAAGACCGAGCTTAGCGGCACGCCGATGATCTGCGCTTTGTCGCGATCGATGTCGAGATAGATCGACGGATTGGTCGCCGAGAAAGTGCTGAACACGCGGCTCAACTGCGGATTCTGGTTGGCGGCGACGGTGAGGCCGCGCAACGCCTGCGCCATGGCTTTCGGATCGCCGCCGCCCAGGTCTTCCAGCACATAGGTGAAGCCGCCGCCGGTGCCGAGCCCGATGATCGGCGGCGGTGCCAGCGGCAAGACGGTGCCGCCGGGAATCTGACGGAACTTCTCGCCGAGCCGGCCAATCAGCGCGCCGACACTGAGCGAGCGATCTTTGCGCTCCTCGAAGGGCTTGAGCGTCACGACCATAAACGCGGAGTTCGCCTGCGAATAATTGTCGATGAAGTTCAAGCCGATCACCGAGGTAAAGTCCTCGACCGCCTCTTCGTGTTTGAGAATGTCCTCGGTTCGCGAGACGACATCCGCGGTCCGCGCCACCGACGAGCCGCCCGGCAATTGCACGACGACGAACAGCGCACCCTGGTCGTCCTCGGGCAGAAATCCCGTCGGAGTCACCTTGCTTAAGCCGACGATGCCGACCGCGGCGACCGCGACCATCGCGATGCCGATGATCGATACCCGCACCATGCGCGCGACAACCCGGCCGTATTGGTCGCGCACATGGTCGATGCTCCGCATCACATAGCCCATAACGCCCCGCCGCGGTCCATGATGCGGCCGCAGCAGAACGGCGCACAGCGCCGGCGACAAGGTCAGCGCGTTGATCGCCGACAGGAACATCGCCACCGCGACCGTCACCGCGAATTGCCGGAACAACACGCCGGAAATACCGGGGACGAAGGCGAGCGGAACAAACACCGACAACAGCACCAAAGTGATGGCGATGATCGGCGCGGTGATCTCGGTCATCGCCCGCTTGGTGGCTTCCGCAGGCGTGAGCTCGGGATGCTCCTCCATCACGCGCTCGACATTCTCGACCACGACAATGGCATCGTCGACCACGATGCCGATCGCCAGCACCACCGCCAAGAGCGACACGGTGTTCGCCGAATAGCCGACGGCTAGCAGTGCGATAAAGGCGCCGATCAGGCTGACCGGCACGGCGAAGGTCGGGATCAGTGTGGCGCGAATGCTGCCGAGGAAGAGATAGACCACGATCACGACGAGAATGAACGCCTCGATCAGCGTCTTTTGCACTTCGTGGATCGTGTCGGTGACGAAGACCGTGGGGTCGTAGGTCACCTTCCAGGCCATATCCTCGGGAAACCTCTTCTCGACGTCGGCGATCTGCTCCTTCACCGCCTTCAGCGCGTTGATGGCATTGGCGCCGGGCGCCTGATAGATCGCGATCGCCGCCGCCGGACCACCGTTGAAGCGGGTGTCGCGATCGAGATTGGCAGCGCCAAGCTCTAATCTCGCGATGTCGCCGAGCCGCAGCACCGAGCCATCCGGATTGGTGCGAATGACGATATTGGCGAATTCCTCGACAGTGGACAGGCGGCCCTTGGTCTGGATGTTGAGCTGCAGCTGCTGGTCGTCGGAAATGGGCCGCGCGCCGATGCGGCCGACGGCCGCTTGCACGTTCTGCGACTGGATGGCGTTGATCACGTCGCCGGTCGTGAGGTTGAGCCCGGTCAGCCGGTCGGTGCGCACCCAGGCGCGCATGGCGTAGTCCTGCGGGCCCCACAGCGAGGCGTCGCCGACACCCGGCGTGCTCTTGATCCGGTCGAGCAGATTGATGGTCACGTAATTGGACAGAAACAGCGGATCGTGGGTGTGCTTGGGCGAATAGAGCGCGATCACGCCAAGCAGCGCTGAGGACTTCTTCTTCACCGAGATGCCCTGGCGCTGCACCTCCTGCGGCAGGTTGGCGACCGCGATCTGGACACGGTTGTTGACGTTGACGGTGTTGATGTCGGGATCGGTGCCCAGTTCGAACGAGACTGTCAGGCTATAGCTGCCGTCATCGCCGCTGGTCGACTTCATGTAGATCAGCTTGTCGACGCCGACCACCTGCGCCTCGATGACCTGCGCGACGGTGGCTTCGACGACCCCAGAATTGGCGCCCGGATAGGTCGTCGTGACCGAGACCTGCGGCGGCACGATATCGGGATATTGCGCGATCGGGATCACGCTGAGCGCAAGCAGGCCGGCAATCGTTGTGACGATGGCGATGACGATGGCAAGCCGCGGCCGGTCGACGAAGATGGCCGAGAGCATCGGATCAGTTCCCTTCGAGGCCTGCCGGCAAGGGCGCGGCCTGAACCGGCTGGCCCGGCCGGACGCTTTGGATGCCCTCGACGACGACCTGCTCGCCGCCATTCAACCCGCTGTCAACGATGGTATTGGCTCCACTCTCGCCGCCGGGCTTGATCCGCCGGATGGCGGCTTTGCCGTCTTCGACCACGAACACATAGACGCCTTGCTGGTCGGCGATCAGCGCCGCCTGTGGAACGACGACCTTCTCCTGCGGCGCGCCGGCCTGGACGGAAACGCTGACCAATTGGCCGTCGATCAGGACGCCATCCGGATTGGGCATGGTCGCGCGCACCAGCACCGTATCGGTGGCGCGGTCGACGGATACGTCGATGAAATTGACGGTGCCTGTTTCCTTGTAGGTCGTGCCGTCGGCGAAACGAATGTTGATCTTGATCTTGCCGCCGTCGGTATTGTTAAGCTTTCCGGCCAATTGTGCCTGCAGCAATTCGCGCTGGCTGACCGGAAACGACACATACATCGGGTCCTGACTGACGATAGTCGTGAGCACGCCGCTTTCGGGCCCGACGACATTGCCGACGGTGACATTCGTCTTGCTGACTTTCCCGGCGATCGGTGACGTGATCTCGGTGTAGCCGAGATTGATGTTCGAGGTGTCCAGATTGGCCTGATCGGACATGATGGCGCCTTCGGCCTGGTGATCCGCAGCGCGCGCCTGATCGCGGGCGACGACGGTGCCGGCATTCTTGTCCATCAGATCCTGGGCCCGCTGCAGCTGGATCTCCGTCAGCACCTTGGCCGACTGGCTGCGCTCCAGATTGCCTTTGGCTTGATCGACGTCGGCCTGGAACAGGCCCTTTTCGATGCGGTAGAGCGGATCGCCTTTCTTGACCACGTCGCCTTCCGTGAAAAGGACCTCGTCCAGAAAGCCTTTGACGCGGGCTCTGACGTCGACACGATCGATCGCTTCTACGCGCCCGACGAAATCGCGCGTCTGCGCGATCGGCCGCTTTTCGGCAGAGACGGTGCCGACCGGCACGCTCGCCTGCTGCTGCGCTCGCGCCGCGACCGCCGAGGCGAGAATCAGCGCAACGGCTGCGGCGCACGCCAATTGCATGGGAGAAATCTTGTGAGTCCTAGAACCGCGACGACTGTCAAATTTCATGGCAGCACCTGTGGTCGGGCGTGAATGAAGACAGTCGCGGGCGACGGCCAATATTACGGGGCGCGGAAGATTTGGGCAACCGCTTTGCCGGAATGTTCGGCAAGAGCCTGCCGGCGGCTCCGCTCTGCGGAATTGCGGCAGATCAATTGCGACACAATTGTCGCAATCGGCGCTCGCATATCTGCGGTAAGTCCGGACCGCGCGACTTGTCCCGGCGCAAATCAACAGCGCAAAAGACAACCGGCGCCTCACGGCGCCGGTTGAAGCCAGTTCTGCGCGGCGCTCGACGAAGCGCTACGAGGTCTGATCGAGCACGGTCACCACGCGGCGATTCTGCGACCAGCAGGAGATGTCGTTGCACAATGCGACCGGCCGCTCCTTGCCGTATGAGATCGTGCGCATGCGCTGACCCGCGATACCGCGCGAGACCAGATACTGCCGCACGGTTTCGGCGCGGCGGGCGCCGAGCGCGATATTGTATTCGCGCGTGCCGCGCTCGTCGGCATGGCCTTCGACGGTGAAGGAATAGCGGTTGTAGTTGTTGAGCCATTGCGCCTGCTTGTCGAGCGTGGCGCGGGCCTGATCGGTCAGTTCCGAGGAATCGGTTTCGAAGAACACCCGGTCCCCGACATTGACGACGAAGTCCTGCTGGCTGCCGGGCGCCGCGGCCCCACCAGCCAGGTTCTGATCGGCGGTCTTGGCGCAGCCCGCCATCGCGAGTGCCGCCACGATGATTACAGCGACCATTGCAGCGGATCTGGCGCCGCGAAAGATACTCGCCATGTTCATTCCGGTGCCTCCATAATACTTACCAAACTTGCGTTGTGGCCGGACATGGTTGGTCTTGAGCGGGTCTAGCAGCGCCTTCGTTAAACGAACGTTCCGTCAACCTTGATGCGACCTTGCAAAGACGCCTCAACCCCGCGGATTCCCCCGAAAGCTTTTGCAGTGGTTAATGCGATCTGAATACGGCGGCCATATGGAACCGGCAACGCTTTTATGACAGAAGCGGCGACCAGGCTGGATCGGACCCATAATTCGGCGTCGGAACCCGCTGGTCGGCGCGCCCGGAAATGTCGATCGAGAAGAGCGATGGCCCCGAAGTTCCGCCCGGATCGCGAAAGAACATGATGACGCGCCCGTTCGGCGAAAATGTCGGGCCTTCATTGTGGAACCCCGACGTCAGAATGCGCTCGCCGCTGCCGTCCGGCTTCATCACACCGATGGCGAAAGCATCCGAGGTCTGCTTGGTGAAGGCGATCCACTCGCCGGTCGGCGACCATACCGGCGTCGAATAGCTGCCGTCGCCGAAGCTGATGCGCTGCGCCTGGCCTCCTGTCGAGGGCATAACATAAATCTGCTGCCGGCCGCCGCGATCGGACTCAAAGCAAATCTGGTTGCCGTCGGGCGCATAGGACGGCGCCGTGTCGATCGCCTGCGTGTCGGTGAGCCGCGTCGTCGCCTTCGAGCGCAAATCCATCACGAAGATGTTCGAATTGCTGCCCTGTTGCAGACTGATAATGATGCGCTGACCGTCCGGCGAAAACCGCGGCGAAAAGCTCATGCCCGGGAAATTGCCGACGACTTCGCGCTGGCCGGTTTCGATGTTGAAGAGATAGACCCGCGGATCGCCCTGGCCATAGGCCATATAGGTGATCTCCTGCGTCGACGGCGAGAACCGCGGCGTGAGCACGAGTTCGTCGCCGCGGGTGAGATAGCGCACATTGGCGCCGTCCTGATCCATGATTGCGAGACGCTTGGTGCGCCGGTCGCCCGGACCGGTCTCGTCGACAAACACGACGCGGCTGTCGAAATAGCCGCCGGCGCCGGTGAGCCGCTCGTAGATCGCGTCCGAGATGATGTGAGCGATGCGCCGCCAATTGTCCGGCGTGGTTAGATATTGCTTGCCGTCCAATTGCTGGCCGGCGAGCACGTCCCACAATCGGAATTCCGCTTTCAGCCGCCCATCGTTCTGCCGCGTGATGGCACCGTTGACGAGCGCCTGCGCATTGATGACACGCCAGCT
Organism: Xanthobacteraceae bacterium; assembly: GCA_035642635.1. Lineage (GTDB taxonomy): Bacteria > Pseudomonadota > Alphaproteobacteria > Rhizobiales > Xanthobacteraceae > BOG-931. The sequence continues at coordinate 15,791 of DASQRX010000058.1, forward strand.
TTGAAATGTCGGCACGCTGTCGACGCTGGCGAGGGTTTCGGTATAGGCCGCGGGATCGATCGGGACGAACAGGCCGCTGCGCTGCAGATTGGCGGTGACGATCTGGGTGACGCCGTTGGCGGTGTCGCCATCGCCGGCAGTCCCGGCGATGAATTTCGGGATCGCGATCGGCAGCGGCTGAGAGTTTTCACCTGGAACGACGAGATGGGTCTGCGCGGCGGCGTAATGAGTTGACAGCGTCAAACCGATGGCACCGAGCGCGAGCGCGCGTCGTCGCGTGATGGAGAATTCGGGCCTACGAAGCGCGGAAACGGATCGTTCAGGTTCAACATTTCGAAGCCTCGAAAGTCGGGAAATGTACGAATTCGTCATGATGATTGAATCGTCCAGGTTATTGGCCGCTCATAATGTGAGGATCGAAGTCGAGTGATAGGTCTTTCCATTGGCTGTAATGCTCAGGTCTGAGCATCGTGAAAGGCTGACACGAAAGGAGTGCGCGCTTGGCGCTCTCGGCCAGCGCTGGACCAAGCGCCGATGGTGAACCTCCCACCACAACAGGCGGCGCGGCCAACGAACCGTCCATATTCATCAAAACCCTGAGAGAAACGACAATTTTTGACGAAGGATCAACGCCCGGCGGTAGATTCCAGCATTGTGTAAGGCGCGCAACGAATGCTGCCTGCTCGCTCTGGCTGAGCTCGGCGGACTGAGCTCCGGTCGCGGCGCCGAGAGTAGCCAAATCGTTGACCGTCTGGGCGGAGGCAAGCTGGCGCTGCGGATCGCGCTTGTCGAGCAGTTGCGCCACCTGATTGGCGTTGAATTTCGGTGAAGTCTGTTTCTGTTGCGCCGAATTGTCATTGGCGGCGTCCTTGGCCGCGTCCTTCTTCAAAAGCTTGGCGATCTGATCGGGCTTGTAGTCGGGCGTCTTCGCCTTGTCGGCCTGTTTCTGGTCAGGCTTCGAGTCGGGCTTGGGAACGGCATTCGCGTCCGGCGTGGGATCAGGCTTGGGGGCGGACTTGGCGTCCGGTTTGGCCGCGGGCTTGACGTCGGGCTTTGGCGTCGGGTTGGATTTTGATGAATCTGTTGTGATCGCCGGCTTGTCGGCGGCCTTTGGGGCGAGCTGATCGACCGACTTTTCCTCTCCCACTTTGTCGGCGAGCGGCTTCAAATCCGGGATCTTGATCTGCTGGGCGTTTTTGACGCCCTTGGTCATCTGCGAGAAGTCCTTTTCGGAAACGAACTGAACCGGCAGCGTCTGCATTGGCGGGGCATCCATCGGCTGCGCCGATATCGCGACCACGGCAAAGCCGAGCGCCACCGCGTGCGCAAAGCACGATATGGTCATGCCAGGCTTCATTGCCCGCCTTGTTCGACCTCGGTCACGAGCGCGACCTTGTGGTAGCCGGCCCCGGAAATACGCCCCATCACGCGCATCATCGTGCCGTAGTCAACCTTCCTGTCGCCGCGCACATAAATGAGGTTGTCGAAATTGCCGCCGCGCGCGTCGATGATCGCCCTCAGCTTGGGTATCAGAGCGTCGATCTGGATCGGCTCCTTCTGCAGAAAGATCTGGCCGTCGACGGTGACCGAAACGGTCAGCGGCTCGTTGTCCTGCTGCAGCGCCTTGGCCTGGCTTTGCGGCAGGTCGAGCGGCACGCCGACCGTCAGCAACGGGGCCGACACCATGAATACGATCAGCAGCACCAACATGACGTCGACGAACGGCGTCACGTTGATGTCGCTCATGACTGCGCGCCGCCGGCCGCGCTTGCGCCCGCCGGCCGAGGCAACGCTTACGTTGCTTACAGCCACGTCCCCGTCCTCAAGATATCCCCGTCCTCAAAATGTCCCCGTCCTCACCTTGTCACCGTCCTTACCCAGTCCAAGCCTCTAACCGGCCCAATCCTCACCCGCGCTCGTCGATCTGCCGCGACAGGATCGCGGTAAACTCGTCGGCAAAGCCTTCCAGCCGCTGGGCCTGCCGATTCACCTCGGTTGTAAACTTATTATAGAAAATCGTCGCCGGAATGGCGGCAACGAGGCCGATTGCGGTCGCAAACAGCGATTCCGCGATGCCGGGGGCAACCACCGCGAGCGAGGTGTTTTGCGACGCCGCGATCGACTGAAAGCTCGTCATGATGCCGACCACAGTGCCGAACAGGCCGATGAAGGGGCCGGCCGAACCGACTGTCGCCAGCACCAGAAGCCGGCGCTCCATGTTCTCGACCTCGCGGGCGATGGCGACATTCATCACCTTCTCGATCCGCATCTGCAGGCCGGCGAAGGACTTGGCATGGCCTTCGAGGCTGCGCTTCCATTCGCGCATCGCGGCGACGAACAAAGAGCCGGTCGAATGGCCGGGGTCGGCGGCAAGCGATTTGTAAAGTTCTTCAAGCGATTGGCCGGACCAGAACGCTTCCTCGAAATGATCGCCGGAGCGGCGCAGGCGCGCGAATAACAGGGTTTTGTCGATAGCGATCGCCCATACCCAGACCGAGCACACCAAAAGACCCGCCATCACCGACTCGACGACCCAATGGGCATGCAAGAACAGGTGGAACAGCGAGAGATTGGCCGAAGTCAGAGGTGCAACCGACTGCGCGATGTCGGTGGGGTTCATGGAACGTCCTTTCGGCGATCCGACCGGAAGGGTCGAAACCGGGCCATGACCGGAACGGCGCAACACTGAGTGGCACCGACTTGCGGCGGTACCACAGGGTCATGACAGGCCGCTACTTCGCGCGCACCCGCCAAGACCCGATTTTCGCGAGGACCCGAGCCGGCCCGTCACCGGCGGCCCGTAATCATTCGCGAAACTTGACCAAACTAGGGCGCAACACCGGTCGTACGCGCCTAACGAAGCCCGACTATGCTTAATGGGGCGTTAATAGCGGCACCGAACCGGGTGGTGGAGTTCCCCCAAGCACATCTCATAAACAAGCCGGCCGCCCACCTCTGCGCGAGGTGGACGGCCAAGAGCTAGCCCGGGAACCGCAGACTCAATTCTGCTGCGGCGCTGGCGGTGAACTTGAGTCCTGCGGGCGATTGCGCCGCTCGGCCATGAACTGATCGAACTCTTCGCGGTCCTTGGCAAAGCGCAGCCGCTGCAGGAATTCCTTGAACCCGCGCTGCTCCTCTTCGAGGCGCTTGAGCGTTTCGCTGCGATAGTCGTCGAAAGCGTGGTTGCCGCTCGATTGCGGGCCCCACCAATCGCCGCCGCCCGAAAAGCTGCGCATGCGATCCATTTTCGCCTGCATGCGGTCCATCTTGTCCTGCCAGCGGCTCATGCCGTGCTGATTCCAGCAACCCATTCGTCCGCTCCCTATCATAAAGGCAAGGATGACCAGGCCGAGCGGCCACCAGGCAAAAAAGCCAAGGATCATCAGCGCGATCCAGGCCGGTTTTCCGTACTCATCAAGCTTGGCTGCGATAGGCATGGCAGTGTCCTTGCGTGTGAATGTAAATTACATTTACATTCACTTTTTCCGGTGTCAAGGGCCGGATCCAGCGAACGCTTTGCATGCGGCATTTTGGCCGGCTTGTAGAGAGCTAGGCAGCGCCGCCGGTTTTGCCAGTCGGCAATCCGAGGCCGCGCAGATAGACCAAAACCTCGGCTTCCAAGAGTTCGTCGGGCGACATCGGCAGGGTGCGGCGCGCCGCGTCGCCACGCCCGAACAATGAGGCGATCCCATGGGACATCGCCCAGATATGGAGCGCGACCATCAGGGCCGGCGGACGCCGTTCCCCCGCCAATTGCGCGCAGAGTTTTTCGGCCGCGCCGCGCAGCACCGCGAAGGCGCGGTCGCCGGTCTCGCGCAGTTCAGGACTGATTGCGGGCGGAATGCCCGACTCGAACATCGCCGAGTAGAATGGCGATTCCGTCCGCGCGAATTCCAGATAGGCTTTGCCGAGCCGGTGCAGCGCTACGAAAACATCCGGCCGTCCCTCCTCCCAGGCCCGCGTCAGGACAAGCTCGAATTTCTCAAAGCCGCGCAGCGCGACATTGGCCATCAGCTCGTCGCGGTCGCGGAAGTGGCGATAAGGAGCTGCGGGGCTGACTCCGGCCCAGCGTGCCGCTTCGGCGAAGGTGAATCCAGCCGGTCCCTTCTGCGCAATAAGCTCAAGCGCCGCGCGAATGAGCGTCTCTTTCAGATTGCCGTGGTGATAGCCGCGCGGCTCGGCCCGCTCGTCCTTGGGCTCGTCTTTGGACCAGGTCATGTAAATGGGCTTTACATCAAGCGCCGGCCGGCGTCGATGTATTGCTAGGCCCGGCGGCGTGGCGAACGGCCTTGCGCCGCCAAAGGCAACTGATCGAACAGAGTAGGCTCACCCGGCTGCGCGCCCTCGATCGTCAGCATGCGCATCTTCGTGCTGACGCCTCCAGGCGCCGAGAAGCCACCCGTCTTGCCGCCGGCCGCCAGCACGCGGTGACACGGCACAATGATCGGGAATGGGTTTTGCCCAAGCGCCTGTCCGACCTCGCGCGAGAGGTTGCGGTCGCCCAGGCGTTCGGCGATCTCGCCGTAGGTGAGCGTCGAACCCGCCGGAATGGTGCGCGCAATCTCGTAAACTTGGCGATCGAAGTCCGGCAGGTCCGCGGCGTCGATCTTCACGCCACTCAAATCTCTCCGCTCCCCGGCAAGCAGCGCAATCATGTCTTCGATCGCGCGCTTTATCTCGTCAGGCGGCGTGGTTTCGCTGGCGGTGGGATAACGCTGCGCAATACGATTTCGGGTCGAGCGCTCGCTTCCTTCCGGAAGCCAGGTGCGGACGACACCGCTCTCGTTCCAAACCACGCTGCAGCGGCCGATCGCCGTATCGAACAAAGCGAAGCCGAAGGTCGAGTCTGTTCCGATCATGATCCGATCATATAGGGCGCGTCCTGTTCAATTGCAGGTCAGGACTCGATCGCGTCTTGGTCGGCCTTCATCGCAATGCGCAACGGCTTTGGGATTGGCCGCGCCCGCCCGCCGCTGATGAAGGCGACGCGCACATGGGCTTCGACCAGCAATTCGTCACCGCGCATCACGCGCTGGCGCACCGTGGTCGAGGCGCCTTTCACCACTTCCGGCTCGGTGACGATCTCGAGCACATCGTCCATGCGCGCCGGTTTGAAAAAATCGATCGTCATCGAGCGCACGACGAAGGCGAAGCCGGGTGCCTCCTTTTCTGTTTCCTCGAACAGCGCGCGATGGTCGGCACCGATGAGGCGCAGATAATTGGTGCGCCCGCGCTCCATGTAGCGCAGATAATTGGCGTGATAGACGATGCCGGTGAAATCGGTGTCCTCGTAATAGACCCGCACGGTGAGGACGTGCCGGCCATCGCGGATTTCGCCGTCAAGAGAAACGCCAGTCACTCCATCACCTCCACGGCACCCGTTCGGTCATTGCGTGTTCCCAGTTTTGGCCGTCGAAGCGATTGATGTCGAGGACCGAAATATCGACGCCGTCGAGGCAGCGGACATTGACGTCGATCTTGTCGGGATCAGAACGCGGGACGTAAAATGGATGAATGCCGCAGGTCGTGCAGAACGTATGCTGCGCGGTGCCAGTGTTGAAGCGGTAGGTCGTCAACGCATCCTTGCCGCGCAAAAGCTCGAACGCCTCGGGCGGCACGATGAGATGCAGGAAGCCCTTCATGGCGCAGATCGAGCAATTGCATTCGGTGACGCGCGTGAGATCGGCAGTGACGCGAAATCGCACTCGTCCGCAATGACAGCCGCCCACGTGGGTTTGCATCATTGCATCACTCGTCTTCCGAGCCGAACAACCCGAATTGCGCCGGATCGCGCGTTGGTTCCGCGAGGCCA